>NZ_CP042331.1:3320000-3666666 GCF_008253865.1 Bosea sp. F3-2
AGCCGCCGACGACAAGTATACCGATGCTCAAGTCGACGTGATCGAGCGCTCGGCCTGCCCGACCTGCGGCTCCTGCTCCGGCATGTTCACCGCGAACTCGATGAACTGCCTGACCGAGGCGCTGGGCCTCGCGCTGCCGGGCAATGGCTCGACGCTCGCCACCCATGCCGATCGCAAGCGCCTCTTCGTCGAGGCCGGTCATCTGATCGTCGACATCGCGCGCCGCTACTACGACCAGAACGACGAGAGCGTGCTGCCGCGCAATGTCGGCTCGTTCAAGGCGTTTGAGAACGCGATGACGCTCGACATCGCCATGGGCGGCTCGACCAACACCGTGCTGCACCTGCTGGCGGCGGCGCATGAGGCCGAGATCGACTTCACCATGGCCGATATCGACCGGCTGTCGCGGCGCGTACCAGTGCTGTGCAAGGTCGCGCCCGCCGTCGCCGACGTGCATATGGAAGACGTCCACCGCGCCGGTGGCATCATGGCGATCCTCGGCGAACTCGACCGCGCCGGGCTGATCGACACCTCGCTGCCGACCGTCCACAGCGCCACCATGGCGGAGGCACTCTCGCGCTGGGACATCCGGCAGACGCAGAGCGAAGCCGTTCGGTCGTTCTACAGTGCCGCGCCGGGTGGCGTGCCGACACAGACCGCCTTCAGCCAGGAGCGTCGCTTCGAGGAGCTCGATCTCGACCGCGAAGCCGGCGTGATCCGCGATCTCGACCACGCCTATTCCAAGGATGGCGGGCTCGCCGTGCTCTTCGGCAACATCGCACTGGACGGCTGCATCGTGAAGACCGCTGGTGTCGATGCCTCGATCCTCACATTCTCCGGTGCGGCCGTGATCTTCGAGAGCCAGGACGCGGCGGTCGAAGGCATCCTCAACCGGAAGGTCAACCCCGGCGACATCGTGCTGATCCGCTATGAGGGGCCGCGCGGTGGGCCGGGCATGCAGGAGATGCTCTATCCGACGAGCTACCTGAAATCGAAGGGCCTCGGAAAAGCCTGCGCGCTCGTCACCGACGGCCGGTTCTCGGGCGGCTCGTCCGGCCTCTCCATAGGCCACGTCTCGCCGGAAGCGGCTGAAGGCGGCGCGATCGGCCTCGTCGAGAGCGGCGACATCATCGCGATCGACATTCCCAATCGCTCGATCGAGCTCAAGGTCTCGGACGAGGAGCTGGCGCGTCGCCGCGCAGCGATGGAAGCCAAGGGCAAGGATGCCTGGAAGCCGGCCGCGCCGCGCAAGCGCAAGGTCTCGACCGCGCTCAAGGCCTATGCTGCGACGACGACGAGCGCTGCCAGGGGTGCGGTGCGCGTGGTCGACTGATCGGCTTCAGGTCGACCGGCCAACATGGCCGGTCGACCTTTTCGCAGAGATCAAATTTCCACGCTTCGTCACGGAAAGAGCGATTTCTGCTTTTCATATTTGCCAGACTGGCCGCAGCCGCAGAATCGCGTTGTCCGGCCACCTTCTCCGGCGTATTGAGCCTGCCGAAATTTTGAGCAGCGCCAGCCGAATTCAATGCCCATTCCCGTTCTCGAACCACAGATCGGCCCACGCCGGCGCCGCAGGTTCTTCGCACCGATCCTGGCCGGCGCAACCTGGCGCGACCGGCTCGTCGCCTGCCTGGGCGCGCTGATCGGCGTCGGCGCGACCGGGCTGATCTGCGGAGTTCTGCTCGGCAAGGACCCACATCTGCCGCTGCTGGCCGCGCCGATGGGTGCCTCGGCCCTGCTCCTCTTCGCCATCCCGTCGAGCCCGCTGGCGCAGCCCTGGTCGATCGTCGGCGGCAATACCGTCTCGGCACTGATCGGGCTCATGGTCGGCCGCTATGTTGCGGAGCCCGCCATCGCAGCCGGCAGCGCCGTCGCGCTCGCCATTGCCGCCATGTCGCTGCTGCGCTGCCTGCATCCGCCGGGCGGGGCAGCGGCGCTGACGGCGGCGCTCGGCGGCCCCCTCGTCTCCGCCTATGGCCTGAGCTTCGCTTTCGTGCCGGTCGGGCTCAACGCTCTCGTCCTGACGCTGCTCGGCGTGTTGTTCCATCGCTTCTCCAGCCACAGCTATCCGCATCGTCCTGCGGCCGTCGCCAATCCGCACCGAACGAAGGACCTGCCGGCCAGCCAGCGCATCGGCTTCAACGAGGCCGACATCGAGGCGGCGCTCGGCGATCTCGGCGAGGCCTTCGACATCAACCGCGGGGATCTCGACCAGTTGCTGCGACGCGTCGAGATGCATGCGCTCTCGCGCTCCCGTGGCCTGCCGCGCTGCGCCGACATCATGTCCCGCGACATCGTCCGGATCGACCGGCACGGCGGGATCGAAACCGCACGGGCGCTCCTGCTCGAACACGGCGTTCGCGCCCTGCCCGTCGTCGATCACGACAATCGGCTGCTCGGCATCGTCGGCCTGCGCGAGTTGACGCGGCCGGGCCTGCGCGTCGACGACGTCATGACTCCAGCTCACGCCGCCAGCCCCGATGCCCCCGCCGTGGAGCTGATCGGGCCGCTGACCGATGGCCGCCACCACGCGGTCGTCATCGTCGACGAAGCGCAGCACCTGCTCGGCCTGGTGACGCAGAGCGACCTGCTCGCCATGCTGCTCAAGCCATTGCGGCAGGAAGCCGCCTGACCAGGGGCTGCGGCAAAAAACGTTCCCCCTTTCAGCCGTCCTCCTTTAGCCTTGCCGCACCATCTCATCGGAGGAACCGCAATGCGGGCTGCTGCCGTCGCCCTGATCTGCCTTCTGTCGCTTCCCGCGGAGGCCGCCGGCCCGTTCGGCAAGATCGTCGTCGGCAACTGGTCGGGCGGCACCTTCACCAACGACCAGACGGGCACCTTCTCGCATTGCGCCGTCAGCGCCCGTTACAAGAGCGGCGTGACGATGCTGACCTCGGTGACGGCGCAATTTTCCTGGCTGCTCGGCTTCACCAAGCCCGACTGGAAGCTCAGGACCGGCGAGACGCTCAATTTGCGGCTCGTCTTCGACCGCAGCTCGACCATCGACGTGACGGCGAACATCAAGTCGCCGACATTGCTCACCATCGCGATGCCGGCACAATCCAATTTGATCAACGCCTTCCGCCAGGGCCGCTACCTCGAACTGATCGCCAACGACGCGCGCTACACCTTTGCATTGACCTCGACCGGCGAGATGCTGCCGGCGCTGGTCGAATGCGTGAAGCAGAGCGCCAATGTGCGCGGCCCGGTCACACCCGGCGCGCCCGCTCAGGCCCAGACGCCCGAGACGACGGAGAAGGAGCGTGCGGCACGGGCCGAGAAGAAGGCGCTCCTGGAGAAGACGCGCGATCTGATCCGCAGCAAGATGCTGGCCTGCATCGGCCGGGAGGGTGCGCCGATGCTGCTCACCGACGAGAAGGCGGAGGTCGTGGCCAAGGCGGCGATGCTGTTCTGCAAGGATGATGTCGACGCGCTGACCAACGCCACGATCGAGCTGATCGAGACAGAGGAAGGCCGCCCCGCCAACCGCGGTGTCGTCCGCGAAGCCGCGGAAAAGCGGGTGCAGGAGGCGGTGACGGCCCACATCATCCGCGCCCGCGGCGAAATGCTCGGCAAGGGGCAGAGGCCTTCTGATCCGCCGCCGGCGCGGCCGTCCGATCCCGCCCCTCGTCCGTCGCAGATGCTCTGAAACGCGAAACGCCGCGCCTTGCGGCGCGGCGTCCAAAAACCGGGTTGCTGAAAATCAGCCCTTGAGCTTGGCGTTGCACTGGCTCCAGTAGCCGCCGCCCTTCTCGATCCATTTGAGCTCGCCATTGGCGTTGGTCGCCTTGTTGGCGTTGTACTGATCGACGCAGGTCTTGAGGCGAGCCTTACCGGCGGTTTCGTTCGAGTATTTCTGCGACACAGCCTTCGGGAAGACGGCAGCCTTGGCCTTGCCGGCAGGCATCGCTGCGGGCTTGGCGGCCGGAGCGGCAGTCGTCGTCGCCGGAGCAGCGGGCGCCGCGGTTTCCGGCACCGCCGCCGCAGCATCCGCGTCGTTGGCGTCGTCATCGCCGCACTGGGCCTTGCGGAAATCGTTCCACTTCTGGCCCTTCAACGTGTTGGCCTTCTTGGCCTCCTGATACTTGACGCTGCACTCCTTCATCGTCAGCGCCGAGGCTGGCGTCACGGTGAAGGATGCAAGAGCAAGGGCCGATGCGGATGCGAGAATGAATGTCCTGAACATGACCTTCTCCATGGCAAAGCGTGCTGCCGCCGGTCGGCATGCCACTCTGATTTGCGCCCAGAGGCAAGCCCTTTCCGGCGCGCCGAATAACCCTTTCGCGTGCAAAATGTTCCTTTGTAGGCAAGCCCTTGTGCCAATCGCGAGGGAAGGCCCGGCGGATCTTTTACGCTCGGCCCTTGCCGGGCTTCACGATTTCCCTGCTATATGACGGCCCATCTCACACAGGAGACGATATGGCACGGCCCTCCGATGCCGCGAAGGACCGCGAACTCATCCGCATTCTGACCGAAAACGCCCGGCTTCCCCTGTCCGACATCGCCAAGCAGCTCGGTGTCTCCCGAGCGACCGTGCAGGGGCGGCTGGCCCGGCTGGAACGCGACGGTGTGATCGCCGGATACACCACGATCCTGGGCAAGGCGACCCGGCCGGCCACGACGATCTCCGCCCTCATCCTGATCGAACTCGAGGTGAAGCAGCAGGGCGGCGTGGTCGCGGCCCTGAAGAAGCGGCCTGAAATCGTGCAATGCCACACGTTGAGCGGCCATTTCGACCTCTCCGTGAAGATCGAGTGCGAGACGGCGAGCGATCTCGACACCATCATCGACTGGATCGCCGAGATGGAGGGCGTCCGGCGCACCACATCCTCCGTGATTCTGGCCAGGAAGTTCGAGCGCTGACGCTACCACCGCGGCACAGCCGGGGGCGTTATCGTCCATTTCACATCGATATGTCGCATATCCCTTCATGTTGAAGGCACATCGTTACCTGCAGCGGCGATCCGCTCGTTAAAGCGCGCGCCGCCTGAAGCGATGATTGGGACGAGAGGGAGGTGCCCTGCCTGCCCGACCCGTCAGGAGATCGCGACATGACCATCCAGAAGCAGCGCATCGCCGTGCTCGGCGCCGGCCAGATCGGCGTCATCATCGCCGGCATGCTGGCCGAGCAGGGCCATGAGGTGACGCTGGCCGACGCTTCCACGGCGCAGCTCAAGCATGCCGCCGGCGGCCGCTTCGCCACCGCCACCGTCGACGCGTCCGACCTCAACGCGCTCAGCGCCTTCCTCAAGGACCGCGACATCGTCGTCAGCGCTTGCCCCTATTTCCTCAACAAGGGCATCGCCAAGGTCGCGGCCGAGACCAAGACCCATTATTTCGACCTGACCGAGGATGTCGCCACCACCTCCTACATCAAGGAACTCGGCAAGACCTCCGAAGCCGCCCTGGTGCCGCAATGCGGGCTCGCCCCCGGCTTCATCTGCATCCTCGGCGCCGACATGGCGGCGCGCTTCGAGAACGTCCGCACCATCAAGATGCGCGTCGGCGCCCTGCCGCTCTATCCGACCAATGCGCTGCGCTACAACGTAACCTGGTCCGTCGACGGGCTGATCAACGAGTACTGCAACCCCTGCGAGATCGTCTTCGATGGGCAGCCGACGCTGGTTCCGGCACTCGAAGGCATCGAGAGCGTGATGATCGACGGCGTTGCCTATGAGGCCTTCAACACCTCGGGCGGGCTGGGCACGCTGACCGAGACGCTGGCCGGCAAGGTCCGCAACATGAGCTACAAGACGCTGCGCTATCCCGGCCATGCCGAGATCATGAAGCTGCTGCTGCGCGACCTCGAGCTCGCCGACGACCGCGAGACGATGCGCCGGATCCTCGGCCACTCCGCGCCGTTCACCCGCAAGGACGTCGTCGTGATCTTCGTGACCGGCGTCGGCGAGCGCAACGGCCGCCTCGAAGAAGAGAGCGTCGTGCTGCGCTATGACGGCAATGACGAGCTCGGCGCGATCCAGCTCACCACCGCCGCCGGCTGCGTCGCGATGATCGAGCTGTTCCTCGCCGGCAAGCTGCCCGCCAAGGGCTTCGTGCGCCAGGAGGACGCCGCCCTCGCCGACTTCCTCGCGACCAAGGCGGGTACCCGGCTGGTGCGCGAGGCGCGCGGCGTCGATGCCGCCGGCCTCGCCCCGACCGTCGCGATCAAGAGCGCGGCCTGAGGGCCGCTGCTTTTACGCAGAACCGCGCCGTCATTCCGGGCTTGACCCGGAATCCATCTTAGAGCGCCGAACTCTACGATAGATTCCGGATCGGCGCCGCTATCGCGGCTTGTCCGGAATGACGGCGTGTTTCCGTGAAAACGAAACAGGCTCCGACAGCCAGGCTCTGCCCGTCAGAGCCTGACGCCCAGGCCGCGCAACTCGGCGCGCAGGTCGATGGGCTCGACGAAATGGACGGCCCGCATGCCGACACCGCGGGCCGCCACGATATTCTTCTCGCTGTCGTCCACGAAGATGCAGTCGCCGGCCGCGAGGCCGTAGCGGCCGAGCAGCACCTCGTAGATCGCCGGGTCCGGCTTCAGCAAGCGCTCATGTGCTGAGACGACGACGCCGTCGAAGCTCTGCAGGAAGGGGAAGCGGATCAGGCATTCCGCCCATTTCTCGTGCGAGAAATTGGTGATGGCGTAGACCTTTTCGCCCTGCCCCTTCAGATCCTCCAGAACGGCGACGCTGTCGGCTATGGTATGCGGGATGCTGTCGTGCCAGCGCTCGTCGAAAGCGCGGATCTCGCTCTCCCACTCGGGGTGCTGGGCGACCAGCAGGGCCACCGCCTCCTCCCAGGAGCGGCCGCGATCCTGTTCGAGGTTCCAGGCCATGGTGCAGATGTTCTGCATGAACCAGTCCAGCCGCTCCGGATCGGGGATCAGCGAGCGGTAGATCAGCCGCGCATCCCAGCGCAGCAGGACATTGCCGACATCGAAGACGACGGTGGGATTGCTGGAAGCCATCGTGAAATCCGCTTGAAATGGGCCGGCAGGACAACCCATTCACGGGCTTGTGTCCAGACGTGCAAGACAGTGGCCGACCCTATCGTTTATGCCGGGGGGCATGAGCGTTCACATCGGAGACCGCCCGTGAAGGCCTGGCTGCCATGGACCGATCGACAGGGCCGCTTCTCGCCCCTGCGGGCCGCGACCTTCGCGTTGCTGCTCGTGCCGGCGCTGCTGCTGCTGTACGCCGCCTGGATGCATCAACTCGGCTCCAAGCCCTGGACGCAGGCAATCCACCAGACCGGGACCTGGGCGGTGAGAATCCTCATCATCACGCTCGCCGTCTCGCCGTTCCGGCGGCTGTTCGACTGGGGCAAGCTGATCGGCATCCGCCGCATGCTCGGGCTCGGCGTGATGGCCTATGCGCTCGGCCATCTCGCGCTCTACTGCATCGATACGGCGTTCGACTGGGGCCTGATCGTCTCCGAGATCGTCAAGCGCTTCTACCTGACCATCGGCTTCATCGCGCTGATCGGCCTCAGCGCGCTTGGCGCCACCTCGACCGACGGCATGATCCGCCGGCTCGGCAAGGACTGGCAGCGCCTGCACAACCTCGTCTATCCGATCGCCATGCTGGCGCTGCTGCATTTCGCGCTGCAATCCAAGATCGACGTCACCGAGCCGGTGCTGACGAGCGGGCTCTTCCTGCTACTGATGCTCTATCGCGGCCTGTATCGCTGGAAGCTGCCGGTGTCGGTCCCGGGCCTGGCCGGCATCGCGCTTGTCGGAGGGCTGCTCACCGCCGGCCTGGAAGCGGGCTGGTATGCGGCGACTTCCGGCGTCTCGGCCTGGCTGGTCTTGCAGGCCAACTCCGACATTCTGACCTATCAGGACTATGCCTCTCTGCGGCCGGCACATTGGGTCGCATTCGCCGGGCTTCTGGTCGCGTTCGGCCATGGGTTGCGCGCTCGCAAGCCGCGCCCGCCGCGGCAGGCACGCCAGCCCGCGGTGGCGTAAGGGGAAAAACCTTCCAAGTTTCGACATCTTCCAGATGGAAAGGATTTCCCCTCCCGCACTCATGCTCTAACCCTATGGCATGCCTGACGATCCGCACGCCCAGCCCACGGCCGATGTCGTAGAAGCCGAGCTCGCCTCGGAAGGCATCAGGCCAGCGCAGGCCCGGGTCTCGCCTTTCGTTCCGCTGCAGCAGCCGATTTTCCGCGCGGTCTGGTTCGCCAGCCTCGCCTCGAATTTCGGCGGTCTGGTCCAGGCCGTCGGCGCCTCCTGGATGATGGCCTCGATCTCGCCTTCGGCTGAGATGGTGGCACTGGTGCAGTCCTCGACGACCCTGCCGGTCATGCTGTTCTCGCTGGCCGCCGGCGCGATCGCCGACAACTACGATCGCCGCCGCATCCTGTTGACCGCGCAGGTCTTCATGCTGCTGGTCTCCATCGGGTTGGCTGCCTTCGCCTGGCTCGGCCTGATCACGCCCTGGCTGCTCCTGACCTTCACCTTCCTGATCGGCTGCGGCACGGCGCTCAACAACCCGGCCTGGCAATCATCGGTCGGTGACATGGTGCCGCGCCGCGACGTGCCGGCGGCGGTGACGCTGAACAGCGTCGCCTTCAACATCGCCCGCAGCGTCGGCCCGGCCATCGGCGGCGCGATCGTAGCGGCTGCCGGCGCGGTCGCCGCCTTCGCCATCAATGCCGTGAGCTATATCCCGCTGCTGGTCGTGCTGGCGCGCTGGGAGCCGCCCAAGGTCGAGCGGCTCCTGCCGCGCGAGACGCTGCTGATCGCGATGAGCGCGGGCGTGCGTTATGTCGCGATGTCGCCGAACATCCGCTCCGTGATCCTGCGCGCCTTCGTCTACGGCTTCGGCGCCATCGTCGGGCTGGCGCTACTGCCTCTGATCGCCCGCGACCTCGTGCGCGGCGGCCCTCTCACCTATGGCGTGCTGCTCGGCGCCTTCGGCGCGGGCGCGGTGGCCGGCGCCTTCATGAGCGCACGCCTGCGGCGGGCGATGAGCACCGAGGCGCTGGTGCGCTCCACCTTCACCGCCTATGCAGTGGGCGTCCTCCTCGTCGCGCTCAGCACGACCATGCCGCTGGCGATGGTGGGACTTTTCGTTTGCGGAGCCTGCTGGGTTCTGGCGCTCTCGACCTTCAACGCTACGGTGCAGCTCTCGGCACCACGTTGGGTCGTCGGCCGCGCACTCGCGACCTACCAGATGGCGGCCTTCGGCGGCATGGCGACCGGAAGCTGGGCCTGGGGCCGGCTGGCGCAGCATCTCGGCGTCGAGAAGGCTCTGCTGATCTCGGCGGTCACGCTGCTGGCCGGCGCCGCGCTCGGGCTGCGCTACCGGCTACCGCCGCTCGAGGCGCTCAATCTCGATCCGCTCAGCCGCTGGCGCGAGCCGAAGGTCGCGGTCGACATCGAGCCGCGCTCCGGCCCGGTGATCGTGACGATCGAATACATCATCAAGCCCGAGGATGTCGTCGCCTTCCTGACCGTGATGGCGGAGCGGCGGCGCATCCGGCGGCGCGACGGCGCCCGGCACTGGACCCTGCTACGCGACCTGACCGATCCGACGCTCTGGATCGAGCGCTACGATAGTCCGACCTGGGTCGAATATGTCCGGCAGAACCAGCGCGTCACCCAGGCCGATGCCGAGATCGGCGAGCAGGTGCGCGCGCTGCACAGCGGCCCGAACCCGCCGGTGGTTCATCGCATGATCGAGCGGCAGACAACCTCTCTGCCGCCATTGCCGGCCGGGCGGGCGCCGACCCTCGCCGATTCGCTCGCCGATTCGGCGCGGCCGACCTGAGCTGGAACCGCAGCGTCATTCCGGGGCTTCGCGCCAGCGAAGAGCCTGGAACCCATGAACACTGTGCGATGAAGAAGGGGCTGCACCATTACGGCCTCCTTCTTCAAATCCCGTGTTCACGGGTTCCGGGCTCGCCGCTACGCGGCGCCCCGGAATGACGGTGTGGTTCCCAGGTCGGTCAGGTCGGGTCAGCCGACGATCCAGAGGCCGGCGAGCCCGACCATGCCGACAATGATGCGCCACCAGGCGAAGGGGGCGAAGCCGCGCTTCGAGACGAAGTCGAGGAAGCTGCGCACCACGATCAGCGCCGAGAAGAAGGCCGCCACGAAGCCGACGACGATCAGGATACCATCGTCGAAGGTCAGGTCCTTGTAGCTCTTCAGCAGATCATAGGCGAAGGCGCCCGCCATGGTCGGCATGGCGAGGAAGAAGGAAAATTCGGCCGCAGCCCGCTTGCTGGCGCCGAGCAGCATGGCGCCGACGATGGTCGAGCCCGAGCGCGAGACGCCGGGGATCATCGCCAGGCACTGGATGAAGCCGATCTTGAGATACATCGGCAGCGGGAAAGTCGTGGCGTCCGTGTGCTTCTCCTGCAGCTCGAGTTCATCGACGACGAGCAGGATCAGGCCGCCGGCGATCAGCGTGCAGCAGACGATGAAAGGGTTGAACAGCACGGTCTTGATGAAGCCGTGCAGAGCGGCGCCGATGACCGCGGCCGGCAGGAAAGCGATCAGCACGCCGATGACGAAGCGCCGGGCGGAAGGGTCGCTCGGCAGCCGCAGCGCGATGTCGAGCAGGCGGCGGAAATAGACCAACAGGATCGCCAGGATCGCACCGAGCTGGATCAGCACCTCGAAGGTCTTGCCGTTCGATTCGAAGCCGAGGAAATGTCCCAGCAGCAGCAGATGGCCTGTCGAGGAGACGGGCAGGAACTCGGTCAGGCCCTCGACGACGCCGAGGACAAAGGCTTCGATCAGGTTCTGCATGCGGGAGATCCTCGCGCGAATCAGACCGCACCTGGCCGGGCGTCGGTCATCGTCTCGTCGGCTTACGCCCAGGCCTTTGCAAATTGGTTACCACTTCGCGAAGGAGCCGGGACAAATTGTAAGCTCCCGCATTGCCGCGGCTTGTGACGTTTTTCAGGCATGATTATAGCAAGCCCCCGCCGCCCCTTCGGATCGCTACAAAGTCCGGCGGCCCTGCTTCCGACGCATTTTGCCTGCTTCACAAGTCTTCATGAGTGCCATGGCGACCCTGTACCATTACCCGCTATGTCCGCATTCGCGTTTCATCCGTCTCGTCCTCAGCGAGTTCGGCATGGAGGCCGAGCTGGTCGAGGAACGCGTCTGGGAACGGCGGCGGGAATTCCTTGAGCTCAACACGGCGGGAACGACGCCCGTGTTCCAGGAGCAGAACGGGTTGCCGGTGCCCGGCGCGGGACCGATCGCGGAATATCTCGACGAGACCCGCGGGCTTGCGCTCGGCGACCGTCGTCTCCTGCCGGAGGGCCCGGGCGAGCGCGTCGAGGTGCGCCGCCTGCTCGACTGGTTCAACCTCAAATTCCACGAGGAGATCACCGGCCCGCTCGTGCTGGAAAAGGTGATGAAGCGGTTCATGAGCCGCGACGACGGCGGCGGCCCGCCGGAGATGAGCGCGATCCGCGCGGCGCGCACGAATGTGCGCTATCATCTGCGCTACATCTCCTGGCTGCTGGCGAAAAGGAACTGGCTCGCAGGGGCGCAGCTGAGTTATGCCGATCTCGCGGCGGCGGCGCATCTGTCCTGCGTCGACTATCTCGGCGACGTGCCCTGGGAAGAGGATGAGGCGGCTCGCTCATGGTATGCGAGGATCAAGTCGAGACCGAGTTTCCGGCCGCTGCTGAGCGACCGCATGCCCGGCATGGCTCCGAGCGCCCATTACGACAATCTGGACTTCTGAGCGGCGAGAAGCTGAAGCGCGCCGTCGCTGAGCGGGCGCTCAGTGAAGGCTTCGCCGTGATGCGCGTCGCCGCGGCCGATGCCATCCCCGAGGCCCCGGAGCGGCTCGAAGCCTGGCTCGCCAGCGGCTATCAGGGCGAGATGGGCTGGATGGAGGAACGCCGCGAGCAGCGCGCCGATCCGCGCCAGCTGTGGGGCGAGGTCCGCTCCGTCATCATGCTCGGCATGAACTATGCGGGCGACGGCGATCCTCTCGCGACGCTGGCCCAGCCCGACAAGGCTACGATCTCGCTCTATGCGCGCCGGCGCGACTATCACGACGTCATCAAGGGCAAGCTGAAGAGCGTGGCCGGGCTGCTCGCTGCGCGCGGCGGCGCCGACGTCAAGGTCTTCGTCGATACGGCCCCGGTCATGGAGAAGCCGCTGGCGCAGGCGGCCGGGCTCGGCTGGCAAGGCAAGCATACGGTGCTGGTTTCGCGCGAGCACGGCTCCTGGCTGCTGCTCGGCGCGATCTACACCACCGCCGCGCTCCCGGCCGACGCAGCCGAGCGCGATCATTGCGGCTCCTGCCGACGCTGCCTCGATATCTGCCCGACCGACGCCTTTCCGGCGCCCTATCAGCTCGATGCGCGCCGCTGCATCGCCTATCTCACCATCGAGCATCAGGGCCATATCGACGCGGAGTTGCGGCCCGGCATCGGCAACCGCGTCTTCGGCTGCGACGACTGCCTCGCCGTCTGTCCGTGGAACAAGTTCGCGCAGACCGCGCAGGAAACCAGGCTCGCCCTCAGGGACGAGCTCGACGGGCTCGACCTCGCCGCGCTCGCCCGTCTCGACGATGCCGCGTTCCGTACCCTCTTCGCCGGCACGCCGGTGAAGCGCACCGGCCGCGACCGCTTCCTGCGCAATGTACTGATCGCCATCGGCAACAGCGGCCGGCCTGAACTTGCCGAAAGCGCCCTGCCCCATCTCACCGATCCGTCTCCGCTCGTCCGCGCCATGGCTGTCTGGGCGCTGGGCCGGCTCGCCCCCGAGCGCGCCGGCGAGCTCGCCATCACGGGCCTCGGCAACGAAAACAACCCGCAGGTGCGCGCCGAATGGCACGCGCTCGCGCCTCGAACGGAAGACGCCGCATGAATATCCTGGTCCTCGGCCTCGGCTATTCGGCCGGCTTCTTCGCGCGTGCCGCGCTGGCGCGGGGATGGGAGGTGACCGGCACCGTCCGCTCCGCCGAGAAGGCAGCGCAGCTCAGCCGCGAGGGCATCCGCACTCTCGTTTTCGACGGCTTCGCCGTATCGTCCGCACTCGGCAAGGCAGTGGCGGAGGCCGATGCGGTGCTGGTCTCGGTGCAGCCGTCCGAGGATGGCGACCCAGCGCTCGGGCCGCTGCGGAGCGCGCTCACTGCGGCGCCCAACCTGCGCTGGATCGGCTATCTCTCGACGATCGGCGTCTATGGCGACCAGAGCGGCGCCTGGATCGACGAAACCACGCCGCCGGCTCCGACCAACACCCGCACCCGCCAGCGCGTCGTGATCGAGGAGGCCTGGCTGCAGCTCGGGCGCGACAGCGGCAAGCCGGTGCAGATCTTCCGCCTCTCCGGCATCTACGGCCCGGGCCGCAACGCCATCACCAAGCTGCGCGCGGGCACGGCGAACCGGCTGATCAAACCGGGCCAGGTCTTCAACCGCATCCATGTCGACGACATCGCCGGCGTGCTGATGGCCTCGCTGGCGCAGCCCCGCAACGGCGCGGTCTATAACGTCACCGATGACGAGCCGGGGCCGCCGCAGGACATCATCACCTTCGCGGCCGAGCTGACCGGCCTCGAACCGCCGCCCGAAATCCCATTCGAGCAAGCGCAGCTCTCGCCGATGGCAGCGAGCTTCTACGGCGAGAGCAAGCGTGTCTCGAATGCGCTGGTGAAACGGGAACTCGGCTATGCCTTCCGCTACCCGACCTATCGCGAGGCGCTGCATGCGCTGGCAGCGGCCGGCGAATAGTTAGAGAAACCTCGCGACTCCCTGAATCGCGAGGTTTCTCTAAGTTTTTGTTTTATCGCATTTTCTTTACGCGAACCGGTGCCCACTTCGCTCGAAAATGCTCCAGCGTCAGGCCGCGTGGCGCGGGGTCTCGCCGCCATAGTAGTCGGCGTAGCGCTTGTCGATCGCCGAGACCGGCAGCACGACGAGCACATCGGTCGTGCCGAACTGGCGGTCGATGACCGCGCCGGTGCCGAAGCGCGCGCCGAGCCGGAGATAGCCCTTGATCAGCGGCGGCATCTGCTTGAGCGCGAGCTTGGCGTCGACCATCTCCGCCGGCAGGCGATCCATGCCGACGAAATGCTCGGGATGCGCGGTCGCGGCCCATTCGCCCTGCGAACGGGCGTGATGGTGCAGGAAGCTCAACGGCAGTGCCAGCGCGTCGGGGTCGGTGCCGTCGAAGGAGGCGCAGCCGAACATCGCATCGATGCGGTGATGCTCGAGATAGGCCCAGATACCCGACCAGAGCAGCTCGACCGTCCGCTTGGTGCGATAGGGCTTCAGCACGCAGGAGCGACCGAGTTCGAGGAAGCGCTGACCGGGATGGCGCGCAAGCAGCGGCGCCAGATCGAATTCGCTCTGTGTGTAGAAGCCACCAAGCCGCTCGGCTGCGCTCTGACGCATCAGCCGATAGGTGCCGACGACCTTGGGTTTGATGCCGCCGAAGCGGCCGCGGGCGGCGTGATCGATGACAAGAAGATGGTCGCAGGCCTTGTCGAAGCGATCGGCATCACGACGGAACATCCGCGAGACGACATCGGGCTTGGCCGACATTTCCTGATAGAAGACGCGGTAGCGCAGGCGCTGCGCCCGCCAGATCTCGCGCGGACCGCGCGCCAGCCGAACCTCGAGCGAGCCGAGCCGGCCGAGCGTGCCCGAAAGCGGCGGAGCCTCGCCGGGCTCCGCGCCGAAACGGCGCATCGGGCCACCGCCGATCAGCATCAGCGGCACGAATCGGGAGAACCGATTGCCGGCTGCAAATCGTGAGGACTGCGCGTTCGTGCCGTCAGAAACGTGCAATTCCATCGCGTGTCTCGTCCCCCAGCCGCGTTCGGCCTAGAGGTAGGCTTGCCCGGAGCATCTTACAACTTCGCGACAAAACTGCGTCGAAGCGATGACTGCCGTCAAGCCGAGCGGCTGCCGGCCGACCGTTGCGACAGGCGCTCAAGCCAGCGTAGCAATGCCGCGCGCTCCAGTGGCTTGGCGAGGCAGTCATCCATCCCCGCCGCCAAAGCCGCTTCCCGATCGGCTTCGGCGACATTGGCGGTGACGGCGACGAGCGGCAAGGCGGAGGCGCGCCCGAGCCGGCGTTCGAGCGCGCGGACGGCCCGTGCGCAGTCGAGCCCCGTCATCACCGGCATGCGCACGTCGAGAAGGGCGAGCGCCAACGGCGGAGCAGCACCGGTAAAGCTGGCCTCGACGCGCTGCAGCGCCTCGCGCCCGTCGCGCGCCCAGAATGCGATGCAGCCGAAGCGCTCGAGCGTCCGAACCACCAGCAGCGCGTTGATTTCATTGTCCTCGGCCACTAGCACATGGAGGCCCGTGCCGGGCAAATTGCGCGCGGGTGCAGCAGCATTCGCGATCTCGCTCATCGCCGGCAGCATGTGCGGGAAGCCGGCGCCAAGCCGCTCATAGAGCGAACGCGTCCGCACCGGCTTGATGAGAAAGCCCGAGAAGCCCGCGGCCTGCGGCGCACCGAACTGCCGCCGTTCCAGAGGTGTGAGCAGGATCAGGCAGTCGCGGATGCCCGCCGCAACCACCGCCGCCGCGAGGTCCTTCGCCGGCATATCGCCGAGCGCGTGGTCGATCAGAACGGCTGTCGGGAGGGCTTCGCCGATCAGCTTCACGCGCGCCGCTTCGATGGTCGTCGCGACCGAGACCGCGGCTCCGGTCGCCCGGATCGCTTCCGCCAGGAAGCGCGCCGCGAACGGAGCAGGCGAGACCAGCAGGACATGCTGATGCGGCCAATGCGGAATGCCCGGACGCGCAGCATCCGCAGCCGCCGCGAGCGGAAGCGTAACGCGGAAGGTCGCTCCTTCGCCTAGCCGGCTTTCGGCCCTCACCTCGCCCCCCATCAGGCCAACGAGACGCCTGACGATCGCCAGCCCGAGGCCAGCTCCGGACTGCCGCATACCGGCACCATGTTCGACCTGTTCGAATTCGGCGAAGATGTCGTCGAGCCGGTCGGCGGGAATGCCGGGACCGGTATCGGCCACAGTGATTTCGATATCCGCACCCGACTGACGCAGATCGAGACCCACACCGCCGGCTTCGGTGAACTTCACCGCATTGCCGACGAGGTTGAGCAGGATCTGGCGCAGGCGGTCGCGATCGCCGATGAGGCGCGTGGGCAGATCGGGCGCAATATGGGCAGCGAGCTCGATGCCCTTCGCCTGCGCCCGCGGCGCCACCAGTTCCGCCACTGTCTCGACCAGCTGGACGAGGTCGAAGGGTTCCTCGACCAGCTCAAGCTTGCCGGCCTCGACCTTGGCGAAATCCAGGATATCGTCGACCAGAGCCAGCAAGGCCTCGCCGGAGGTCCGCAGCGCCGCGATATAGGTCGCCTGCTCAGCGTCGGGGCCGGTATCTGTGAGAAGATCGGCCATGCCCAGGATGCCGTTGAGCGGCGTGCGGAACTCGTGGCTGACGGTGGCGAGGAAGCGCGATTTCGCCTCGCTCGCGGCTTCGGCCCGGGCGCGGGCCTCGACGAGAGCGTCCTCGCCGGCGATACGGGCGGAGATGTCGCGCCCGACGCGTTGGATGAGCGTCCTCCCGCCATTTCCCGGCACCGCCGTCTCGACCCAGGAGATCCAGCGCTCGCCCTCATAGGTCGCCAGGCACTCGTCGAAGCTGCGCGCTCCGCTTTCGAGCAGTTGGGCCGGCCTGTTGGCAAGTTGCGGCAGCTGCATCTTGCTGCCGACGAGATCGGTCTCGCTCGCACCGAACAGCGTCGCATAAGCCCGGTTGGCATAGACGATGCGCGCACCGTCCCGCCTGACGATCAGATCGCCCTGGGCCTCGATCAGGCTGCGATAGCGTTCCTCGCTGTCGGCGAGATTCCAAAGCCGGTCATTGAGATTCTCGGTGTCGCGGAGCAGAGCGGCGACCTGCCGGCGCAGCTGCCCACGCTGGAACAGGAGCCGGGCGACCAGCACGCATAGCGCGAGCGCCGCGCTTCCGACGATGAACCATGACCAGAACGAAGAAGCCATCCCTTCGATCTAGCACTCGTCCCTTGAGAAAGGCGCCTGGGAACCCCGCGGATTCGCTGCTCGGCCTTAAGGATCGGTTAACCCGGAGTCCTTCCAGCTCGTTGTTTTATCGCATTTTCTTCATGCGAGCCGCATGTCCGCTTCGCTCGAAAATGCGCCACGCGATCAGGCCGCCTGAACGAGCTCGCCCCCGCGCGAGCGATAGGACAGCGCCTCCGCCAGATGCAGCCGCCCGACCTTGGTCTCGCCGTCGAGATCGGCGAGCGTGCGCGCGACTTTCAGCACGCGATGATAGGCCCGTGCCGTCAAGCGCATCGCCTCGGCCGCATCGCGCAGAAGGGCGAGCCCGGCATTGTCAGGCCGCGCAATCTCTTCCAGCACCGGTGGGGGGCAGGCTGCATTGGTGGTGACGTGGCCCAGGCCACGCTGCGGCAATTCCAGCGCCTCGAAGCGCGCACTCTGGAGCTGGCGGGCCGCGGCGACCCTGGCGGCAACGGCGGCAGAGTCCTCCCCCGTCGAGGGCAGGATCAGGTCCGCGGCCGTAACCGCAGGGATATCGATCGCGATGTCGACCCGGTCGAGCAGCGGGCCGGACAAACGAGTCTGATATTGCGCCATGCAGCGCTCGTTCGGCTGTCGGCGGCAGGCGTAGCCAGGCTCCGTCGCCTTGCCGCAGCGGCACGGATTCATCGCCGCCACGAGCTGGAATCTGGCGGGATAGGAGACCCGGTGATTGGCGCGGGAGATCAGGACATCGCCGGTCTCCATCGGCTGCCGCAACGCATCCAGCACCTGCGGCTGGAACTCGGGCAACTCATCGAGGAAGAGCACGCCGTGATGGGCGAGCGAAACCTCCCCCGGCTTGGCATGAAGGCCGCCGCCGACGAGTGCCGCCATCGAGGCCGAATGGTGCGGCGCCCGGAACGGGCGGCGATCGGTCAGGGCGCCGTCGGCGAGATGGCCCGCGACCGAGAGCACCATCGAGACCTCCAGCAATTCTCGCGGCGAAAGCGGGGGCAGGATCGACGGCAAGCGGCTCGCCAGCATCGACTTGCCGGCGCCGGGAGGTCCGTTCATGAGAAGATTGTGACCGCCGGCTGCAGCGATCTCGAGCGCACGGCGCGCGCTCTCCTGTCCCTTGATATCAACGAGATCGGGCAGAAATCCGCTTTGGCGGGCCACTGCCGGCTCGGGCCGCGCCATCACCTGCGTGCCCTTGAAATGGTTGGCGAGCTGGATCAGGGAGCGCGGCGCGAGGATGTCGATATCGGCAGCAGCCCAGGCCGCCTCCGGGCCGGAAGCAGCCGGACAGATCAGCCCCTGCCCTTTTGCATAGGCTGCGATCGCGGCCGGCAGGACGCCGGCCACCGGCGTGATCGAACCATCGAGCGCGAGCTCCCCGAGCACGGCATAGCCGGCAAGCGCATCGGCCGGGATCGCGCCGATCGCCGCCATGACCGCCAGCGCGATCGGCAGATCGTAGTGACTGCCTTCCTTGGGCAGATCGGCCGGCGCCAGATTGACCGTGATGCGCTTGGCCGGCAGGGCGAGCCCCGAGGCGATAAGCGCGGCGCGCACCCGCTCGCGGCTCTCGGCAACGGCCTTGTCGGGCAGCCCGACCAGAATGAAGGCGACGCCGCCGGCCGCGACCTGCACCTGAACATCGACGGCGCGCGCTTCGATCCCCTCGAACGCCACCGTCGCGACCCGCGTCACCATCTCGGCCTCGCCCCGTTCCCCGTGGGAACGCTAGCGGAGCTTCAAGGGCAACGCAAGAACATATCAAGAACTCCCAGCAAGACAGGGAGACGTTCGCCTCCCCGTTCGCAGCGCTCAGGCTTCGACGCCCAGGCCGATCTGGCAGGCGACGCCGGTGCCGCCGAGGCCACAATAGCCCGCCGGGTTCTTGGCGAGATACTGCTGATGATAATCCTCGGCGAAGTAGAAGGCCGGCGCCTCGCGGATCTCAGTCGTGATCGGACCGTAGCCGCCGGCAGCCAAAGCCTTCTGATATTCCGCACGGGAGCGCTCGGCCGCGGCCTTCTGCTCGGCATCGTAGGTGTAGATCGCGGAGCGGTACTGCGTTCCGATATCGCCGCCCTGGCGCATGCCCTGGGTCGGGTCGTGGTTCTCCCAGAAGATCCTGAGCAGATCCTCATAGGCGATCTTGGTGGGGTCATAGACGACCAGCACGACCTCGGTGTGCCCGGTCAGACCACTGCACGCTTCCTCATAGGTCGGATTCGGCGTGGTGCCGCCGGCATAGCCCACGGCCGTGACCCAGATCCCCTCGCCGCTCTGCCAGAACTTGCGCTCGGCGCCCCAGAAGCAGCCGAGCCCGAACAATGCCTTGCGGGTGCCGTCCGGATAGGGGCCGGCCAGCGCGCGCCCGTTGACGAAATGGGTCTCGGCGGTGGGGATGGCAGTGGGGCGGCCCGGCAGGGTCTCGGCCGCCGACGGCATCTCGGTCTTCTTGCGCAAAGAGAACATTCCTCGCTCCGTTCATTCGAGCTTCGGCGCCTATGTAAGCCTCCGGCGGTGGTTCGCACAGGGGGCCATGCGACCGCGGGCTTCACCGACGCGTGACGATACCGATCTGCGGCTCAGGCTGGCGCCCCAGCCAAAGCAGCGCGAAGCCGAGCAGAAGCGCCGCGAGCGCGGTCGGCATCCGCATCACCGAAAGCAGCACGGGGTCCCAGAGCAAGGGATGGATGTTGCGTTCAATCGCTGGCTGGATCTGCGCGTAGCGCTCGGGAATCAAGGCAGTCAGGGTTTCGCTCACCGCGGTGAAGCGCAGGGCGGAGTTGGCGATCGAACGGGCGCCGTCGATCACAAGGGCGACGAATCCAGCCGCAACGGACAGATATCCCAACAGTCGTAGAAGAAACCTCACCCTGCTCCCCGTCACAGTTTGCCGTTGGCGTATCCGGCCGCTGCCCCCAGCTTCAAGATGTGCTCATCCCCGGCGCTCAACGCAACCGGACGCGCAGGTTTTAGCGGGATTGTGCAAAACCCTTCATCTCGGGCCTTGAAAGATGACGGCACGGCGGTCATAAGCAGCGCGCCGGACAGGTGGCCGAGTGGTTGAAGGCGCACGCCTGGAAAGTGTGTATACGGGAAACCGTATCGCGGGTTCGAATCCCGCCCTGTCCGCCACTCAGAAAAGACGAGCGTCCTCAACGACCTCCGGGGCGCGCTCCCCCATTTCCTCCCCCACCCCGCTCCCCCAAGACGCTCCGCCCATGGGACTCGTCGGCAGCGATCCTGGCCGAATCCCTTCCCTCCCCCGGGACAATTCGTCATCCGGGAAACGCTTCGTCCTTGCTGCACCAAGCGCTCGATCCTTCGAACCTTGGGAGTGGTTCACCCGTCCCATGCGGTTCAGACCGACGACGTCGTTGTAGCTCCCGTGCTCGTCAGCGAAGACCTTCGCGTTCCGAGAGACGTGGTCCCGAACCGCGGCCCAAGCGGCATCGCCGTCCTCCTCGCGGATCACCCGGGTGAAGGTCCGGCCGGACATACCCCGTTGCCGGATCGCCAGGATGCAGAGGCGGTCGGGGCTGCGGTTCTCCTTCAGGCGGCGGTCTACGCGGTCCTCGGCCTTGTTCTTGGGCCGCACGTGACCGCCGGCGTACTTGCCGTCGATGTCGACCTCGCCGTCGAGCACCATCTCCTCGCGGCGCGAGGCTACGGTCTCCCGGAGCTTCATCAGGAGCACCCAGGCCGTCTTGTACTGGACGCCGAGCTCTCGGGAGAGCTGGAGGGCGGCCTTGCCCTTCACGGAGTTGGCGACGAACCAGATCGCGAAGAGCATCTTCTTGAACGGCAGCTTGCGCCAGGCGAACGCCGTTCCGGACGTCACCGTGAAGACTGTGCCGCACTCCTTGGCGGAGCACTTGAAGCGGCTCCTGGTCATCTCGTAGCAGCGCAGGTTCCCGCAATGCGAGCAGTAGGCCTCACCGTCCGTCTCAGGCCAGCGTGCCTGCCGGAACCACCTGTAGGCCGTCCTCTCCTGGATGCGGGAGAGTTCCGTAATGGTCAGGTCGCGCACCTTGGGCGAGAGCAAGAAGTGCTGGCCGGGTCTCTCCATGGCTCAGCGCTCCCCTCGAGACGAGGGAGAGCGGTATTTCCCAGCCCCCAGCGAGGGCAGGGAAGCTGAAGCCCATGGTGATGAACGGCATGGTCATGCTCGGAATCCGGTCCGGAAAGTTGAATTGCGGCGATCGGGGACAGTGGGAACGTTCGACCGCCCGGTTGGGCCGTCGCGGTTCAGGTCAGTGCTGTCATATGAGCCGATGCATGACCCGAGCTCATGACAGGGCGAGGGCGGGGTGTCGATCGGGATGCGCGGCGTTGGTTAACGGCGCCGCGACCGATAGTCGGCGTAGGCTATCGCTGTTGCCTGATCGCGCGTCCGCTTCCGGACAAAGATCGAAGGAGAAAAATCGACCCAACCGCGACATTCCCGTCCGGCCCCGCCAAGCGCGAAACTGGGCCCATTGCTGACGTTCATGATGTCCGCATTAGGCCGGCCAACTCGGGAGATCTTCGGGCTTTCGGTTTGACCTGAGACCTTTGTCTCCTCCGACCTGAGGGGAACGACACGGAAAACTCGAACCCAAAGCGATCCAGTTTTAAGGGCTCAGATCACAGGCGCGTGGATGGAAGCCATCGTGCAGTCGATCTGGGGCAGAAAGGCTTGTGCGAATTCAGCGATTGCAAGTTCAATATCCGGGCAGTCGCGGTGAAATTTCGCACTTGGTCAGCACGACGCGGCGTGTTTACCTCGGCGCTTCTCGATCGGAGCCTTCGATGTCCAGCCGCATCGCCTTCGGCGGTTTCCTGCATGAAACCAACACTTTCGCGCCGAGCAAGGCGGGGATGGTCGCCTTCCAGCAAGGCGGAGGCTGGCCGCCGCTGGCGCGAGGCGAGGCGATCTTCGCGGCCGTGACCAACGTCAATGTCGGCGCCTCCGGCTTTCTCGACGTGGCCCGCGAGAAGGGCTGGGAAGCCGTGCCGACGCTATGGTGTGCCGCCAGCCCCTCGGCCCATGTCACGGTTGAGGCCTTCGAGACGATCGCAGGCGAGCTGGTGGAGCGGATTCGCGCAACGCTGCCAGTCGACGGCGTCTATCTCGACCTGCACGGCGCGATGGTGAGCGAGAATTTCGACGACGGCGAAGGTGAGATCCTGCGCCGGGTACGGGCCGTGATCGGACCGGACGTGCCACTGGTCGCGAGTCTCGACCTGCATGGCAACGTCACGCCGCTGATGGTCGAGGCCGCCGACATGCTCGTCGCCTACCGCACCTATCCGCATGTCGACATGGCCCTGACAGGCGCCCGCGCCGCGCGGGCCCTCGCCGGCCTGCTCGGCACCAAAAGGCGCCCAACCAAGGCTTTCCGGCAAATTCCCTATCTCATCCCCATCGCCTGGCAGGCAACGGCGATGGAACCTTGCCGCGCGATCTACGCCGAGCTCGCCGCGCTGGAGGGCGAGACGGTGCCGAGCCTTTCCTTCCTGCCCGGCTTCCCGGCAGCCGACTTTCCGGATTGCGGGCCGACCGTCGTCGCCTACGGCACGACGCAGGCCGAGGCCGACGCGGCGGCCGATGCGGTCGCCCGGCAGGTGATGGCGAGCGAGGCCACCTTCAAGGGCAAGGTCTTCGAACCCGATGCCGGGGTGCGCGAGGCGATGCGGCTCGCAGCGAGTGCGACGAAGCCGATCGTTATCTCCGATACTCAGGACAATCCCGGCGCCGGGGGCGATTCCGACACGATGGGCATGGCAGCGGCCCTCGTGCGCAACGACGCCGAGCGCGCCGCAATTGGCGTTATCGTCGACCCCGAGGCGGCCGCCGCTGCCCATGAGGCGGGCGAAGGCGCGATCGTCACGCTCGCACTTGGTGCGAAGTCCCGCATTCCCGGCGACGCCCCCCTCGTGGCGAGCTTCACTGTGGAGAAGCTTTCCGACGGGCGCTTCGTCGCGCCGGGTCCCTTCTATGGCGGTTCGCGCATGAATCTCGGGCCGAGCGCCTGCCTGCGCATCGGCGGGGTGCGCATCGTCGTCGGCTCGCGCAAAGCGCAGATGGCCGACCGGGCGATGTACCGGCAGGTCGGCATCGAACCGGAGGAGCAGGCGATTCTCGTCAACAAGAGCTCGGTGCATTTCCGCGCCGATTTTGAGCCGATCGCCGAGACGATCCTCGTCTGCGCGGCGCCTGGCCCGATGCCGGTCGATCCGGCGGCCCTGCCATGGCGCCGGCTGCGCCAGGGCTTGCGCACATCGCCGCTCGGCAGGCCGTTCGCCTGAGCATGTCCTCCCTCGCATCAGCCTCTCATCGCCTGGAGATCCCGTGCCCGTCCTGCCGCAGATCGACACCTTCAAGGATGACCTCACCGCGATCCGCCGCGATCTCCACGCCCATCCTGAGATCGGCTTCGAGGAGGTCCGCACCGCCGGCATCGTCGCCGAGAAGCTCCGTCAATGGGGTATCGAGGTCCATACCGGCATCGGCACGACCGGCGTCGTCGGCGTGCTGCACGGCAAGGGCGGCCCCGGAAAGCGCATCGGCCTGCGCGCCGACATGGACGCACTGCCGATCCAGGAGATCACCAACCTGCCCTGGCGCTCGACCGTCGCCGGCAAGATGCATGCCTGCGGCCATGACGGGCACACCACCATGCTGCTCGGCGCGGCCCGCTACCTCGCGGAGAATCGCGACTTCAGAGGCACGGCGATCTTCGTCTTCCAGCCGGCCGAGGAAGGGCTCGGCGGCGCGCGCCGGATGATCGCGGAGAAGCTGTTCGAGCGCTTCCCCTGCGACGAGATCTACGGGCTGCACAATGCGCCTCAACTCGCGCCCGGCCAGATCTCGGTGTTTCCGGGGCCGGCCATGGCCGGCGCGGATTTCTTCGACATCAGGATCACCGGCAAGGGCAGCCACGGTGCCATGCCGCATATGGGGCGCGATCCTGTCATGGCGGCAATGAGCCTGGCCGCAGCGCTGCAGACCATTGTCAGCCGCAATGCCGACCCGCGCGAGGCCGCCGTGCTCTCGATCACCCAGGTCCATGCCGGCTCGGCCTACAACGTCATTCCCGAGGAGGCGGTACTGGCCGGCACGATCCGCACCTTCTCGGAGGAGACGGGCGAGCTGGTGCGCAGCCGCATGCGCGAGATAGCGGCCGGCACGGCGGCGACCTTCGGCATGACGATCGAGGTCGACATCCGCAACATCTTCAACGTGCTGGTCAATCACGACGCCCCGGCGCAGGCGATGGCGGAGGTCGCCACCGAGATCGTCGGCGGCTCAAACGTGCTGACCGAGCCGAAGGCGATGATGGGCAGCGAGGACTTCGCCGACATGCTGCGCGTGGTGCCCGGCGCCTATGCCTGGGTCGGCCATGCCGGGGACGTGCCGGTGCACAACCCCGCATATGTGCTCGACGACGGCATCCTGCCGGTCGGGGCGAGCCTGCTGGCGCGCATCGTCGAGACGCGGGCGGCGGCTTGAGGAGCGTGGCGATGGATCTCCGCACTCTGCCGCTCGACAGTGAGGCCCTGCTCGCAGGGCTCAAGCCCTGGATCGAGTGCGAGAGCCCGACCTTCGACCCCGCCGCCGTCAACCGCATGATGGACCTAGCCGCTGCCGAAACGGCGGCGGCGGGCGCGACGATCACCCGCATCCCCGGCCCGCCCGGCCTCGGCGAATGCGTGCGCGGCGACTTCCCGCATCCGCGGCGCGGGGAGCCCGGCATCCTGGTGATGTCGCATCTCGACACCGTGCATCCGGTCGGAACGCTCGAGAAGCTGCCCTTCCGGCGCGAGGGCTCGCGCTGCTACGGCCCCGGCATCCTCGACATGAAGGGCGGCGCCTATGCCGGGCTGCAGGCCATCGTCGCGCTGGCGAAGGCCGGTGTCGAGACGCCGCTGCCGGTCAGCGTGCTCTACACCAGTGACGAGGAAATCGGCAGCCCGGGCACGCGCGACATCATCATGGAGCAGGCCCGCCGCGACCGCTTCGTGCTGGTGCCGGAGCCGGGCCGGCCGGGCGACGGCGTCGTCACCGGCCGTTACGCCATCGCCCGCTTCAATCTGCGGGCAGAGGGCCGGCCGAGCCATGCCGGCTCCCGCCTCAAGGACGGGCGCTCGGCGATCAACATGATGGCGCGACAACTCATCGCCATCGAGGAGATGACCGGCGAGGACTGCACCTTCTCCGTCGGCGTCATCGAGGGCGGGCGCTGGGTCAACTGCGTGCCAACCCTCTGCAAGGCTGAAGCCCTGAGCATGGCAAAACGGCAGGCCGATCTCGACCGTGGCGTCGAGCGCATGCTCGCTCTCACCCACCGCGAGGAGGATGGCACCGGCTTCACCGTGACGCGCGGCGTCACCCGCCCGGTCTGGGAGCCGGATGCAGGGACCATGGCGCTCTACGGCCTCGCCCGCGAGATCGCCGGCGAACTGGGCTGGGAGCTCGGGCACGCCTCTGCCGGCGGCGGCTCCGACGCCAATTTCACCGGCGCGGCCGGCATCCCCTCCCTCGACGGGCTCGGTCTGCTGGGTGCCGGTTATCACACGCTGGAAGAGCATATCGAGATCGAGAGCCTGCCACGACGGATCAGGCTGATGGCGGGGCTGCTGGCGCGGCTCATGCCCTGAACGATTGACAGGGGCGCTCCGACCCGGGAGCCTTTTCGAATCGTGGCATGGCGCCTGCATGGGACGGGGCCGGAACGGCAAGGCGGAACAAGAGGCAAAAAACACGAAAACCAGCACTTGCGACCTGACACGTCACGATCAGCAAAATCGGCCGGGCGAACGGCCAGAGGGGAGATCAGCCTTATGATGTCGCGTTGGAAGATTGTTACCGCGGCGGCAGCGTTGCTGGCCGGCAGCAGCATGGCGCAGGCCGAAACGACCATGAAGGTCGTCATGCATTCGGACGTGAAGATCGTCGATCCGATCTGGACTACGGCCTATATCGTCCGCAACCATGGTTACATGATCTACGACACCCTGTTCTCGATGGACGAGAAGGGCGAGATCAAGCCGCAGATGGTCGACACCTTCACGGAGTCGCCGGACAAGCTGACCTACAAGTTCACGTTGCGCGACGGCCTGCTCTGGCATGACAGCAAGCCCGTCACCGCGGAAGACTGCATCGCCTCGATCAGGCGCTGGTCGGCCAAGGACCCGGTCGGCCAGAAGTTGATGACCTTCGTCGACACGATCACGGCCGACGACGCCAAGAGCTTCACGGTCAAGCTCAAATCGCCGACCGGCCTGCTGATCTTCGGCCTCGGCAAGCCCTCCTCCAACGTGCCGTTCATGATGCCGAAGCGCGTCGCGGACACGGACCCCAACACGCAGATCTCCGAATTCGTCGGTTCCGGCCCCTTCGTCCTGAAGCAGGATGAATGGAAGCCCGGCGACAAGATCGTCTACACCAAGTTCAAGGACTACAAGCCGCGCTCCGAGCCGGCATCCGGCCTGGCCGGCGGCAAGGTCGTCCATATCGACCGCGTCGAATGGCTTGCGGTCAGCGACCAGCAGCAGGCGGTCAACGCGCTGCTGGCGGGCGAGATCGACATGGTCGAGCAGCCCGCCTTCGACCTGATCCCGCTGCTCAAGGACGACGGCAGCATCAAGCTGTGGAACTACAATCCGCTCGGGCTGCAATACACGCTGCGGTTCAATCACACGCAGCCGCCCTTCGACAATCCGAAGGTGCGCCAGGCCGTGACCTATGCGCTGAACCAGAAGGACTTCCTCGAAGCGACCGTCGGCAATCCCGACTATTACCGGGTCTGCAAGGCGATGTTCGTCTGCGGCTCGCCGCTGACCTCCGAAAAGGGCATGGACGGGTTGCTCGCGTCGAACTTCAAGAAGTCGCAGGAGCTCCTGAAGGAGGCCGGCTATGACGGCAAGCCGGTGGTGCTGCTGCAATCGACCGACCTGCAGTCGCTTACCAATCTCGGCCCGGTCGCCAAGCAGTTGCTCGAGAAGGGCGGCTTCAAGGTCGACATGCAGTCCTCGGACTGGCAGACGGTGGTCTCGCGCCGCGTCCGCAAGGACCCGGTCGACAAGGGTGGCTGGAACCTGATGCAGACCTCCTGGGTCTCGGCCGACATCCTGAACCCGGTCATGGCCGGCTTCTTCAATGCGAGCTGCGACAAGGCCGCCTTCGGCTGGCCCTGCGACGCAGAGATGGAGAAGCTGCGCGACGACTTCGCCCGTGAGCCCGATCCGGCGAAGCAGAAGGCGATCGCGGAAGCCGTGCAGGTCCGCTGGCGCGAGGTGGTGACCCATGTCCATCTCGGCCAGTACAACGTGCCGATCGCGGCCCGGAAGAACATAACCGGCATCCTGACGGCGCCGGCGCCGGTCTTCTGGAACGTCGAGAAGAAGTGAGCCGGATGCGCTTGCTCCTTTCCGGGAAGCCGTCCTGATGCTCGGCTACATTCTGCGGCGCCTGCTGGCGGCGATCCCGGTCCTCGTGATCGTCGCCGTGCTGGTCTTCCTGATGCTACGGCTGACGCCGGGCGACCCGGCGGCGGTGATCGCCGGCGACAACGCCAGCTCCGAGCAGATCGCGCTGGTGCGCAACCGGCTCGGGCTCGACCAGCCGATCCTCGCCCAGTTCACGATCTGGGCGAAGAACCTGCTCTCGGGCAATCTCGGCGAATCCTTCTTCTTCAAGAAGCCGATCTCCGAGCTGATCCTCGGCCGCATCGAGCCGACGCTGTCGCTCGCCTTCGCGACCATCCTGATCGCGATCTGCGTCGCGATCCCGCTGGGCGTGCTCGCCGCCTATAAGCACGGCTCCTGGATCGACCGCATCGTGATGGGCTTCTCGGTGCTCGGCTTCTCGGTGCCGGTCTTCGTGATCGGCTACCTGCTGATCTATCTCTTCGCGATCACGCTGGGCTGGTTCCCGGTACAGGGCTACCAGCCGATCTCGGCCGGGTTCGGCGGCTATGTGCAGCGGCTCGTGCTGCCGGCGGTGACGCTCTCGGTGATCTACGTCGCGCTGATCGCGCGGATGACGCGGGCGAGCGTGCTCGAGGTGCTGAACGAGGACTATATCCGCACCGCCCGCGCCAAGGGGCAGGTCGAGCGCAAGATCCTGTTCCGCCACGCGCTAAAGAACGCGGCCGTGCCGATCGTCACCGTGGTGGGCATCGGCATCGCGCTGCTAATCGGCGGGGTCGTGGTGACGGAGAGCGTCTTCGCCATCCCCGGTCTCGGCCGGCTGACCGTCGATGCCGTGCTGGCGCGCGACTATCCCACCATCCAGGCCGTGATCCTGCTGTTCTCCGGCATCTATGTCGGGATCAACCTGCTGATCGACCTGACCTACAGCCTGTTCGATCCGAGGATCCGCTATTGAACGCCGAGCCGACCCTGCTGGCCCCGGTCGCCGACGAGCCCGCCCCCTCCGGGTGGGGCATCCTGCGCCGGCTGCTGACCAATATCTCCGTGCTGATCGGAGGCTTCGTCCTGGTGGTGATGACGCTGATCGCCCTGCTGGCGCCGCAGCTCGGGACTGTCGACCCGACCGCGATCGACCCCGTTGCGCGCAACAAGAAGCCGGGCTTCGAGCGCACCATCCGCGCCGATGACGGCACGACCTCGACCTTCACGCACCGGATGGGCACGGACTCGCTCGGGCGGGACGTCTATAGCCGGGTGGTGTACGGCGCGCGCATCTCGCTGGCCATCGCGGTCACGGTGGCGCTCGCCAGCATCGCGATAGGTCTCGTCATCGGGCTCGTCGCCGGCTATGTCCGGGTCCTCGACGGGCCGATCATGCGGGTGATGGACGGGCTGATGGCGATACCGGGCATCCTGCTCGCCATCGCGGTCGTCTCGCTGTTCCGGGCCGGGTTGCCGGCGGTCATCATCGCGATCATCGTGCCGGAGATCCCGCGCGTGGTGCGGCTGGTGCGCTCGATCGTGCTCTCGGTTCGGGAGGAGCCCTATGTCGAGGCGGCGATCATGGCCGGCACGCGCGTGCCCAAGCTGATGATCCGCCACATCCTGCCCAACACCACCGCGCCGCTGATCGTGCAGGGCACTTTCATCGCCGCCTCCGCCATCCTCGTCGAGGCCATCCTTTCCTTCCTCGGCGTTGGCATCCCGCCGGAGACGCCGAGCTGGGGCAACATCATGGCCGAGGGGCGCAACCTCTTCCGGGTCTTCCCGCACAACATACTCTATCCGGGTATCTTCCTGGGGCTGACGGTGCTCGCCGTGAACATCCTCGGCGATGGCCTGCGCGACACGCTCGATCCGAAGATGGCCGGCCGATGAGCAACGAGGCATCCCCTGTCCTGGAAATCTCGGGCCTCACCATCGGCCTGCCCGGCGGCGGCGACCGCAAGCATGCGGTGGAAGGCATTTCGCTCGCCGTCGGCAAGGGAGAGATCGTCTGCGTCGTCGGCGAATCCGGCTCGGGCAAGTCCGTTACCGCCTTCTCGGTGATGGGCCTGCTGGCCAGGGTGCTGAAGCCCCTGGCGGGGGCGATCCGGCTGGAGGGCGAGGACCTGCTCGCCGCCACGCCGCAGCGCCTGCGCGCGCTGCGCGGCGACCGCATGGCCATGATCTTCCAGGAGCCGATGACCGCGCTCAACCCGGTGCTGACCATCGGCGACCAAATCGAGGAGGTGCTGCGCATCCATACCGACCTTGACCAGCCGGCGCGCCGCGCGAAGGTGCTCGCCATGCTGGAAGCGATGCGCCTGCCCGATCCCGAGCGCATGCACGCCTCCTACCCGCATCAGCTTTCGGGCGGGCAGCGCCAGCGCGTGATGATCGCCGCCGCGCTGATCCTCGACCCCGCCCTGCTGATCGCCGACGAGCCGACGACTGCGCTCGACGTCACGACGCAGGCGCAGATCCTCAAGCTCATCAAGGAGATGCAGGAGCGGCGCGGCACGGGCGTGCTGTTCATCACCCATGATTTCGGCGTCGTCTCCGAAATCGCCGACCGCGTCGTGGTGATGGAGAAGGGGCGCGCCGTCGAGCAGGGGCCGACGGCGCAGGTGCTGCGCTCTCCCCAGCATCCCTATACCCGCATGCTGATCGCGGCCGTGCCGGTGCTGAAGCCGGCGCAACGGCCGGAGCCGACAGGGCCGATCGCCCTCGAGACTGCCGGCCTTGGCAAGACCTACCGCTCGGGCGGGTTGTTCAAGAAGGAACGCATCGTCCGCGCCGCCGCCGATGTCGGCATCCGGGTCCGGCGCGGCGAGACGGTCGGCATCGTCGGGGAATCCGGCTCGGGCAAGACCACGGTCGCGCGCTGCGTCGCCCGGCTGATGCCGCCGAGCGAGGGGCAGATCCTCGTCCCCGACATCGACATCGCCGGGCTTTCCGAACGGCGCCTGCGACCCTATCGGCGCAAGATCCAGGTTGTCTTCCAGGACCCGTTCCGCTCGCTCAACCCGCGTCGCACCGTGAGCGAGTCGATCATCGAAGGCCCCGTGAATTTCGGGCAGCCGCGGGCGAAGGCACTGGCACGCGCCCGCGAGCTGATGGAACTCGTCGGCCTGCAACCCTCCGCGCTCTCGCGCTATCCGCACCAGTTCTCCGGCGGTCAGCGCCAGCGCATCGCGATTGCCCGTGCGCTTGCCATGGAGCCGGAGATTCTGATCGCGGACGAGGCAGTCTCAGCGCTCGACGTCTCGGTGCAGAAGCAGGTGCTCGCCTTGCTCGACGACGTGCAGAAGCGCTTCGACCTCGCCATCCTGTTCATCACCCACGACCTGCGGGTCGCCGCGCAGATCTGCGACCGGCTCGTGGTGATGGAGAAGGGCCTGGTGGTCGAGCAGGGCCGGACGGTCGATGTCTTCGCTGCCCCCGCCCACCCCTATACGCGTAGCCTGATCGAGGCCGCACCCGGCCGCGACTTCGCCACCGGCTAGGCCTGAACCGGACATTCGACGACGAGCTGGAGACGACGCCATGACCCTGGCGATGAGCTGGGAGGAATGGACCTCCCATGACGCGGTCGGCCTCGCCGAGCGGGTGCGCAGTGGTGAGCTGACGCCGGCCGAGCTGGCGCGGCAGGCGGCCGCGGGCATCGCGAAGACGAATCCCTCGCTCAGCGCCGTAGTGGAAGTCTTCGAGGATGTGGTCGCCGATCCACTGAGCGATGGGCTCGACCCTGCCGGCCCCTTCGCCGGGGTGCCCTTCCTGATGAAGGATCTGGGTCCCACGCTGAAGGGCAGGCTGCAGGAACAGGGCTCGCTCTTCATGCGCGGAAACCGTCCGGCGGCCGATGCATGGCTCACAGGGCGCATGCGCAAGGCGGGCCTCAACCTGATGGGCCGGACCACCACGCCCGAGTTCGGCGTGTGCAGCTCGGCCGAGAACCCCGCAATCTACGTCACCCGCAACCCCTGGCACACGGACTACACCACCTGCGGCTCTTCGGCCGGGACAGCGGCGATGGTGGCGGCCGGCGCCGTGCCGCTCTCGCATGCGACCGACGGCGGAGGCTCGATCCGCATTCCTGCCGGCTTCAACGGCAATATCGGGCTGAAGGCCTCGCGCGGCGTGTTCTCGATCGCGCCCAACCTTTCGGATATCTCCGGCTTTGTCTCGACGCAAGGCTGCCAGAGCCGCTCGGTGCGCGACACCGCTGCCTTCGTCGACGCCTGCCGCGGCGGCGCACCGGGCGAGTTCATGCCCTACTGGGCCACGCCCGAGCCTTATACGCAGCTCATCAAGCGCGATCCGGGCCGCCTGCGCATCGCCCTCTCGCATGAATGGGGCGACTACCGCGCCACGCCAGCCATCGTCGTCGAGCTGGAAAAGGCCGGGCGCTTCCTCGAAGGACTCGGCCACCATGTCGACTGGGCCCTGCCGGAGGCCGATCTGCGCGCCGCATTCGCCGCGCAGACCACCTGCTACATCAGCAATTTCGCACAGGTCATCGCCGGCTTCCTGGAGACGCGCGGCCTGCAACGCCCCCCGGAGGGGCTGATCGAGCCGATGAACATCCGCATCTGGGAGGCGGGTAAGGACATGTCCTATGCCGAGCGCTACCGGATGCAGGCTGTGTTCAACAGCACGGCGCGGGCCTTCGGCGCCTTCTTCGAAGAATGGGATATCATCCTGACGCCGATCACGGCGCTGCCGACGCCCAAGATCGGCGCCACCGAATACCTCACCATCAGCGACAATCCCGATGTGCGCGACTGGTTCGGCAATCTCTGGAAGTTCTTCGCTTATACGCCGCTGTCGAATCTCTGCGGCATACCGGGACTCTCGATGCCGATGGGCCGGCAGGAGAGCGGCCTGCCCTTCGGCATCCAGGCGCAGGCGCGGCAGGCCGGCGACGGCCTGCTGCTGCAGCTCGCGGCGCAGATCGAGCGCGCGATTGGAGGTCGCTGGAACGATGGCAGGCGGCCGCCCGTGCATGTGACGGCGACCTGAGTGCCGTTCAGTCTTTCAGGGTCTCGACGCCGCACCATTCCGCCACGAACAGCGCCATGGCACCGGTGATGCGCTTGATCGAGGCGAGGCTCACCCGCTCGTCGAAGGCATGGATGCCTTCCCCCGAAGGGCCATAGCAGAGCGCCGGAATCCGGTCGTAGAGCGCATAGACGCGGGCGTCGAGATAGGCCGCCGTCATGAAGGATTTCAGCGGCTTGCCGATGGCGGCCTCATGTGCCCGGCCGAGAACGGCCTCTGCTTCGCTGCCCGGCTCGAGCACGTAACCCTGCGCCCAGAAGCCGTTGAAGGTTACCTGCGGCGGGTTGTTGGCAAGGAAGGCATCGGTGCGGGATACGGCACGGATACAGTCCTCGATACGCCGGGCCGTCTCCTCGGCGGTCACGCCAGGATAGAGCCCGACGCGGCAGTCGACGCGGCACCAGCACGGCACGGAGGAGGCCCAGTCGCCCCCCTCGATCTTGCCGATGTTCAGGTTGATCGGGTGCGGCTCGTCCTCGAAATGCGGGCGACCCGCCTTCTCGGCGTTGAATTCTTCCTCCAGTTTCCGCAGCGCGGCAATGACGCGATAGGCGGCGTCGATGGCGTTCGCGCCAGTCCCCATCTCGCGGACATGGGCCGGCACGCCGCGCACCTCGAACTGGAACCAGAGCACACCGATATTGGCGCGGGCAAGCATCTCCTGCTCCGGCTCGGGGATGAGGGCGGCATCGGCACGGTAGCCACGCAGATGCGTCATCAGCGCGCCGTTGCCGGTCGATTCCTCCTCGACCACTGATTCGACATAGACCGTTGCGGCCGGCTGCAGGCCGATGCGCCTGAGCGCGTCGAGGCAGGCCAGGTTCGCTCCGGCCCCGGCCTTCATGTCGGCGCTGCCACGGCCATACATCCAGTCGCCTTCGATCACCGGGTCGAACGGGGCGTGGGTCCATTGGTCGCGCGGCCCGGCCGGAACCACGTCGACATGGGCCTGGAGGATGAGCGAGCGCCCCCGCTCCGTGCGCGGACGATGGATGCCGACGACGATCGGAGCCTCGGAATGGCTGTCGGAGAAGGGCGCACCGCCTGGATGGGCCGCAATCGCCTCCCGGTCCATCGCGAAGCGGTCCATGGTGAAGCCGCGGTCCTTCATCGCCCGGAAGACGAAATCCTGGACGGTATGCTCCTGCCCGCGCGTCGAGGCGAAGCGGACGAGATCCTGCGTGTAGCGAACCTGTTCGTCGAAGCCCTTATCGACGGCCGCGAGAATCCTGTCGCGCAGGGCAGAGTCGAGGGACATGCGTGCTCTCCGTCGAAATTGCCAAAGATCGGCTTCGTCCGCTGACGGCCGGTCGGCAGTCTAGGGCCCCGCCCTGCGGCACGAAGCCCCAAGCCGGTATGCAAGGCCTGCGCCCCGCGCAACCGAGGTTCCGCAGATTTGGCGCTCTTCGCGAAGAGACCGCAATCCGCATATTGCGTCGCCACGTGGCGGATGAGGAATACGCACGTCTCGTCGGTTGATCAGGTCCAGTCGTCTCGGCGTCCCCTGAAAATTTGTCGCCAAATCAAGCCACCGAAAATGCAAACCTGTCAGACATCCGAGGTGGGTCGAGCTTGGACTTGCCGCTGTCGATGGGGACGTCCGCTTTCGGGCGCTGAGCGAGAGTCCGCTCGTGGCGCGATGGCGACGCCCGAGCAGCGCTCCCTGAACGTCAGCAATCTCCCCTTATGAGAAGTTCGGGAGGTCCGCATTCCGGACGGCCTTCCACTGCGCCCTTCGCAGGCGGCTATATGTAGCCGCGTGCGGAGAGCTCCTTCTCGGTGGCAATCCAAAGCGCGCGCGCGACTTCGAGATCGTCGCCAGGGGACGGGGGGATGACCTGTCGTACTCGTCGGCCCATGAAATAGCCGCCAGACACATCTTTGAAGGCTGGATTGATGGCCAATTCGACGATGAGCGTAGCGCCCCTTCGAGGATCGCCGATGTTCAGCCATTTCAGAAGCTGTTCCAACGGCGCGGCGAATGACAACTCCCGTCCCAGGCCCGTGACGTTAAAGCCAGGGCACAAGGCGTTGGCCGCAATGTGCGTGACCGTCAGTTGCCGGGCCAGTTCCATCGAGAACAAGATCGCCATGGTCTTCGTCCGGCCATACAGAGCCGAAGACCCTCTGGCGCTGAAGGCGCTACAATCGACCAGTACCGCCAGGGGATCGAAGGTTCCGCCCCGTCGAGAGGCGTCGGAACCCACGGTGACGATCCGTGAGGATCCGGACCGCATGAGCGTGCCGCGAAGGATGTGCGTGAGCAGCCAGGGCGCCAGATAATTGACCGTGACCATCTCGGCATGGCCGTCGCGGCTAAAGCGCGGTGAAAAGGCGTGGAGCCCCGCATTGTTGATCAAGACGTCGATGTTTCCGTGGCGCTGAATGATCTGACGCCCGATTTCAGCCACCGAAGCCAGATCGCTGAAATCGCCAAATACGACATCGACCTCGGCGCCCGGAGTTTCGGCCTTGATCAGATTCACGGTGATCTCAGCTCGTTGCTTGTCGCGGGCGGTCAAAACGAGCCGCGCGCCGTGACGGGCCAGATCAATGGCGGCGCATTGGCCTAGACCGCCGGTGGCCCCCGTAATGACGACTGTCTGGCCCTTCGCCATCATGGGACGCCTCCAAAATAATTGATTAATGTCTACTATTTGAATGATGGATATTTGTCAAATAATTGAGGCATTCTCCGCGTTTCCAACAGCAGGAGGCCGGTTTGGTTTTGAAGTCCCCACCGCCATCCGCCCCGACGCGCGACGCTCAGATCCTCGCGTTGGGGGAAGTCCTTAACGCGTTGGTCCGTCAGTCTCGCGCAGTCACCGCTCACGCGGCGGCGACCTTTCACCCCGAGCTCCAGCCTGCCGCTTTCCATATCGCCTCGTGGCTTGGAGCGTTTGGCCCGGCCAAGCCCAGCGTGATCGCCGAGGCTATCGGCATGGACCGCAGCGCAACGAGCCGGCTGACACGGGACCTGGCGCGAATGCACATGGTCCAGACACAAACCGACCCGATCGATGGGCGCGGTGTCTTAGTTTGCTTGACCTTGGAGGGCCGGCAGCGGTTGGATTCGGCGATGGCAGAGAAAGCCACCGCGCTTAGGGATCGTCTCTCCGATTGGGAGGATGGTGATCTCGTGCGGTTAACCGCGCTGCTTCGACGGCTCGTTGCCGGCACGGAGACAGGATAGGCACCGACAAAGTCCACTTTTGGGCGTCATGCCAACTTCGTATCTCGACCCTTCTGCGACCTTCGGAACGTCTGCTCAGAGGCGAGATCCCGGCGACCTTTCAGGAGCCGGTGGATGCCGGGCGAGGCGGGCACGCGTCACCGAAATTCTCGGCCGTACCGAGGAGGCGGAAACCCTTCCGAGCCAGATACTTACTGAGGTCTCGGTGGTCTTTGCTACCTAATGCCGGACTTGTCGGCGCACCTTGTGGCAAATGCCCGTTGTAGCAGCAAATCCGAGCCACAATTTCGGAAACGCGACGACCGACGCCAAGTGCTTGCAACACGCCCCTAATCCGGTTTTCCGAGATCGAGGGGAAGAAGTCTTTTAGATCAAGATTGACTACGTGGCGTCGGTTCAGATGCGCCTCGGCATTCGACTTGACCGAACGGTCGGATACGAAGCCATGGACGGGATTCCGAACACGATAGAGTTGCTCGAGAAGCGGCGCCAATTTCCGTTGCAGCATTTTCAGACGAATGTCAGGAGCCGTGATGCGTCGTTGCTTTCCGGAGCCCTTGGAGATCGAAAACTCCTTGTACATCGCCGATCGGTACCACCAGATCTTCTTCAGTTCCTTGGGCGAAACTCCCAGATACGCCAGCAAAGCAGCTTCGCTAGTAAACTCAGCCGGTATGGCGATCGGGATGTGTTTGCCAAAGATCGAAGCAGGCGATGGCAACGGGGTCTTCCTTCCAATCACGCCAGGCGCACATCGGATCATTCGGCGCGCATGATATGTAGAGACTTTTGCTCGTAGGCCGCAGTTACACAGCCCGTATGCGAAGGAAGACCCCGTCGAGAGTGTGGATATCAAAACGGCTCGTGCAGTTCTAGTCCGGGCGGCCTCCTAAACGGGGCCAAGCCGCCTCCGGTTCTATGCTCCACAGAGTGGCCGCCGACCGAGCATTGGGAGCAGAATCTGTATCGTCCGACAATCGCTTGTGACTGGATATTGCTAGAGGCTGAAAAGCAAACGCCGACAAGTCGATCCATTAGCCAGATTGCCCAAGAGCGGACTTCCTCAGAGTCTGCTCCGGGTGGAGGCTGTGTGGAAACGGCGTTCTGCGTGAAGTTTGGTGAGGCGCCGGCAGTCTTGAGGGTCAGGCTGTCATCGCTTTCGTCAACGCCGGAGCGCCGAGGATGGCGATGACCCGCTTGAGATTATGGGCCAGGACATGGAGGCTGATCTCGGTTCCGACATTCGGCAGTCGGCGGGTGAGGAAGTGACTTCGGCCCATCCAGTCCTTGATGGTGCCGAAGACGTGCTCGACCGTGCGTCTTCGGATCCGCATGGCGTCGGGCATATGGTCGAGCCGGTGCTGCATGGCTTCGATCACCGCCTCATGCTCCCAGCGCTTGATGCGGCGCTGCTTGCCGGTGGTGCATTGGTCCTTGACGCGGCAGGCGCCGCAGCCGTCAGCCCAGTAGGTGTGGAGCGTCATCTCCTTCTCGACCGACGAGAAGCGCCATGTGAGCGTCTCGCCGGCAGGACATCGATAGGTGTCGCTCGCAGTATCGTAGGTGAAGTCCTGCTTGCCCCAGCGTCCGTCGGCCTTGGCCCCTGATGTCAGGGGCTTGGGGACGATGGCGTTGATGCCGATCTCGTCGCAGGCCAGCACCTCCGCGCCCGCGAAGTAGCCACGATCGGCCAGCACGGTCAGCGCCTCGGTTGCCGCGGCGTCTTTCGCCTGGCGTCCCATATTCGCCAGTTGGCTTCGGTCGTGGCCGACATTGGTGACCTCGTGAGCCACGATCAGATGATGTTTGGCGTCGACCGCCGCTTGAACGTTATAGCCGACGAGGCCGGTGCCCTTGCCGTTGGTGGCCATGGCGCGGGCGTCGGGGTCGGTCAGCGAGATTTGACGATCGGGCGCCACCGCGACGACGCGGTCCATCGCCTGAAGCTCCCGCATCTGCTGGCGCAGGCGATCGAGCCGCTCCTTGAGGCGGACGGTGCGCATCTGCGCCAGCTCATCCTCCTGCCGATCGACCGTATCGAGCATCGACAGATAGCGCGCGACGTCGCAGCATGGTATCCAGGCCGCCCCGTCGCGGCCGGGCCGGCAAAGCCCATCGTCGCCAGATCGAGTTCGTCGATGAAGACATCCACCACCCGGACCGGATTGTCTTCGCTGACGCAATCCTCAAGGCAGTCGGGCAGGAGTTGCCTCTGCTGCCGGTTCTCGCCTTCGATGTAGCGCGCCATGCAAGCCCTCGGATCGCTCCAGAAAGCCTACCAGATCAGCCCGTTTACACACATGGGGTAATCGCGGGAGCGCGGCGCCTCCGGGCCTCTACTGGCCGTTCGAATGGGTGGTTGTTCCCCGATAAGATGAACGAACGGGCTCTCGACTTGCGGCCGGGCCCAAGCATCGAATGGAGAACAACCATGGGCGAGTATATCGGTCTCGACGTATCGTTGAAAGAGACGGCAGTATCCGTGCGGCGGGCAGGCAAGCGGATTTGGCGCGGCAAGTGCCCGTCGGATCCGAGACTTCTCGCTGAGGTGATCCGTCAGCGGGCGCCCGAAGTTGAGCGGGTCGTATTCGAGACCGGTCCGTTGTCGGTGTGGTTTTACCATGCGCTGACGGCAGAAGGCCTTCCGGCGATCTGCATCGACGCGCGGCATGCCAAGGCGGCGCTCGACATGGCTCCAAACAAAACAGATGCGAACGATGCCGACGGCCTGGCGCATCTGGCCGAGGTCGGCTTCTTTCGCGAGGTCCGGGTGAAGGGCTATGACAGCATGCTGATGCGGACCTTGGTCGCAGCGCGCACCAAGCTGGTCCGGATCAGCACCGAGCTCTCAAACCAGATCCGTGGTCTGATGAAGACATTCGGGCTGCTGGTCCCATCAAGCAAGGGCGGCAAGTTCGAGGAGCATGTTCGGCGGCTGCTCGCCGGCAAGGAGGAGCTTGCGCGCGTCATCCTCCCGATTCTGGAAGCGTGGCGCGGCCTACGCCTGCGGGCAGCCGAGCTCGGGCGCCAGCTCCTGAGCGCCGCACGACAAAGCCAGGCCTGTCAGCTTCTCATGTCGATCCCCGGGGTGGGCGCGGTCACGGCAACCTCCTTCGCCACCGCCATCGAAGATCCGGCCAACTTCTCCAAATCCCGCTCCGTGGGAGCATGGCTTGGCCTGACGACCCGGCGCTACCAATCCGGAGAGGTCGATTATGACGGCCACATCTCGAGGCGCGGCGATGCCCATATCCGAGGCCTGCTCTACGAGGCCGCAACCGTCATCCTGACGCGGGCGCAGGCTGATAGCGCCCTACGTAGCTGGGGCTTGAAGCTGCGTGAAAAGCTGGGCTTCAAGCGCGCGGCCGTCGCAGTCGCGCGCAAGCTGGCCGTGATCATGCACGCCATGTTGAAGTCCGGCGAGCCATTCAACCGAACCGCCGCCTGACGCGTCCAGGCTCGTTTGCGCCAATCCTGAAGGCGCTCTGAGACGTCCCGGCCGGGACGTAGGCCGAACCATTCCGCCGAGGCTGTTGCAGTGTCGAGCCATGCTCGCCGCCTGCGCTCCACACATTGGAAGGTTCGCCCCGCGAAGCCCCATCATGCGGCGACTTCATGTCGACCGCGAAGACGACCGTGCTCCCGGCAAGCGACATCCCAGTCCGCAAAAAAGGCTTGATCTTCGAGCTGCGATTAGACGACAGCCTCGGTCGGAAGCGGAAGTTGGGCCCGTCCTCCCAGATGGGCCGGACCGCGCCAATATAAGACTCTGGCCCCTTGCCCAGAAGCGGACGCTGGCCCTTGCAAACCTGCCTTCTGCTCCCCGCACGTTGACCGAGTAATCTGGCGACCGATTATCGGTTAATGATATGATTTCGATATCATCAGGCGCAGCGCAATATATTGGACCGGGAGGGGGTTTTCAGCGAGCGTTCTTGCCACCCCGAATGACCGTCAATCTCCGCGCCGTTCGAGACGGTTGCGTTGTCGGATCGGTTAAACCAGGCAAGTGAACACTCATGACTAAAGCTTCAAGCGCGATGAGAAGCCGTCGCGTGCTGCGCCGACCGAGGCTTCTCATCGCCGCTCTTCCACTCTGCCTAGGTTTGATGGGATGTGCAGGCCTGCCCAAGGGCGTCCTGACCCCGGTCGAGGTAACAGTTCCACGTACCTCGCGGGTCAGCCTTCTCGTCGCGACCACGCGGGCGCCAAGCTCGGATCGGGGGATTCTCTTTTCCGGGGAGCGTGGGGACGCGTTGCAGTCGACCGAACTCACGGTCTCGATTCCCCCGCCGGAGAACCGGCAGGTCGGGCAAGTGCAATGGCCGAAGCAATTGCCACCAAACCCTGTGACGGACTTCGCGACGACAAAGGTCAGGGACTTGTCCAGTCCCAGCGAAATCCGTGGATGGGTGAAGCAGAATCTGCCGCGCAGCCGCCGCGTCCTGATCTTCGTGCACGGGTTCAACAATCGCTACGAGGACGCGGTGTATCGTTTCGCCCAGATTGTGCACGATTCCCGCACTGACGTCGCGCCGATCCTGTTCACCTGGCCGTCTCGGGGCAATGTCCTCGACTATGCTTATGACCGGGAAAGCACGAACTATTCCCGGACGCAGCTTGAGGAGGTTTTGCGGCAAGCCGCTCGGGATCCCCTGGTCGGCGAAGTTACGATCATGGCCCATTCGATGGGAAGCTGGCTTGTTGTCGAGGCCCTGCGCCAAATGGCGATCCGCGACGGCCGTGTGGCGCCGACGATCAGGAGCGTCATTCTCGCGTCGCCGGATATCGATGTTCAGGTTTTCCGCAAGCAGTGGCTGGAACTCGGAACGCATCGTCCACAGCTCACGCTGTTCGTATCACAGGACGATAAGGCCCTCGATGTGTCGCGCCTCATCGGCGGTGCTGTCGACCGGCTCGGCCAGATCAATCCGGCTGCCGAGCCGTATCGGTCCGAGCTGGAAAAGGCCGGCGTGACTGTCCTGGACCTGACGGCCCTCAAGGGCGGTGATCCGCTCAATCACGGCAAGTTCGCGGAGCGCCCCGAGGTCGTCCGGTTGCTCGGCGAGCGGCTCGTTGCCGGGCAGGTGATCGCTGACGGCAAGAACGGCAGTGTCAACCCGCTCGGGACCGTCGCGGCAGGGGCGGCACAAACGGTGGAAGGTGCCGCGAGCCTCATCCGGTTCCGCTGACGGCTTTCTCTCCTTCGGAGCTGGACCGGCTAAGCCCAGCCCGTCCTTCCACGGGCGCTGGCGCCCCATCCCAGGACCTACCACGTCTCGGCCAAGCAGATGCTGCCGATAGAGCTTTACCTGCTCGCGGTCCGATTTACGCAGCCGCCGCCTGCGCCGTGCTCGTCTGAGCCTTGGCGGGCCGCAAGATCTGTAGAGCCGTGGTCCATTTGTGCAGCTCCTGAAGCATGCCCGTGGCGCCTTCCACTGTCTGCTCGTCAGGGAGGAATATGCCGTCGTCGCTGATGTGCTGCGAGACGAAGGGAACCGGGATCGCCTGCGGCAAGGCGTGCACGTTGACGTTGCCGAGCAACTGGCGGAGCACCTGGGAGGATCGCAGGCCGCCCGACACTCCGCCGTAGCTCACCACGCCGGCGGGCTTGTATCCCCATTCGCGCATGATGATCTGGACAGCGTTCAGCAGCGCGGCGGGTGGGAAGTAGTCGTATTCCGGCGTGACAAAGATGTAAGCGTCGGCCGAGTCGACGCTCACGCTCCATCGCTTGGTTGCGTCGTTCACATGTCGCTGAGCTGCTGGATGGGCCGGCTCGTCGAGCAACGGCAGCTTAAATTCGGCAAGGAGACCGATGACCCGACGGGACAGGCTTTCGCCGCTAGTTCTGCGGCATTCTGGTGGACCGAGATTGTGTTGGAGGTCATTGCGTCAGTCGCTTGTGGAGGTATTTCTGCCGGCCCCCCCGACATGACGGCAGTTCAATATATTGTTTTCGGCCTTATGATTTGAAAAATAATATCAAGGCGCACGGATTCATCGCCGTGAACCGGCGCTTCATTCGCCGCGTTTGACCCGCAGCCATTCCCGCTTGAGGATCGCTTGCGCGGCCTGGGTGATGTCGAGGCTGATGACCTCGATGCGGTCCTCGATGTCCAGCTCCGGGGGCGGTACGCGAAGTCGGTCGACCCCCTCCCTCATCAGGGCATTGAGATGCTGGTGGTCGGGCTCCAGCGGGTTGAGCATGAGTTCGATCTTGGACACCGTCCGCAGCAGGTTCTCCACGCGCTTGAACAGCTCCGGATCCCGGGCGATGACGATGCTGGTCGGTTCCTCCACGGTCTGGCGAATCGCCGCCACAGTCAGGAACTGCGAATTGAGGCTCGCCACCAGGTCGCGCATTGTCTCGATCCATTTCTGGCGGTTGAGCGAAAGCACGTCCGCCTTGAACTGGAATTTGGCGATCCGCGTATTGACGAACGGGCCGGCGATCGACGCGATCATCGCGGTGCAGGCTGTGACGAGGGTGATCCACTGTGGATTGATGTCCATGATCTTTGTCCGGGAGTTATGCCTTCACGCATCTGTTCGGTGGGATTTTAGCCGTCCGGCCAATGGAGGAATGCGAAACAGGCGGTGCAGCACGTGCTCGACAGCGCAGTGATGAGCGAAAGCTATCTCGACCTCATACTTGCCTGTCGTCGGGGGTGGTGGGGCCGTTGCTCCCGCCATGGTGAGCGTTGTCCCGCCGCCGAACGGCGGCGTTTCGAAGGATGTCCTCGACCACAGCCGTGCACTCCGCTTCCGTCAGGAAGGACAGGCCGGGCACCAGAACACGCTCGGTCACGTGCGCCAGGCATCGCCGCGCGAACTCCTCCGCCGCGGCACGGCTATCGTCGATCCGAACGTCACAGGCCGTGGCGCGGACGTCGAGATAGGCCGCGATCTTCTCGACGGTTGGGCCCAGGCTGTTCCGCCGGAACTCCTCTCCAAGCTGCGGAAAGCGGCTAAGCGCTCCGATGATCAGGCGCAGGGTGATGAGGGTCGTCGGATTGTTCAAGGTTTCGAGGATCGCGATCCTCAAATGGCGCAAGGCGGACGCTGGGTCAGGGTCCTCCGGATCGATGGAGGGCAGCGCGCCCGCGATCCTTTCCGCTTCCCCGGTGATCAGCGCGCCGAACAGCGCATCCTTGCTGTCGAAATAGCGGTAGATCGAAGCTTTTGAGACGCCAGAGTGAGCGGTGATCTGGTCGATGCTGGTGCCCACAAAGCCGTTACTGAGAAAGACTTGGCGCGCGCCGTCCAGGATCTGGCTTTTCGTGAGCGTGCTTCTGAGATCAAGCTGGCGTTCACCGTCCGGCTGATTGTCGCCGCGCATGGGATTTCGTCCTTTTTGGTAGGCTGTAGGATGTGACCCCGGCCGCATGCAGTAGTTTGCACGCGGCCGGGGCCGTATTGGCATTCAAGACCCGAGGGGGCGTGGCTCCGGTCCTGAACACCAAACAGGTAGCGTGATGGCTTAGGCCAGCTCGGGTGTTGGCTGCGCGGGCTGCGCTTCCGCCTCAGGCTGCGCTTCCGACTCAGGTTGCGAGGGCGCCTTGATGCGGAACCAGGCCACGTAGAGCGCTGGCAGGAACAGGAGGGTCAGCAGCGTGCCGACGATGATGCCGCCCATCATAGCGTAGGCCATAGGTCCCCAGAACACTTCGCGCGAGATCGGGATCAGCGCCAGGCTCGCCGCCGCCGCCGTCAGCAGGATCGGCCGCGTCCGGTGCATGGTGGCCTCGACCACCGCCTGCCACGGGGCCCAGCCCTCCCGCCGCAGATCCTCGATCTGCACGATAAGGATCACCGAGTTGCGGATCAGGATGCCGATCAGCGCCAGCACGCCCAGGATGGCCACGAAGCCCATGGGAGCGCCGCTGGGCAGCATCGCCGCCACCACGCCGATCAGCCCGAGCGGCGCCGCCGCCACCACCAGGAACAACCGCGAGAAGCTCTGCATCTGAACCATCAGGATGGTCGCCATCAGGAACAGCATGAGCGGGACCACGGCCGCGATCGGACCCTGGGACTTGGCGCTCTCCTCCACCGGGCCTGCTACGACCGCCGCGTAACCGGCCGGCAACGCCCGGATAAACTCCTGCACCTTGGGTTCGAGCTGCTGAACGATGGTGGCCGGCTGCGTCTCGCCAACGATGCTGCCCCGGATCGTGACGGTCGGCAGTCGGCTGCGGCGCCAGATCACCGGCTGTTCAAGCTCGTAGCGGAAGGTCGCGACCGCCGCCAGCGGCACGGACTGGCCATTCTTGCCCGGCAACTGCAGGTTCTGCAGCGTCTCGATGGCGCCCCGCTCGGCGGCGCTGGCCCGGCTCACCACGTCGACCAGATAGATCGCGTCGCGCACCTGGGTGATGCTCGTGCCGCCCACCACGCCATTGAGGACGCCGGCGATGTCCTGCGAGGTCACGCCGAGCTGGCGCGCCTTGTCCTGGAGCACGTCGATCTTCACCACCCGGGCGGGCTCGTTCCAGTTGAAACCGATATCGCTGACCCGGGGATGCTCGCCGACGAGAGCGGCGAGCTGCTGCGCCAGCTCCCTCACCTTCTGGGTGTCAGGCCCGCTGAGCCGGTACTGCACCGGCCGGCCGGCCGGCGGCCCGACCGCCAGCAGGTCGACATAGACATCCAGGCCAGCGAACTCCTCCCGGGTCCAGGTCTTGATCTTGGACCTGAGGCGCTCACGAGCGGCGATGCTCTTGGTCACGATGACCATCTGACCGTAATTGGGATTCGCCGGCTGCGGGTCGAAGGAGAGGATGAAGCGCACGGCGCTCTGGCCGACATAGGACGACCAGTGATCGATGTCTTGATCACCGGCGAGCTTGGCCTCGAAGCGGTCCATCTGCGCCTTTGTGTCGGTGATCGAGGCGTTCTGCGCCAGGGTGAAGTCGACGAGGAGTTCGTTGCGGTCCGAGGACGGGAAGAACTGCTGCTCGACGAACCGCATCCCATAGAGCGAGATGGCAAACATCGCGACCGTCACGCCGATGGTCAGCCAGCGCCAGCGCATGGCGCCGACGAGGACGCGCGAGAACATTGTCGCGCCCCTGCTCGGCTTGTCGTGATGCTTCTTCATCGTCTTCGGGAGCAGCGCCACGCCGAGCAGGGGCGCGAACAGCACCGCGACGATCCACGACAGCAGCAGCGAGACCGCGATGACGACGAACAGCGTGAAGGTGTATTCGCCCGCATTGCTGCTGTTGAGGCCGACCGGGATGAAGCTCGCGACGGTGACGAGCGTGCCGGTGAGCATCGGGAAGGCGGTCGAGGTGTAGACGGCGGTCGCCGCCTTGCGCAGCGTGTCGCCGGCCTCGAGCCGCGCCACCATCATCTCAACGGCAATCATCGCATCATCGACCAGCAGTCCAAGCGCGATGATGAGGGCTCCGAGCGAGATCCGCTGGAGAGAGATGCCGGTATACTGCATGACTACGAAGGTCATGGCGAGCACGAGCGGGATGGAAATGGCCACCACCAGGCCGGCCCGCATGCCCAGGCTGATGAAGCTGACCACCAGCACGATCGCCACGGCCTCGAACAGCGCCTTGGTGAAGCCGCCAACAGCCTCCTCGACCACAACGGGCTGATCGGCGACGAGGTGCACGCCGACGCCGATGGGCAACTCGCCGGTGATCTTGTGCATCTGCTCCTTCAGCGCCTCGCCGAACTGAAGCAGGTTGGCGCCGGTCTTCATCCCGATGGCGAGGCCGATCGCCGGCTGACCCTTGAACCGGAACAGCGCCTGCGGCGGGTCGACATGGCCGCGGCTGATGGTGGCGATGTCGCTCAGGCGGAAGAAGCGGTCGTTGACGCGCAGGTTGAGGCTGCGGAGATTTTCCTCCGAGGTGAACTGCCCGGATACCCGGACGCTGATGCGCTCGCGGCCGGCCTCGATGACGCCCGACGGCGTGATCGCGTTCTGCGCCTGGAGCGTCTGGACAACCTCCTGCTGGCTGACGCCGAGGGCCGCCATCTCGCGCGTCGAGAATTCGAGGAAGATCACCTCGTCCTGGGCGCCGATCAGGTTGACCTTACCGATATTCGGTACCGTGAGAACCTTGGCCCGCACGTCCTCGACATAGTCGCGTAGCTGCCTTTGGGTCAGGCCGTCCGCGGTGAAGGCGTAGACATTGCCGAAGACGTCGCCGAAATCGTCGTTGAAGACGGGGCCGACGACACCCTGCGGTAGCTCCCGCCTGATGTCGTTGATCATGTTGCGGACCTTCACCCAGACGCCCGGCACGTCGCGGCTTTTGACCGTGTCCTTCAGGTTGACATAGACGACGCTCTGGCCAGGCGTGGTCTGGCTGCGGGTATAGTCGAGCGAGTCGAGCTCTTCGAGCTTCTTCTCGATGCGGTCACTGACCTGGCGGGCGGTATCCTCGACTGTGGCGCCGGGCCACTGGGCGGCGATCACCATCGTCTTGATGGTGAACGACGGATCCTCCTCACGCCCCAGACTGACATAGGCGAGGATGCCGGCGATGGCCGAGACGATCATGAAGTACCAGACGAGGGAGCGGTGCTCGAGCGCCCAGTCGGACAGGTTGAAGCGGTTTGTCATTGGAATGCCCCGTCTGGGATCTTGATTGTTTGGCCAGGGGTCAGGCTGTTGACGCCGGCAACGACAACGCGCGAGCCGGCGGCAAGCCCGTCGAGGATTCGAACGAATGATCGGTCCCGCGCGGCTATCGTCACGTCCTGGGTCGACACCGACCTGGTGGCCGGATCGACGACCCAGACCAGGGTCTTGCCATCCAGCTCCAGCAGGGCCGTGGCCGGCAGCTCGATGCCCGGGGAAGCCGGCGTCGTGACCGTTGCGGTAATCGTCGTTCCGAGACGGAAGCTCTTCGCCGGGCTGTCGAGGGTGATCCTGACCCGCCGCGTGCGGGTGGCGGGATCTGCTTGCGGGGCGATCTCCCGCACCGATCCGGCAGCGCGGACCGAAGGATCGACTTGCAGGGCGATGTCAAAGCGCGCTTGCGGCTTGAGATCCCGCCCGACGCTCTCGGGCACGTCGACCACCGCCTCGCGGATCTCGGGGCGGGCCACCGAGACGACCGTTTGGCCCGGCTGGACCACCTGCCCGGGCTCCGCCGCAACAGTGGTGACGACGCCGTCGAAATCAGCGTGCAGCTCGGTGTAGCTGAGCTGCTCCTCGGCCTTTTCGAGCTCCGCCGTGGCGCGGGTGATGCCCGCCAACGCAGACTCGTGCACCTGCGTGGCGGCGTCGAACTGCGCCTGGTTGGAGATGTCCTGCGAGAGCAGCTTGCGCTGGCGAGCTTCGGTCGCGGCGGCGTTTTCGAGACGGGCAGAGGCGCTGGCCAAGTCGGCATGAGCCGACCGCACGGCAAGCTCATAAGCGACGGGATCGAGCCTGGCCAGGCGATCCCCCTTCTTGACGGCGTCGCCGACATTGACGTCACGGCTCACGATGCGCCCAAGCACCTGGAAGCCGATGTCGGACTTGTAGCGAGGCTCGACGGTTCCCGCGAAGCCCAGGGTCCGCGCCGTCTGCGGGGTCACAACGACGGAGAGAACGGGCCGGAGAGCTGGCACCTCCGCGTGGTGCTCTTCCTTGCAGCCCGAGAGCAGAGCGGCTGAGCCGAGGACGGTCAGGGATATCAGGATGGGATTCATTGGGCTGTTCCTTTGGCGACCGCGACAACCTGGTTGGGCCGCAAGAACTGCGTCCCGCCGGTCGCGACGATCTCCCCAGGCCGCAGCCCCTCCCGCACAAAAACCTTCCCGGTTTCGTAGCCTTCGATGGTGATCGGCTTCAGCAACACGGCCTTGGTCTGGGGGTCGACAATCCACACGGCCGGTTGGCCGCTTCCGCTGGACAGGGCACTCCACGGCACTGCCACGAGCTTGCGGGGCTCGAGCCGGCCCTCGCCGATGACGGCAGCACCGAGCGTCATTGCTGCCGGCGACTGCGCGAGGCCGACCTTGGCCCTGACGGTCCCCGTCGCCCTGTCCACGGTCGGCGAGACCTCACGCACGGCGCCCGTTGTCGTCACGGCCGGGTCGGACACCAGCGTCAGCGCGATGGCGGGATCGGTGAGCTCGTGGGTGAAGATTGACTCGTTGACATTGAACACAGCATCGCGCGGCCCGTCCTGGGCGATTGAAAACACAGTCTGCGCCGTCTGCACGACCTGCCCCATCTCGGCATTGCGGGCCGTGATGACGCCAGCAACGCCGGCTCGCAGCACGGTGTCGGAAAGATGGTCGCGGGCGGTGCCGAGCCGAGCTCGCGCATCGGCGCGAGAGGCCTGGGCCGTGCGGTAGGCTTCCTCGGCCTGATCGTGTTCGCGCTGGGTCGTGAAACCTCGGGCGAGTAGCGCCTTCTGACGCTCGTAGCTGGAGGTCGCCTGGCGGAGCACAGCCTCGGCGGATGCCACGGCAGCTTCAGCGGCGGTGACCGTCGCCTGCTGCTGCTGCGGATCGAGCCTGGCCAGCACCTGGTCGGCCGTCACGTGGTCGCCGACATTGACCAAGCGCTCGGTGATGCGACCTGCCACCCGGAACGACAGCTCGCTTTCGACCCGGGGGCGAATCTCGCCCGTCAGTCGAATGGCCGGCGCGTAGTCGGCCAGCGCCGCCACCTCGACCTGCACAGCGGTCGGCGGGTTCTCCGGGCCGCTGGTCTGTTCCTGGCAGGCGGTGAGGCCCGTCACGGCAAGCATTGCCGTGCAGCAGGCCGATCTCCGCCATCGACGACTGTATTCCATCACATGCCCCTTTCGCTGGCTGGAAGCCAAAGTTCAGGGGATGGAATAGGCACGTCCTGATATATGGTCCAATATATTGTTAAGGTTCTTTTGATTTGAAAAAAATATCAATTGCACAAGGCGCCGTGGTCAATGCCAGGACGGTCCCGAGTCACGCCGATGGTCTCGGGTCGAGACGTCTCGGCCGGCTTTCGCGTAGACCAGACATGGCAAAGCGGCCGGGATCGATCGACCCCGACCGCCCCCGGATCTGGCGGCGAGCGACTACTGCATGGACCAGCCGTGGCTGACGACGATTGATTGGCCGGTGAGCGCATTCGACGGGAAAGCGGCGAGGAACGTGGCGGTCTCAGCCACATCCGCCACCGTGGTGAACTCGCCGTCGACAGTCTCCTTCAGCATGACCGTCCGGACGACGTCCTCCTCGGAGATGCCGAGTTCGCGTGCCTGCTCCGGTATCTGCTTGTCGACGAGCGGCGTGCGCACGAAGCCGGGGCAGATTACGTTCGAGCGGACACCGTGAGCGCCGCCCTCCCTGGCCACGACCTTGGCAAGGCCGATGAGACCGTGTTTCGCCGTGACATATGGAGCCTTGAGCGGCGAGGCCTCCTTGGAATGCACAGAGCCGATGTAGATGATGCTGCCGCTCTTCTGCCGGTACATCCGCCTCAGGGCGGCACGCGTCGTGAGAAAGGCTCCGTCCAGATGGACGCTCATCAACTTTTTCCACTTGGCGAATTCGAGGTCGACAACGGGCGCGATGGTCTGGATACCGGCATTGCTGATCAGAACATCCACTCGCCCGAAAGCGTCGATCGCGCGCGACATGCCCGCCTCGACCTGCGCTTCGTCAGTGACGTCCATCGCGATGGCGAGCGCCCGCTTAGCGCTCGGATCAATGTCCCGGGCCGTGGCCTCGGCCGCGTCGCGGTCAAGATCGGCGATGACCACCTTGGCGCCCTCGCGGGCAAAGGTGAGCGCAATCTCCTTTCCGATGCCGCTCGCCGCCCCGGTGATTACGGCCACCTTGCCTTCGAGAGGGACGTGACGGCGGAGGTGACGGCTCAGCACGTCACTTTGCGTAAGCGTAGTCATGGGTGTTTTCCTTCAGGGTCTTACGACGCGGCGTTTCCAGATAGTCATGCACGACCGTGCCGAGCCCGAGCGTTAGGTCAGCGACGAGGTGGACTGCCGAGACGACCTCCAGCACGGGCAGCTCCGCGACCGGTGCCAGCGCGTGGGAGGTGAAGTCGAGCGCCGCCGGGCCCGTCCAGGCGCCCTTCAGCGCGACGCTTTCGAGATGGTACTCGACGAGTTCGCAGATGCGCGGCGTGCCATCGACATGAGGAATGATCTTCAGGAGATAGTTGGGCTCCAGCAGTGAGGCGAGGACGGAATCTTGATCCGCTGGCCTATGCTTGTAGCCCATGGTGCCCGTGGCAACGCGCACGGGGCCGTAATCGAGCGTGCCGATCAGCGTATCAATCTCAGTGCGCAACGAGGGGCTGGCGAGTTTCTTTGGAAAGCCCCAGAGTTCGCGTCCAGCGGCGATGGGCGGCTCGTCGTCGAGGAACATGCAATGCGTATAGGCACCCTTGCGCCCGTCGAAACTGACCGGGATAACCTGTCCGGATTCCGTGTAGTCGCCGAAGCCGGTCGAGTCTGGCATCCGGATGAACTCGTATTTCACCAGCGGCCGGCGCTCGTCAATTTTGAGCGGCTCCGGAACAAGGGCCCTGAGCCGGGCCGGATCGGTCCGGTAGGTGATGATCAGATATTCGCGGTTCACGAAGCGGTAGGGGCCTGGCGCGAAGGCCGGGCTCGTCAACGGCATCGAGAAGGCGCGCTCGCGCACCTCGTCCTCTCTCATAGTCTTGTTCTTTCCTATATGCTGAATGCAACTACTCACGCCCGTGCTGGGCGAGATCGAAGGTGCGCAGACCGTCGGGCGTGGCTGGCCGCTCCAGAACCTCGGGATGGCGCAGTGTTCTGGTCGCGTCCTGATATCCGGCGCGCCAATGCTCCCGCATGGTGAGGCGTGAGAACTCGTAGTCCTTGGAGTGCCCCTCATAACCCTGCGCGCGGTAGATCAGGTGCACGAGGTTGTAGACCTTTTGAGCGGCCTCTCCGCCCAGAAGCTTTGCTTCGTCGGTCTCTCGTAGATCTTCGGGCAGTTTCGCCAGGAGTTTGCCCAGCGCCGAGCGCAGGTGTTGGACACGCTTGAATTGATTTGTATTCGCGCGGGTCCGGCTGGAGTACTGGATCTCCTTTTGTCGTGTTGCCACTTCGGCAAGGTTGCGCGGGAGATCTCCTTGCGCACTCCACACGTCCACCTGGAAGGCGAGCGTGTCCTGGCGTGGTCCCTCCTCGACGACCCATTGCAGCGGCGTGTTCGAGATCAGACCGCCATCCCAGTAGAACTCGCCGTCGATCTCGACCGGCGGAAAGCCCGGCGGCAGGGCGCCGCTCGCCATCACATGCTCAGGCCGGATGACATGGGTCCTATTGTCGAAATAGACGAAATTGCCGGTGCGCACATTGACCGCGCCGACGCTGAACCGCATTTCGCCGGAGTTGACGCGCTCAAAATCGACGGTCCGTTCGAGCGTCTCCTTGAGGAGCTTCGTATCGTAGTAGCTGGTTGCCTCCTCAGTGCCCGCTGGTTGCAGCCACGGAATCTGGAGCCGAGGCGCAAAAAATCCGGCGGCACCGCCAAAGAGCGCGAAGGATGCGCTGATCTGATTGAAGACTCCGCGTGCCGCATCGCCCTTCGGCATGAACGAGTCATGGGACAGCGCCCAATCGAGGAGCGGATTGGCGCTGATACCTTCCCAGAAGACCCGGAGTTGTGCGACCCGTTCCTCGGGCGCATTGCCGGCGATGATTGCGGCGTTGATGGCGCCGATCGAGATGCCAGCGACCCAGTCGGGATGCAGCCCGGCATCGGTCAGCGCCTCATAGACGCCCGCCTGATAGGAGCCCAGTGCGCCGCCGCCCTGAAGGAGGAGGGCGATGCAATCGAAAGGCGGCCGAGAAGAGCGTTGCCGCGATGTTACGATTGGCCGATGCAAGCCGGCTGGCGTGCGGGTCATTTTTTGATCTTCCATCATCGTCTCAAGTAAAAATGCCGCAGCCATTGTGAAATCAGGCGCGAGTTCAGCAGGCCGTATGCAGTCGGTACATGTTCCAGCGAGCGATCGACGGTCCACGCGACCGGCCAAGTCGAAAGCGCTGATAGGTCAGCATAAAATCTTGGTCCAATATATTATTGCAGAAGCCACGATTGAAATATGATATCAATCGCTTCTTCCGCTTACGCGGGCGGTGATTGCCGCACCGATTTCGAGAGTATGATTTAGGAATTGCATCAATGGACCTGCGACACCTCCGGTACTTCGTCGCGACGGCCGAAGAGCTGCATTTTGGCCGAGCCGCGGAGCGCCTCCATATCGCGCAGCCGGCCCTGAGCATTCAGATCAAGGCGCTGGAGGAGACGCTGGGGGTCCAACTCCTTAACCGGACAAACCGGGTCGTTACTCTGACGGAGGCTGGGCGGCTGTTCCTCAAGGAGGCCCGCCGCACCCTTGACCAGGCGCAGCATGCTGCGGTCGTGGCCCGCCGGGCGGGGCGCGGCGAGATCGGCCGCATTGAAATTGGCTATTCCGCCGACGTTTCCTATTCTGGAGTGCTGTCCAAAACCCTGCGGGAGTACCGGCGGCACATGCCCGACGTCGAGCTCGGCCTGCAAGAACTGCATCCGAGCACCCAGATCGCCCAGTTGCTGGAAGGCCGAATTCAAATCGGCTTTCTCGCCAGCTTTATCGGAAGCCCTGCCTGGAAGTTGCCGCAGGAACTCGATGCGATCCGCCTGATGGAATGGCCGCTGCGGATCGCGCTTCCGGTGGATCATCCCCTAGCGCAGCGCAGCCGCATTCCGCGGGAGGCGCTCGCCGATGAACCCTTCATCCTCTATGTCGGGTCGGAAGTCGAGCAGGACCGCTCCTTGGTCCAGCTAACGCTCGGGTTTGCACCGCGCGTCGCGCATGAGGCGCGCAGCGGATTTTCTCTTATCAGCCTGGTCGGCGCCGGACTGGGCGTGGCCATCGTGCCATCGTCGGTCAGTTCCATCAGCATCGGCGAGCACGTGGTCTACCGGCCCATCTCGGGCAATACGATCCAGATCGGCACCGAGGTTGTTTTCCGCCGCGACTTCGAGGACCCCGCCGTCGTCAATTTTCTGAAGATGGTCCGGGTCGAGAAGCCGTGATGCGCAGGTCGAGCCATCACTCGGCTCGCGATAAAGTACCGAGCGCAACAGAGATTGCTTGCCTGGCTCTCAGAGATCGCGGCTCAAATAGGCCGTCGGCACGAACCTACTCGGTTCAACCTCGGGCGAATTTGACCACACCGACTCGCCCGTTTGCGTGGAGCGGCCGGCTTCATCAGGATGATAGGGCCGCCGTGTCTATACCTGCGGACTCAAGACGATGGCGCGCCGCGTCAACGACCGCATTGTCGAACCGTCTCGCGTGCCGGAGAACAATCGCTTCGCCGGTCAGCTCAGGCATGCCGCGCTCGATGAGCATGTCGAAGCCCTCCGTGCGCCATTGGCCCAGTCCTTCAACGTTTCGACTTCGCCTACGCGAGCTACTTTTTGTCGGGTTCGGCCCAGCCTCGTTGTCTTACCGCGCTCCTCCGTCAGCACATGCTCGAACGCGTGGATCGTTCGCCAGAGGTCATGTTCGACAGTCCCGGGCGCTTCCTTCGGTAAGATCTCAATGCGCCGGCGGAACGCAGCCTCTTCAACTGCCTTGTTCCCCTGCTTCCTGGCACTGTTGATCCAGCCCTGGAGTCTTTCCACGTCATCGCAGTTTGCGATCAGAGCCAGCATTCTTGCTTCGGGGTTCATCGCATGGCTGGAAAAGCGCGGTTACGTGACCGGCGAAAATCCGTGGAGCCGGCAGCGGTTCGACACCCGCAATGGACAGGGGAGCGCAGCCAAGCGCCCCTTCACGGATGACGAAGTCGCGAGGCTCCTCACTGGGATTGTCGCGCAACCGCTGGCGGACATGTGCCGGGTCGCCGCCCTCACCGGGATGCGGATCAACGAGATTGCCGAACTTCGCGCCGGGGATGTCGGCGACGGCGAGATTGCCGTTCGCAAAGGCAAGACCAAGGCCGCCGTCCGCAGCATCCCGATCCACCCCGACATTTCCGCGATCTTGAAGAGGAGGACGGATGGGAAGCCCGCAACCGCCGATGTCTTCCATGAGATCCCGCCGCAGCGGAGTGCCGAGCGGGGTCGCGCCGCGCCGGTTGGCCAAGCCTTCGTCAAGAGCCGCCGGAACCTTGGGGTGGACGAACGCGCGGAGGGCGTCCGCCAATCGGCCGTCGACTTCCATTCGTTCCGACGGTGGTTCGACCGCAAGGCGCTGGACGCGTTCGCACGCGGCGCGAGGGGCTTTACGCCCTGGACCCTCGCGGAGGTGATGGGCCATTCGCTCAACGACATGCCGCTTCCCATGACCATGGGTCTGTATCCCGGCCCCTCTTCGATGGAGGCAAAGAGGGCGTGCGTCGAGGCGGTCCGGCTGCCGAAGGAGGTTTGCCGCCGGGGCGGCGCGCGTCCGCGGGCCACCGCACGCGCCTCCGCTGCGCCTCCCGTCACGGCCAATGGGCCCCGGGTTCCGAGGGATGGGTCGCCCGCGCCGTCGCGATCGGGACGGGGGGCTCGTCAGGCTCACGAAATCGTTCCCGGGATTCGAGGCCATTGACCCGACGCACATTTCGGCTGCACGAGAGACGCCGCTCCCCCAACGATTCCCCCGGAACGGTTCCCACACGGCCCTGTGCCGGCGTATCCCCCTGATCCGGCTGGGGAACGCCCGACGGGGGTTCGAATCCCGCCCTGTCCGCCAGTCTTTGCCTTGCGCGAGGCCGCCCGCCAACCGATCGCGCGGGCTTCGCGTTCGAACCCTCTGCCATTTGCCGCCGATCGCACGCTAAGGTCCGGCCCTCTGGGAGAGTTTGATCGCGAATCGGTGCGGCATCGCCGCCAGCATGGCGCGGCCTCAAAAGAACTCGTCCAGCAATTATAGAAGGCGAGGCGTTCCGGGTCGGCGTCCCGGCCGTAATGTCGCAGCAATGGTTCGATCCATTCCTCACCCATGACATGTCGGATGTCTCGGACGATGAGCGCCAAATCCTGATGCCGGTCGGCGAGGCCAAGCCTGGCGCAATCGATGAAGCCCGAGAATTGGCCGTTCTGCGCCAGCAGATTGGCGAAGGTTGCGTCCCCTTGGGCAACCACATTCTCCTCACGTGGAGGTCTCAGCCGGAGCAACTCATCGAACAGTTCGGCTGCGCTGCGTCCGAGGCGCTCGTCGTCGAAACTCTCTTCGTCCACGAGACCGGCCTCGACACACGCCCGCGATTGGCCGTTTTGACCACCGGCACCATCAAAACTTTACCGCAAGCCTGGCATTGAAGGCGTGATCGGCGGCGCGCTGTGCGAGCTGGCCGTCATAGGACACCGCGATCTCGGCGCCTGGTGCGACGTTCAGCGCGAGGCTGGTGCCGACGACCAGCGCGTCACGAGCGATCGGAGCGCCCGCGATCGAGAACGGCGCGCCGCCGGTGAAGGCCTGGAGCGACAACGGGGTCACGTCGCCCGCGGCATGCCGCCAGCCGAGTGTACCGTTAATCCGCGCGACACTGCCGCCGAGATCGAAGCTCATCTGAGCGCGCAGACCGAGCGTGGCGAAAGCGACGGCCGTGGTCTGCGCCTTGGCGGTGAGCGCGGCGGCGCCGCCTGTCTCGGCGAAGCCCCCGCTACGGAGATTGATATAGGCGAGATTGGCGAAGGGCTCGAAGGCGGCCCGGCCGAGATCGAAGCGATAGGCGATCTCGCCGAAGGCCTGCAGGCTGCGGGCATCTGAATCGGAGCGCAGCTCCTCGCCGAAGCCGGAAAAGGCGACACTGCGCCGGGTCTCGAGCTCATGCCAGGCATAGGTGACAGCACCACTCAGGCGGAAGCGGTCGAGTTCGGCTCCGCCATAGAGGCCGATATAGTAGTTGTCCGCCTCGCCGCGGGAGCGGCGGCGAGCAACCTCGAAGGTAGAGCGCGAATAGCCCGCCGCTACGCCCAGCCGCGCCTCTGACGCCACCGCAACGTCGAAGCCGGTAACGAGACCGCCGCTCGAGCGTGTGAGGGAGGCGGCGTTGCCGTCGCCGCGCGTCTGCCCCCAGGAGCCGAAGCCACGCGCCCACAGGGCAAAGCTTTCACTCGCCGCTGCCGCGACCGCCCCCTGGCTCGAGGCATAGGCCAGCGTCGCAATCCGCGGCGCACCAATTCCGTCGAAGGCGGCGCGAATCCGGTCCGACACCGCACTGCGCACCGGCTGGCTGCCCTCGATCAGCACCGTCTTGGCCGAGGCATGGATCTCGCCCGACAGGCTGTCATAGGCGCGCCGGGCCTCGCCCTCGTCGCGCAGCTGCGTGAAGCTCAGCCAGAGCGGGCTGGCATCGCCGAGGCTTTCCAGTCCGAGCGCTGTCTGGGCCTGGTTGCGCGTTTGCGCGATCGCGGCGAACGGCAGGTCGTTGCGCAGCAAGGTCAGCCTGACGTTGTTCGTATCGTATTCCAGCTTCGGATCGAGGAAGAGGTAGTTGGAGCTGACATCGTCGAAGTGGCCTTCGACGCCCTGATCGGCCGTCAGGATGGTGTAGCGCTGGTTCGCCCAGTAGGGGCCGTCCTCGCCGATATGGACCACCGACCCGCCGGAGAGGCGCGCCTTGCCGCTGGCGCGGATCAGGTCGCTCGACGAGCCGCCCGGCCTGACCTCGACCTCGTAGATCGCGCCGTGCTCGAAGCGGATGTCGCCGGAGACGGTGAGCGTGCCGATCGAGTTGCCCGGGGCGATCGTCGCGCCGGTGTGGATCGTGGTCGGCCCGACGGTGCCGCTGCCTTGCAGCCGGCCGCCCGACAGGACGCCGAGCCCGCCGCCGAGCGCGCCGTTGACGACGAGCGTGCCCGCAGACACCGTGGTCGAGCCGGAGAAGCCGGAGCTGTCGCCAGTCAGTTTGAGGGCCCCGCCTCCGGTCTTGGTGAACTGGCCGGTGCCGGAGAATACGCTCGCAAGGCTGGCGTCGTCGCGCTGGTTGAAAACGACCGTGCCGTTATTGGCGATGTTGCCGGAGATCGACGCGGCATCGCCGATCAGTGTACCGGCGCTGACGACGGTGTTGCGATAATAGTTCGTTCCGGCCAGCGTCAGCGTGCCCGCGCCGGCCTTGATCAGATCGCCATAGCCGTAGACGCCGCCTGTCAGCATTGCATCGTGACCGTTGGTGTCGACCGTGCCATTGCCGATCAGCAGCACGGTGCGATCGGTATTGAACGAAGCACCGAAGCGCAGCGCTCCACCGAGGACGGTGACAGCGGTTGCGCTGGCGCCGAGATTGCCGTCGCGCGAGACCTGCAGGGTTCCGGCCTCGATCAGCGTGCCACCGGCGTAGGAGTTGGTGCCCGTCAGAATCGTCGTCCCGGAGCCGGACTGAACGACGACGCCGCTGCCGGAGATGGCGCCGTCGAATCTGGCCTGGTTCGAGCGGTTGAAGCGCAGAACAGCGTCGTTCGCGACGTCGCCGGCGAGCTCGCCCGTCGTGCCGCCATTGCCGATCTGGAGCATGCCGGCCGCGATCCTCGTGCCGCCGGTATGGCCGACGCTGCTAGTCAATGTCAGCGTGCCCCAACCCTCCTTGACCAGGCTGCCGCTGCCGCTGATCGAGCCGCCGAGGACGAAGCTCGTACCGGCGGCGGTCTCGATCGAGCCTGTGCCGGAGAGCGTAACCGAGCGGCTGCTGGTGATGTCGGCCAGCGTCGTCAGCCGCCCCCCACCGTCGAAGGCGATGGTTGAGGCCGCGCTGCCGAGATTGGCGTCGGCGATGACGGCGAGCGTGCCGTTGCGGATCACCGTGCCGCCGGAATAGCTGTTGGTGCCGGTCAGCAGCAACGCGCCGGGGCCGTCCTTCAACAGGCGGCCCGCGCCGGTGATGGTTCCGGCATGGAGGCTGTCCTGCGCCTGATTAACGGTCAGGTCGGCGCCGCCGAGCGCGATCTCGCCGCCGGTGCTGGCCAGGAAGGCCATCGAAAGGTTGTGACCGGCGAGGTCAAGCCTGCCGCCGGTCATCACCCAGTCGGTCATGGTTGGCAAGGCGCCGGCGCCACCGGCCCGTATGGTGCCGGCGGTGATCAGCGTCCCGCCCGACCAGCTGTTGTTGCCGGTGAGAAGAAGCGTGCCGTCTTCCCATTTGATCAGCCCGCCGGCGCCACTCACCGGGCCGGACAGGGTCAATGTGGTGCCGGCGTCCGTCTCGATCGCGCCGGTGCCGCGCAACGCGACGTTCCGGGCGGAGGCGATGTCTGCCGTCGTATGCAGCGCGCCATTGTCGAAGGTGAGCCCGCCGCCGGCCGCGCCGAGGTTGGCGTCGGCGGAGATCTGCAGGGTCCCGCCCGAGACCGCGGTGCCGCCGCTGTAGCTGTTGGTGCCGCCGAGGATCAGGGTACCGTCGCCGGTCTTCTCGAGCCCATCCGTGCCGGTGATCGTCGCGTCGATCCGAGCCGTCTCGTCAGCGAGGACGCGGATTTCCGGCGTGGTGATGGTGATGCCGCCGCCGCTGAAGCCATGCAGGTTGAGGCTGTCACCGGCTCCGCCGGTCAAGGTGTAGCTGCCACCGGCAAACTGCAGACCGACAGCGCTCTCCACGCCCGCGATCGAGACCGTTCCGCCCGGCCCGCGAAAGACGCCGTAGCCGCTGCCCCATTGCGTCGGCGTCGCGCCGCCGAAGTCGAACCAGTTCTGGTTGGGGGCGTTCCAGGTGCCGCTGCCACCGCCGGCCGAGGTCGTGCCCCAGAGCTGCAGGATGGTGAGGCCATTGGGGTTGACGAGGACGTCGACCTTGCCGCTTTGCGAGGTATCGACGGTGTAGGTGTAGCCGAATGCGCCGGTGGAGGGTGTGCTCCCGATCGCAAAGCCGCTGTTCGACAGGCCGCCGCTATAGGTGAAGACGCGATGGTAGCCGATCGCGGGTTGCGCGCTGCTGGCGAGGTTCAGCCTGCCGCTATCGAGAACGAGGTTGCCGTTGACGCGCGTGGCCGTCGAGCCGGGGGATGAAGCACCATACCCGCGCAGCTGGTAGTCGTAATTGCTGGTCGGGTTGAGCGTCAGCGTGCCGTTGACGGTAAGGGCAGCGATATCCGACGGCTTGATCGTGCCGCCGCCGTTGACAGTCAGGTTGCCGTTGACCGTCAGCGAGTTCAAACCGGAGGGGGCGAGTGTGCCGCCGTTATTGACGGTTGTCGCGCCGATGCTGCCACCGCCCTCGACTCGGCCCCCGCCATCGATGCTGACCGTGCCGCCAAGACGGGCGGTATCTGCCATCCGGAGAGTGCTGCCGGCGATCGTTGTCGGCCCCGAGAAGCCTCCGCTGTCGGCGGTGAGGATCGTCGTGCCGGCGCGGAAGTCGATAGCGCCTGCGCCGGAAATCGCGTTGGAGAAGGTGTAGTTGCCGGAGGTATGGTTGAAGACCAGCCTGCCGGTGCCGGCACCGAACTGGATATCGCTGGCAAGCGTTCCGGGCGCAGCCGCGGCCTGTCCGGCCGCCGCACCGATATTGATGGTGCCGGAGCTGCCCGCATTCCTGGCGACCTCGATTTTCCGGCCGCCACCCGCGCCTGCCTTGCCACCGCCGGCGACGGTTAGGCTGCCGCTGCCGGAATTCGCGATCGTCAGCGTATCGGCCATCAGGCTCGCACCGGCGCCGGACACGAGGGCCGATCCCGAACCGCCCCCCCCGAGCACAAGGCTGCCGGAGCCGAATTGCGAGCCGTTGCCCGTGATATTGATCGTTCCGGATCCGCCGCTCATCGCTCCGACGCTCACGGAGCCGGCGCGGACTGTTCCGCCATTCGATATGCCGAGGCTGCCGCTGCGCTGGCTGCCGATGGTCAGAGCCTCCCCAACCGTCCAGCGTGCATTCGCACCGTCGACAACTACTGCCGCCGAGGCACCGGCTGCGCTCTCGACGGTACCGGTGTGCTCGGTCCGAAGCCCCGCGCCGGCCGAGAAGGCGAGCGTGCCGCCGTCGACATAGGTGTACTGGGCGCCGGCGCCGGCCGCATTCGACAAGGTCCAGGTGCTCGAGCCGGTCTTGTAGAGTTCGACGAACCCCCGATATTGCGTTCCCCAGCGCGCGAGATCGAAACCGCTGGCCTGATCGCCACCCAAGGCGAGCGAAGAGCCGAAGGAAGAGAGCACGTCTCCGACGATGTTCGACCCTGCGCGCAATTCCAGGGTGGTGTTGTAGGCCTTGATCGCGGGGGCACGGGTTCCATCGGAATTGAGCCCGCCGATGATGCTGCCGCTATTGATCAGGATCGCCCCGTTACCGCCGTAGATGACGCCGGTACCTCCGTAGATCACACCGAGGCCGCTTATGCCGGATTTTCCCTTGCCTGCGTCGCCGCCGGTGATCGTTCCGGAGTTGACGATCCGGCCGACCGCTCCGATCGCGTCCAGGCCGGTGCCGCCGGCCCCGCCGTCGCCGGCGTTGGTGCCGCCCAATGCACTGCCGCCACCATTGCCGCCGTTCCCACCCCGAATGCTGCCGGCATTGCTGATCGTGGACACGCCGCTATTGCCGTTGTTGTGATCGTCGACGCGCAAGCCGGCGCCACCCGCCCCGCCCTGCCCACTCATACCCCCGCCAGCGCCGCCGGCACCTCCGCTCACACTGGCGTGGCTTTCGATGGTGACGGTCGCAGGGCCGCCAATGGAGAGCCCGTCGCCGCCATCGCCGCCACGCCCGTCGCTGCCGCCATTGCCGACACGGCCGTTCGGCAGGTTGTAGCCGTATAGATCACCGGAATCGCCACCTGCTCCGCCCGCGCCACCCGCGCCGCCCGCGCCACCGAAGACGGTCGCGCTGGCTCCGATCCGGTAGCTGCCGCCAAAGCGCGAGAAGATGCCGGGACCGCCGCCGCCCGCATTGCCACCGCCGCCACCATTGCCACCGTCCCCCGGATAGACGGTGATGGTCGTGCAGCCCTGCTCGTTGCAGTTCGCCTGGGTCTCCCAGGCATGGGCGCCCTTGCCGCCATCGCCCCCCTTTCCGCCATCACCGCCGTTTCCGCCGCCGATCGCCCCGGAATTGAAGTTCACTGTCGCGGCGTTGTTCGGCGCGTAGGTAATTGCGAGGCCGGTGCCGCCGCCTCCGCCCCCGCCGCCTCCGCCGCCACCACCGCCATGGGCCGAGTAGGCATAGGGAATGAAGACATAGGAGGTGATCGCGTGGCCGCCGTCGCCGCCGGCGCCGCCGCTGCCACCATTCTGCCCCTGAACGGTGCCGCTGGTTGGTGCCGACGCATCCGGATTGATGAAGCTGAGGGCCGAGCCATGCGTGCCGCCACCGCCGCCGCCGCCGCTGCCGCCGTCATGTCCGTCGCTGGCGCGGATGATCGGAGCGTCGCCGGGCGCACCGACAGTGCCAAAACCGCCGGGCATGCCGACATCGCCGCCATCGCCGCCGCCCTTCGCATCAGGACCGCTGCCGCCTATACCGCCCTTGGGACCGTCGGCGTTCCGATACTTGTTGCCTTTGGCGTAGCGGCCGCCGCCGCCGCCACCACCGCCTGCATGCCAGGGGCCATTGATATCGCCGGAGCCGCCCTCGCGTGGTTTGCTGGCGCCATGGCTTCCTCCAGCGCCACCCTGACCCTGCTGCGCCATCGCCCGCTGTGCCGGCAGCAGCAGGCCGCCGAGCGCCGCCGAGCACAGCAGAGCCCGCGCCACCCGGGCCATGGCGGTCGAGCATGCGAGGTTCCGCACCTGCATCGATGGCGCTGGGGCCTTTCGCGCGGAATGTGCCGTCGCGCCGCTCATGGGCCGGCCGGAGCCAGTTCCGCCGCAAGGTCGCGGACGGCGGTCCGCAGCCCTTCGAACATGGCGAAGTCGACCTTGCTCGCGACGACGAAGATGCCGAGCCTGCGATTGGGCGAGAGCACGACATAGCTCATGAAGCCGCCGAGACCGCCGCTCTTGCCGAGCAGGAGAGGCACCCGGTCCTTTGACCGGCTGATGATCCAGCCCAGCCCCATCCCCTCAGAGTCCGTCGCCTCGACGCCGACCAGGCGGGAGAGCCCGTCATGCGGTCGCCAGAGCGCATGTGCGAGTGTCCGCGCCGGCCGCCCGGCCGCATCGTCCGCAAGGTGCCAGCGCATCCACCTCACCATGTCGTCGGCGGTGGTGTAGATGCCGGCGCTGGCCTGCATCACCTCGCTCGCCTCCCAGTTCGGGTCGGGCTTTCCGAACGGGTCGAGCCCGGTCATCAGCCGGGGCTTCTGCACCTCGGAAAGGCGCAGCACGGTGTCGCCCATGCCGAGCGGCGTGGTCAGATGCTCCTGCACCAGCTGGGCGAAGGGCTTGCCGCCAGCCCTGCCGAGCGCCTCGCCGAGCAGGCCGAAGCCGAAGTTCGAGTACATCGCGGTGGTGCCCGCTCGATAGGCAGGGCGATGCGTGGCGAGCCAGTCCCAGTAGTAGGAGGCCCTGTAGGCAGCGAACGGGTTCTTCTCGCCAGGCGGCGTCGCCGGGTCGGCCATCTCGCGTGGCAGCCCGGCTGAATGCGTCGCGAGGTCGAGCAGGGTGACCGGCCTGTCTTCGAAAGCCAGCGGCGTCTTGCCGGGCGGGGCATAACGGGCGAGCGGCGCATCGAGGGCAACCCGTCCGGCGGCCGTCATTGCTGCGAGCACATCGGTCGCGAAGACCTTCGAGACCGAGCCGATGCGGACGATCGAACGGCCATCCGGCTCCTTGCCGCTGTCCGGCGCGGTCTCGCCATAGCCGGCGATGAAGCTGTCCTCACCACGGACGACGGCGAGGATCAGGCCGGGAGCGCGTGCGTTGAGGAACATGCCGACGCCGGCCATCGACGCCGCCTCACGCAGAGCAAGATCTTCGGCGGCTGCCCGCTGCCAGCCCACAGCCGTCACGATCGCGAGCAGGAAGCAGAGAGCGAACCGTGCTGCCTTATGCGTCGGCATGCATCTCGGTTTCAGGGCGCTGAGGACAAGGGGACGGCGAAAAGGCATAGGCGAGGCGGATCCGTCGAACGATTTCCGCATTGAGATTGCGCCCCCGCCAAGCGGCAAGTGCTATTCGACGAACAGACATGTGGGTTCGACGAACGGCGCTTCAGGCCGAATCCATCGTGAGAAATCAGTTAAATGACGAGACGTGGGAGCGCCACGAATCGGCAGCGGCCTTCAGACGCCGAGGCGTTTCCGCAACTCCTGCCGGTATTGTCGCGAGACCGGCCAGCCCTCGGCCAGACGGTTGAGCCCGATGATCCAGCGATCGCCTGCGCGTCGGTCGAGGCCGCTGACATGCTGCAAGTTGACGATCGCCGTGCGGTGGACGCGCAGGAAGGACGCCGAGGGCAGCATTCCCGTCCAGAGCGCGAGGGGGCGCAGATCCAGCACGGCCGAACCATCCTGCAGCCATACATTCACATAGTCGCGCGCGGACCGGACGCCGAGGATGGCTTGCGGCTCGACCCCGATGATTTGCCCCGGCCGGCGCAGATAGATCAGCGGGGCGAAGGCCCTCGAGGCATCGGCGAGAGATCGCCCGCCCCGAAGGAAGCCATAGCGCGCCAGCGCGATCAGATCGGCGCACTGGAACAGCGCCTTGATGTCGGCGGATGGCCAGCGCCGGATCGCGATGGTTGCATCGAAACCGATGCAGGCGCGCAAGCGCCCCTCATGAAAGACCGGAACGCTGAGCACGCTCTTGTCATTCTGCCTGAGCATCTCGACCTGGAGCGCGCGTGCCGGGCGTGGCAGGTCGGCGACGCGGTTGATCATCACCGCCTGGCCCTTCACCAGAAACTGGTGGAGCCAGGCGATCATCGTCACCGGCGTGTTCTGCAGATCCTCGACGAAGGACCGGACGCCTTGCCGGCTCCACTCATGCGTGTTCCGGAAACGGAGCAGCTCGGCGTCGTACTCGAACATCCAGGCCCGATCCGCTCCGGCGCGTTCGCCGATTTCAGCCAGCGCGGCGGTGATCGCAACGTCGATGGGCTCCTGAAACAACCACTTGGCCATATGGTAAGGCCAGCTCGGTGTGTTCCCGTCGCCGCATGCCGCGGATGGATAGACCTCGTAGACGGCATCGGCCGCGGGCGCCGGATACTCGACCATGCGGGGAAGGACCTTTTGCTGCCGACCAACCGGTCTACTCAGGGCCAACCTCACCAAAAATCAACACCCGCCTGAGTCCTGCTTTCATTCGCTTGCCTCTGACCTCTGGTGCACCGGCGCCTTGAGCACGACGCAAGAGGAGCTCCCGGAAGCTCGTCAGCAAGCGGACGGAGCAGCAGAGCCTGGCGACGCGCAGACCGAGGGAGGTCGAAGCCGGCAGCTTTCGGCCTGGTCCCTGGAGCCCTCAACCAACCATGAGCATGCTGCGGATCTCGGCGTCGCGTTGCCCGATCAGTCGCAGCAGGGGATCGACATAGGGCACCCGGTCGCCCGCCGCGGCAAAGGGAGTCGCCTCGCGAACCAACGCATGCAGCCTGCCCGTCATGGCGCCAAGCGGGGCGGCCTTCCGGACATCGACGGCCTGAGCCGCGACGAGCAATTCGATCGTTGCGATCGAGCGACACAGGCTCGCGACTTCGGCCGTCTTGCGGGCCGCCAGCCCCGCCATGCCGGCCCGGTCGAGATTGCCATTCGAGTGGCTCGAACTGGCGAGCTCGTGCACGACCGGCGCGGTGGCGAGCCGGGCCTCGGACGTGATCGCCTTGTGGAACTGGGCCAAGCCGTTAAAGCCGGGCAGGCCGACGCCATCCTCCTCGATCAGCCCGACGGTGAGGCCCGACCAGAAGGAATCGACCAGCTTGGCAACGCGCTCCGCCGAGCTGGTTACGACCGGGGCGAAACCCAGCCGCGCGACGTCGAGCGCCATCGACAGCGAGACCGTGTCGAAATTGGCGACGGAGATCAGCGCCTGCTCCTCGATCGAGACGATCGGGTTGTTCTGGCTCGCCCGCAGCTCGGCTTCGACCTGGCCGTAGGCGAACTCCAGGCTGTCGGCCGCCGTGCCGTGGAGCAGCGGCAGCGAGCGGAAGCTGAGCGGATCCTGCAGGTGGCGCGGCCCGCCCTTGGCGAAGAGATAACTGCCGGCGAGGTAGCCGCGGATTCGCACGCCATGCCGGTTGAGCCCGGCGAAGGGACGCGATTGCAGCGCGGCTTCAGAGACGATCGACGGGTTGGCGGCGAAGCCCTCCATGCTGAGGGCTGCTATCAGGCTCCAGAGATCGAGGCTGTGGCGCAGATCGGCCATGGCCAGTGCCGCGGTCCCCAGGGCAAGCGCGCTGGAATTCAGCAGCGCCAGGGCTTCGCCGGCCTGCAGTTCGATATCGGAATAGAGCGCCAGCGCCAGATCGGTGATCGGCGCCATGTCGCTCTGGCCCATCGAGCCCCAGATATGGACCGCGATCGCGCGGTCCTCGTTCAGGGCAGAGGCGAGCCGTTCGGCGAGCAGGGGCCGCACGCCGAGCCGCCCACTCGCCATCGAATTGAGCAGCACCGCCATCATCGCCCGGACGGCTTCGCATGGCGCGAGAGGCCCATGTGCGACGTTATGGGTGAGCAGGAGGCGGCGATTGAACTCGCCGATGCGATCGGGCGCGAGCGGCACGCCGGTCTTGGCGCCGACGCTGGTGGTGACGCCATAGACTCGGTCGCCGCGGGCCACGGCCGCGTCGACCACCGCGCGCGCGGCTTCCATTCGCTGGGCCGCAGCCGGCGCAATCGAGACCGGAGCTTGCTCGCGGGCGATGCGGACGAGCTGCTCGATCGTGAGATCGAAACCGGTGATATCAACTTGGCTCATGGCAGATCCGTTCCCAACAAAGCCCGCGCAGCGCAGCCACGCCTGACCGATTCCGTCATTAATGGGAAGCGCATGCGCACGGCCGGGAAAGGTCCCCGTTTCATTGATTGAAATATCGCATGCGCTTCCGACCAACGCGCAGGGATCGGCTAGTTTCGCCCCCGTCGAAACGGGCACAGCGCATGGCAATCACCTACGATCTGGTCAAGGAAGTCACCGCCGATCTCTATGATTGGTCGCTGCGCCGGATTCCGGAATCCTCGAAGGCAGAATTCCGCAAGGCGCTCGTCACGGAAACCGAGCCACAGGCACGGCAGACGCTGGCTTTCATGCTCGACAGTGCCGAGCGCGCCGAACAGACCGGCAAGTTCCTGTGCTCGGATGCCGGCGTGCCGAGCTACACGATCAAGATCGGCTCCGGCGTGCGCATGCAAGGCGACATCCGCCAGGCCATCGTCGATGGCTTCGCCGATCTCGTCCGCACCATTCAGCCGCCGATCCTGCGCTTCGTCACCAATCCGCTGACGAACGAGCGCAGCTATCACGGCAAGGACATGCCGCTCATCTCCTGCGAGCTGATCGGTGATGTCGACTACCTCGACATCACCTGCGCGCCGAAGGCGCTCGGCGGCGGGCGCTGGGCGGCGGTCGAGACGCTGGTCAGCCCGAGCCTCGAGGAGATCGAGCGCTGCGTCCTTGAGCTCGTCCTCCGCGCAGGTGGCCAGCACTGCCCGCCGGTGGTCGTCGGCGTCGGCATCGGCGGCACCTTCGACCATGCCGCGAAGCTCTCCAAGGATGCGACGCTGCGCCCGTTCGGCGAGCACAATCCCGAACCGATGATCGCGGCGATGGAGGAGCGTCTGACCCGCGCGGTCAACCAGATGGGTTTCGGCCCGATGGGAGTCGGCGGCTCGACGACGACCTTCGGCGTCCATGTCGAATACGCCTCGGGCCACGGCTTCACGCCCGTCGCCGTCTCGTTCAACTGCTGGATCAACCGGCGCACCCGCGCTCGGATCTACAATTCCGGTGTCGTGGAGCGGGTCGAGTGATGAGCGCGTCCCTGCCCCGCCTTTCCCTGCCGTTGTCGCCGGAGGCCGCACGGGCGTTGAAGCTCGGCGATGTCGTGCTGCTCGACGGCGACGCCGTCGCGACCGTCGGCATGCCGACGCAGAAGCGCATGGTGGCGGAGCTTGAAGCCAGCCGCGAGCTGCCATTGCCGCTGCGCGGCGGCTCGTTCTTCCATATGGGCGTCAGCTACGAGGAGGGCGACGCCGGCCCCGGTCCGCTCCACTACGTCAATCCGACGACGTCGAGCCGCTTCGATCATCTGATGCCTACGTTGATCCGGACGCTGCAGCTCACCGCGACCGGCGGCAAGGGCGGGCTCGGGCGGGAGAGCGTGGAAGCGATGCGGGAGGCGGGCTGCGTCTATTTCTCCTTCGTCGGTGGCGCTTCCGCCTTACTCAGCCAGGGCGTTCAGTCCGTGGCGGATTGCGCCTGGACCGACCTCATCATGCAGTTCCGGCTGAACCGCATCCGGCTCGACGGTTTCGGCCCGGTCATCGTCGCGATCGATGCTCATGGCAATTCGATCTACGAGCGCCTGATGACTTCGGCTCGCGAGCGCATGCCCGAAATTTTGCAGTCGCTTCGCACCGCTCCGGACGAAACAGAGAGACCACGATGAAAGTGATCGAAATCACCCGGCCGGGCGGCCCCGAGGTTCTGGCCTTCGGCGAGCGTCCGCGGCCTGAGCTCGGCCCGGCCGATGTGCTGATCCGGGTTCGTGCCGCCGGAGTGAACCGCCCGGACATCCAGCAGCGGCGCGGGCTCTATCCGCCGCCGCCCGGCGCGACCGATCTGCCGGGTCTCGACGTGTCCGGCGTGGTCGAGGCGGTCGGGACCGAGGTTGCCTGGCCCAAGGTCGGCGACAGCGTTTGCGCGCTCGCCAATGGCGGTGGTTATGCCGAATTCTGCGCGGTTCCGGCCTCGCAATGCCTGCCCTTGCCGGGCGGCTTCTCCTTCGCAGAAGCGGCGTCGCTGCCGGAGGTCTTTTTCACCGCCTGGAACAACGTCATCTGGCTCGGCCGGCTGGCACAGGGCGAGACCCTGCTGGTCCAGGGCGGGACGAGCGGCGTCGGCATGGCGGCGATCCAGATCGCCAGGCAATTGCGCGGCGCGCGCGTGATCGCGACCGCCGGCTCGCCCGAGAAGCGAGCGGTCAGCCTGGAGATCGGCGCCGACCACGCGATCGACTACCGCGCCGACTGGGTCGCCGAGATCGAGGCTGCGATCGGGAAGGAGAAGGTTGACGTGGTGCTCGATGCGCAGGCCGGCCCCTATACGGAAAAGCAGCTCGGGCTGCTCGCCCCCGATGGCCGGGTCGTGCTGATCGCCAGCCATCTCGGCCAGACGGCCGAGGTGAATGTCCGCAACATCGTGCGCCGCAGGTTGACCCTGACCGGCTCGACGCTCAGGCCGCGCGACGCCGCCTATAAGGGCCGGATCGCGGCCGAGCTGGTGGAGCAGGTCTGGCCGCTGCTCGCCAGCGGCGCGATCCGCAGCCATATCTGCGCGACCTTCAACTGGGGCGATGTCCGCGATGCCCACGCGCTGATGGATGCGGGTGAGCAGATCGGCAAGGTAGTCCTGACCATGCCGGCCTGAACGTCGGGGGCGCGAGCGAAAAACAAAGGCCCTGTCCGGCACATTCTGCTTTAGAGTCGGCGTTTGTCTTCGCCACGCCGGACCTTGCAGAGTGTTCTCGTTCGCGCCCGTTCAATCCGTCCTCAAGGCCCTCAGGCTGCTGACCGAGGTCAATCGCTGCAGCGCGGCCACTGTCGGCGAATTGCATCGCCGCACCGGCCTGCCGAAGCCGACCATCGTGCGCCTGCTCGAAACCCTGATCGAAGCCGGCTATGTGACTCGCGACGAGCGCATGCGCGGCTATCTCGTCACCTCGCAGGTGGCGCATCTGAGCTCGGGCTTCCACGGCGCCCCGATGGTGATCGAGGCGGCGCGGCCCTGGGCGACGGCGCTGACCCGCCAGATCAAATGGCCCTGCGCCGTCTGCCTGCTCGACTACGATGCCGTCATCGTGCGCTTCAGCACGATCCCGGACAGCCCGATCTCGCCCTTCCATGCGACGCTCGGCTATCGCCTGAGCCTCGGCGGCCGGGCACTCGGGCGGGCCTATCTCGCCTTCTGCCCCGATGAGGAGCGCGCGGTGCTGCTCGCGGCGATGCGCGCCTCCTCCGATCCCGAGAACAGCAGCCTCACGGACGAGGATATCGAGCGACTGATCGCGCAGGCCCGCTGGCGTGGCTATACCGAGCGGGACGCTGCCGCCGAGCCGCGCAACTCGGCGACGGTCGCGGTGCCGCTCAGGCTCGGCGAGCGGGTACTCGCGACCTTCGGCGTCACCTTCTTCCGGTCGGCGGTAGCGAACCCTGACGACAAGGCGCGGATCATCCATCCGCTGAAGAAAGCAGCGGCCAGCATCGAGGCGCAGCTCGAGGCGCTGTCGCAATCGATGGGCGTCGCGTTTCAAGGAGAGAAATAGCCCCCCTTTTCCGCAGGCGGCTGGCAGCTCGCCCTAGTCTCCGGCCAACACGTCCGAAGTGACGTATTCCGGAGGAAATCTCAGATGGGGCATCAGCTCTCACGCCGCAGTTTCATGGCCTCGCTCGCCGGGGCGGGGCTCATAGCAGGCCAGCATCGGGCATTCGCCGATACCTGGCCGAGCCGCCCGACCAATATCGTCGTTCCCTTCCCGGCCGGCGCCTCGACCGACGTGGTCGCCCGGCTTCTGGCGGACCGGCTGCGCGGCGAATTGGGCCAGGGCTTCGTCGTCGAGAACAAGACCGGTGCCGGCGGCAACATCGCCGCCACCAGCGTCGTGCGGGCAGCGCCGGACGGCTATACGCTGCTGTTCTCCTCCTCGGGGCCGCTCGCGACCAACAAGCTGCTCTACAAGACGCTGTCCTTCGATCCGCTCACCGATTTCACACCGATCGCACTGCTGGGTGATGTCCAGGGCATCGTCGCGGTGCATCCCTCGCTGCCGGTCTCATCCTTTGCGGAGCTTGTCGCCTACGGCAAGGCCAATCCGGGCAAGCTGACCTTCGGCAGCCCCGGCTTCGGGCTGATGGGGCACATCACCGGCGAACTGATCCAGCGCAAAGCCGGCTTCCAGATGACGCATGTGCCCTATCGCGGCTCGGCACCGCTCGCGACCGACCTGCTGGCCGGGACCGTCAACGTCGCCATCGACTTCATCCCGGCCTATATCCCGCACGTCAAAAGCGGCGCGATCCGCGGGCTCGCGGTCACCAGCGACCAGCGGGCGCCGCAACTGCCGGAGGTGCCGACGCTGTCGGAGGCCGGGCTGCCGGAGGTCAATGCGACGGGCTGGTTTGGGCTCGTCGGCCCGAAGGGGCTGCCCGAGCCGGTCGCGACGCGGCTTGCCGCGATCACCCGGACTTATGTCGAAAGCGCGGAGGGGCGTGAGAAGCTCGCTGTGATCGGCGTGCGCGCACGCAGCGGCGATGCGGCAGCGCTCCGGGCCGCCCAGACGCAGGAAATCGCGAGATGGGCTGACGTGATCAAGGCCGCCGCGATCTCGCTCGACTGAGCGGCTTGTCGTAAGCCCGTTCCAAGAAACAAAATCGGCCCGGGGAAACCCGGGCCGATTTTGTTTCTTGGGAATGGGTCATCCCGGCCGCAGCGAAGCGGAGATCCGGGATCCATGCCTGAACCGTGATCGGAAGCGTTCCGGCATGGCTCCCGGGTCAAGCCCGGGATGACGGCGTGGTTCGGAGCTAGAGCGAGCGTGCCTTATGCCACAGCGTCGAGCGCGAGCAGTTCGGCCGCATGGCCGCCGGTCATCCGCTTAATTTCGGCTTCCGTGAACTGCAGGTCGAGCAGATGGCTGACGATCTCGCGATAGCCGTCGACCGGTCGCGGCGAGCCGACGAGACCGAGGTCGGAGCACAACACTGTCTTCTCGACACCGGCGACCTCGATCACGCGGCGCAGCTCCGGCGGCTCGAACTTCTTCGACTTGCCCTCGACGAACATGCAGATCGAATGCTCCATCACCGCGCCGAGCGAGACGAGGTCGCGGATATCCGCATCGCTGCAGTTGTTGACCATGTAGGTCGGGTGGTTGACGAGCAGCTTCTTGACGCCGCGAGCCTTGGCCTCCTCGAACACGGCGAAGAGCTCGGGCGTCGAGAGGTGGCCGCCGGCGAGGATGATGTCGCCGGCTGCGATCAGGTCGAGGATCTGCTTGACCTCGTCGAGGAGCTCGCCGTTGGGGCCGAAGGCCGTCAGCGGAACGGGATCGAGCATCTTCTGCGCGGTCTTGGGGAAGGTCTTCACCGCACCCGAGGCGAGCACGTCGATATGATTCTTGGCCGAGAGCGTCGGCATCCAGACGATCTTGCCGCCGATCTTGATGGCATGGTCGACGGCATGCGGGTTGAAGCCGCCCGACGCATTGTTGAGCGCGATGCCGGAGAACAGCCTGACGCCGGTATCCGGCACGAGCTTCTCGAGCAGGATCGCATGGGCCGTGCCGAGGTAGAAATGGTCCTTGTAGACGACGGCGCGAAACCCGGCTTCGGCGGCGTCCAGCATCGCCTCGTGATGGTCGAGGATGCGAGGCATGGCGGCCGGCCCGCTATGGCAGTGAAGATCGACCGCGCCGACGAGGAGATCGGCGATCTGGCGGCTGCGCGCATCCGCATTCACAGTCTGGGAAGTCATGTCCGTGGCCCTCACGCGGTTTCGCCGGGCATCGGATAATCCGCGGCATTGATGACCCAGCCGGGCTTCTGCGAGAAATCCAGGCGAGGCGGGGAGAAGATGTCGATCATCTGGTTGAGCCCGGGCAGGACCGAGCGCGAGGTGTGGATCGACGGCGGCGGGATCACGGTGAGCGAGGGCGCGGCCATCAGCTCATGCTCGTCCTCGCGCCAGATCCGCATGTCCGGCGTCCAGGGCCAGCGGATGTCGTGGATGTAGCCGCCGTCGATGACGAGCGAGCCCTGCTCGAAATCGTCGTGATGATGCGGCGAGAGCGCGGTGATGTCGCGCAGCCCCATGCGCGGGTCGAGGATGTTCACCATCAGCGTCGTGCAGCGGAAGATGCGGCCGAAGCGTCCTTCGCCGCCGCCGGCGTCGAGGCTGTAGGCGCGGATCTTCCAGCCGCCGCGCGGCTCCGGCCAGGGCGCCAGCAGCGCGACATTGGCGTGGGGCTCAGCATAGGAGGCTGCATTTGAGCAGGCCGCAGCGAGATCGGGCGCTGTGCTGGAGAAGATGCGGATGAGGCGGCCGGTGCCGGCCACGGTGACGCGCGAGGCGCCCGGCGGCACGAAGACGATCGAGCCGCCCGGCACTTCGACGGTTTCGCTTCCGGCGGAAACCGTCGCCCCCAGCGCCTTCTCGGGCAGGATCAGGCAGTATTCATCCTGCTGCGATGCCCGCTCCAGCGCGGCTCCAGCTTCGACATCCGAATAGGCGACGATGAAGTTCTGACCGCGCGCCAGCCAGGTCTTGGAGCCCTTGCCGGTCTGCTGCGGCCCCTGCGCATAGAAGCGGGCATAATCAGCGCCTGCATAGGCTTTGACCGGGGCCGCCTTCGCCGCGGGCTGCGGCGACAACTGCGAGCGAGGATCGCTGGAAAGATAACCCGACACTGTCCCGTTTCTCCTATCGCGCGCCGGCCGCTTCGACCCGGCCCCTGGCTGCCTGCATCTGTGAGAGGGCATCCGTCGCGGCCTTGCGCAGGAACCCCTGATCGGACGAGAGGATGAAGGCGCTGGCGCCACGCTCGGCGAAGGCGGCGGATTCCTCGCCATTGTCGGTCATCACGCAGATCGGTTTGCCGGCCGCCTTCGCGGCTCGGAAGATCGCATCCACCGCGTCGCGGACGATCGGGGCGTCGCGATTGGGCGCGCCGAAGGCGACGGTGAGATCGCCACGGCCGATGAAGACGGCATCAAGCCCTTCGACCGCGAGGATCGCGTTGATCCGCTCGATCGCCGACGGGTCCTCGATCATGGCGATGGTGGCGACGGCGGCGTCGGCCGCATCGACGAGGTCCCACATCTTCATCCCGCCATAGCGGCCGGCGCGGGTGACGCCGGAGAAGCCGCGCCGGCCGCCGCGGTAGCGGCAGGCGGCGACCAGCGCCTCGGCATCGGCCACGGTCGCGATATGGGGAGCGAGGATGCCGACGGCGCCGCAATCGAGCGCCGACAGGATGGCGTCGGCCGCGAGTGTAGGCACACGGATGATGCCGGCGATGCCGGCTGCCCGCGCAGCCAGCAAGGCGATATCGGTCGCGTTGCGGTCGAAGGGCGCGTGTTCCTGGTCGATGACGACGAAGTCGAAGCCGCTGTTGCCAAGGATTTCGGTGGCGTGAGCGGTCGGTGTCTTGATGAAGCTGCCGGCCAGGAAGGCGCCGCTGAGAAGGCGCTGGCGGAAGCTGTTGGGTGCGGGAGCCTGCATGGTGCAACGTGCCGGTTTCGATGACCGTGATGATGGGCACCAGCACGGTCGAGCGCGGCCGGAAATTGCCGCGTTTCACGACGCGAAATGCATTGATGCATGCCTACCCTTTGGTCAGAAAGGCGGCAGGATCGGCCGGGTTCAATGAAACGGCGGGTTCCACCGTCTGAAAGGCCATCCCGATGAAGAAGCGCCTCCTGCTGATTGCCGGCCTCCTGGCCGCCTCCGCCTTGCCTGCCGCGGCCGGTTCGCTCGAAAACGTCAGGAATCGCGGCGAGCTGGTCTGCGGCGTCAGCCCGGGCGTGGCGGGCTTCTCCGTCCCCGACGAGAAGGGGCGCTGGGGCGGCTTCGACGTCGATATCTGCCGCGCGGTCGCGGCGGCCGTCCTCGGCGATGCCGGGAAAGTGCGTTACACGCCGCTCAGCCCGAAGGACCGCTTCGTCGCGCTGCAGACCGGCGAGATCGACATGCTGTCCCGGCAGGCGACCTGGACCCTCGGGCGCGATACGCAGATGGGCCTGCGCTATGTCGGTGTCGCCTATTACGACGGGCAGGGCTTCATGGTCCGCAAGTCGCAGAACATCGCTTCGGCCAAGGAGCTGAATGGTGCGTCCGTCTGCGTGCCGACCGGAACCACGACGGAGCTCAACATCGCCGATTATTTCCGGGCGCAGGGCATGAAATACGAGGGCGTCGCCTTCGAGGCCGGCGATCAGGTTGCCAAGGCCTTCGAATCCGGCCGCTGCGACGTGTTCAGCAACGACATCTCCGCGCTCTCCGCCTATCGGCTCAAGCTGGTCAACCCGGCCGAATACGTCATCCTGCCGGAGCTGATCTCGAAGGAGCCGCTCGGCCCGGTCGTGCGGCAGGGCGATGAAGCCTGGACCAGCATCGTCCGTTGGTCGCTCTACGCCATGGTCGCGGCCGAAGAGCTCGGCATCACCGCCGCCAATGCCGATGAGCAGAAGCGTACCGGCTCGCCCGAGGCGCAGCGGCTGCTCGGAGGCAACGGCAATTTCGGCGAGTCGATGGGGCTGAAGCCGGACTGGGCCCTGCAGATCGTCAAGCAGGTCGGCAATTACGGCGAGGTCTATGAGCGCAATGTCGGCACCGGCTCGAAGCTCGGCATCGGGCGTGGCCTGAACAAGCTCTGGACCGCCGGCGGCCTGCAATACGCTCCTCCAGTGCGCTGAGCGGCATCGCCCCGATCCGGCTTCGCCGGGGTTTGAAAGCTGATTTGCACGTCCGGTCATCGCGCCGGGCGTGCTGCATCGAGGGGAGCCGATGTCGGTTTCGGATGCCTATCCGGAGGAAGTCCTGAAAGGTCTCGCCGTCGCGCTGCTCGAAGCGGCCGGAGCGCCGCCCGATAACGCGGCTCTGGTGGCCGAGGCTCTCCTCGACGCGGATATCGAGGAAATGGCCTCGCACGGCCTGCTGCATCTGCCGATGTATCTCGACCGCATCGCGGGAGGCTCCGTCGATCCGGGTGCCAGGGGCGAGATCGTCACGGATCTGGGTTCTCGCCTGACGATCGATGCCGGGAACGGGCTGGGGCAGGTCACGGCCGAGCGGGCCTGCGAGATCGCAACGACACGCGCCGCCGCGCATGGCCTTGCCGTGGTGGCCGTCCGCAACGCCTTTCATTTCGGCGCCGCCGGACGCTTCGCGCGGAAGATCGCGTCGACCGGGCAGATCGGCATCGTCATGGCCAATACACGGCCCATGCTGCCGGCTCCCGGCGGTGTCGAAGCCGTCGTCGGCAACAATCCGCTGTCGATCGCGGTCCCGACGGGCGGCGAGCCCATCACGCTCGACTTCGCCATGAGCGCTGGCGCCATGGGCAAGATCAGGCTGGCCGCGAGCAAGGGAGAGCCGATTCCGGACGGCTGGGCGCAGACGGCCGAGGGCAAGCCGACATGCGACGCGCTCGAAGCACTGAAGGGGACGCTCCTGCCCGCTGCGGGGGCCAAGGGGTTCGGGCTTGCCGTGATGATCGATCTTCTGGCCGGGGGCCTGTCGGCTGGCGGCATCGGCGAGGCCGTGCAGCCGCTCTACGGCGATACCGCCCGCCCCTATGCGAGCGCAAACCTGTTCATGGCGATCCAGATCGAGGGCATGCGGCCAATCGCGGAATTCGAGGCGGCCGCCTCCGGATTTGCCGATAAAATCCGAGGTTCACGGACCGCTTCCGGAGGAAGGCCCGTGCGCCTTCCCGGCGATCGCGCAGCCCAGGCGCGGAGCCGCTTCGATGGCTTCTGCCGTCTAGGACAGGAAACTCTCGAAGCACTCAAAAGCCGCGCTCGCCGCCTCGGCGTCACGATCCCCGTCGCGCTCACGGACGAAGGCAAGGGCCGATCAGATTACGACAGGCGTTGATCGCAATCCTGCGGTCTCCGCCGCAAAGGCTGCCGCCCGATTATTCAAAGAAGGCACCGTTGGGGCAGACACATCCACCGTATTGCCGTCACCCCCAGGACCGATTGGATCGACGGGTCCCGAAATCGCGCTGAGTCTGTCACGAGTTTGATCAAACTGTCACGTTCCGGTCTTAGGCGAGGTCGACCGGCACGAGCCTTTTCTGGCGGAGAACCACAATGCGCGCATATCACTGGCTGGCGGCGATCCTTGCCGCGGGCGTAGCGGGAGGGTCCGCCGCTGCGCAGACCATCTATCCGATCGACCGTGCCGAAATCCTCGAAGGCTCGCGGTTCGACTTCAAAGTCGAATTCCCGAACGCACCGACCTCTGCCGATGTGAACGTCACCATCAACGGCAAGCCTGCCGCCGAGGTGCTCGGCCGTCCGACCAACTTCATCCAGAGCGAGGAAGGCCAGAAGCATTCCGCCCTGTGGCTGCGCGGCGCTTCGCTGCCCGCCGGCCGCTATGTGGTCGAAGCCACGCAGGGCGACAACAAGGCTACTGTGAACTGGGATGTCTTCGCAACCGCCCAGCCGCGCCGCGCCAAGAACGTCATCCTCTTCATCGGCGACGGCATGTCGGTCGCCAACCGTACCGCCGCCCGCATCCTCTCCAAGGGCTGGAAGGAAGGCAAATACGATGGCGAGCTCGCCATGGACGACATGCCGAACATGGCGCTGATCTCGACCTCCGGCACCGACTCGATCGTCACCGACAGCGCGAACTCGGCAAGCGCTTACACCACCGGCCACAAGTCCTGCGTCAATGCGCTCGGCATCTACTGCGCCAAGAACGCGCTGACGCTTGACCACCCCAAGGTCGAGACGATTTCCGAGATCATCAAGCGCCACCGCACCGGCATGGCGATCGGCGTCGTCACCAATTCGGAGATCGAGGACGCGACGCCGGCCTCGATGATCGCCCATACGCGCCGGCGCTCCGACTACAACGACATCGTCAAGATGTTCTTCGACGTGAAGCCGGACGTGATCATGGGCGGCGGCTCGCCGAACTTCCTGCCCAAGTCGACTCCGGGCACGAAGCGCACAGACGATCTCGACTTCATCGCCAAGTTCAAGGAGGCCGGCTACACGCTGGCGACTACGAAGACCGAGATGAACGCCGCCGTCACGGGCGGCGCCAAGAAACTGCTCGGCCTCTACAACACCTCCAATATCGACGGCGCCTTCGACCTGCGCCTTGCCAAGAAGGGCTCGATCGCGAAATTCCCGGACCAGCCCGACGTGGTCGAGCAGACCAAGGCGGCGATCGAGATGCTCAAGGGCGCCGAGGACGGCTTCTTCCTGATGGTGGAGTCGGCCCGCATCGACAAGTACAGCCACTCCCTCGACTGGGAGCGCTCCGTGTTCGACACGATCATGCTCGACAATGCGGTGAAGGTCGCCAAGGACTTCGCCGGCGAGCGCAACGACACACTGATCATCGTCGTGCCGGACCACGCTCACGCCGTCTCGATCATCGGCACCTATGATGACGACCGCCCGGGCCAGCTGCTGCGCGACAAGCTCGGCACCTACGCCGACTCCGTACCGCCGAATTACGGCCCCCGCGATGCCGACGGCTACCCCACCAAGGTCGACACCTCGCGTCGCCTGGCCGTCGTCTACGGCTCCTATCCCGACACCTGCGATACCGGCCGCCCCGCCATGGATGGCGAGCGCGTCCCGGCCGTGAAGGGCCCGGATGGCAAGACCAATATCGCCAACGAGAAGGACTGCACCGGCCCGCTCGCCACGCGCAAGACCGGCAACCTGCCCTTCGACGCCAATAGCGGCGTGCACTCCGCCGACGACGTCATCCTGACGGCGATGGGCCCCGGCGCGGAGAAATTCCGCGGCCACAAGCCGAACACCTATGTCTTCCGCGTGATGGCGGAAGCGCTGGCGCTCGGCGGCAAGTGAGCCGATGATCGGGGCAACGGAGGCATCGATGCGCCGGCGAAGCCCCATTGCGACCATCACCCGCCGCGAAGCCGTGCTCGGCCTCGCGGCGGTGGGCCTTTTCGACCGCGCCGCCATGGCCGCCGATACCGAGACCATCGCCTTCGACGGTCTCTACAAATCCTTCGGCGTGCTCGGCTTCGAATTTTCCGACAGGGTGACCGCGCTGCGCGGCAAAGCCGTGCGCATGGTCGGCTACATGGCACCGCCGCTGAAGCCGGAAAGCCACTTCTTCGTGCTGACGCGCGAGCCTCTCGCCATCTGCCCGTTCTGCCAGTCCGACGCCGACTGGCCGGTCGACATCGTCGTCGTGTTCATGAAGAACGAGACGGCGATGGTCAGCGCCGGCCGCAAGGTCGTGGTGACCGGACGGCTGGAGATCGGCTCCGCGACCGATGCCGAGACCGGCTTCGTCAGCCAGATCAGGATTGCCGATGCCGGCTTCTCCCTCGCCTGAGGCAAGCGCGCAGCGGCTCGTTCTCGCGGATATCGCCCTCGACCATCGTGACGGCGATGGCCAGCCCTTCCGCGTTCTCGACCTTCCCGCACTGACGATCGAGCCTGGCGCCACGCTCGGCATCAGCGGCCCGTCCGGCTGCGGCAAGTCCACACTGCTTCATCTGATCGCCGGCCTCCTGCGTCCGGGCAGCGGCTCGGTGCGCTGGGGCGAGACCGAGGTCTCCGGCTTGCCGGAAGCGCAGCGCGACCGCTGGCGCAGGCAGACGCTGGGCTTCGTCTTCCAGGATTTCCATCTGGTGCCGGAACTCGATGTCGCCGGCAACATCGCCTTGCCGGCGAGCTTCTCCTCCTGGCGCCTGAGCACCTCTGGCCGCGAACGCGCTCTCGCGCTGGCATCCCGCGTCGGGCTGAAGGACCCTCACCGCAGGGCCGCGGTTCTCTCGCGCGGTGAGCAACAGCGCGTCGCGATCGCCCGCGCGCTGTTCAACGCCCCGCGCCTGATCCTGGCCGACGAACCCACCGCCAGCCTCGACGCCGATCATGCTGACGGCGTCTCGGACCTGCTCGTCGAGGCTGCGGAAGAGAGCGGCGCCACCCTGATCTGCGCTTCGCATGATCAACGCCTGCTCGCCCGGCTGGCGCAGCGGCTCGATCTCAGGGCGGGACACGCGGCATGAACCCCTGGCCGATGGTGCTGGCTGATCTGCGGGCGCTGCGCTGGACCGCACCGGCCATCATGCTGCTCGTCGCGCTCGCGGTCGCCACCGGGATCGCCATCGGCGCACAGGAGCGGGCGCTGCGCCAGGGTTCGGCCCGGGCTGCCGATGATTTCGACCTCGTCGTCGGCGCCCCCGGCAGCCAGACGCAGTTGCTGATGTCGACCGTCTATCTGCAGCTCGAAGCGCTGCCGCTGGTCGAGGGGCGGGTTCTCAAGGCGCTCGCGCAGGACGAGCGCGTCGGGAGTTTCGCGCCGGTCGCCTTCGGCGACGTCAGCCGCGGCTATCCCGTCATCGGCACGACGGCCGATTTCGCGGGGCGCTGGGGCCGGATCAAGCCGAGCGAAGGCCGGCTCTTCGCGGCCGAGGGCGAAGCCGTGCTCGGCGCCGATGTGGTCTACCGGCTGGGTGATACGATCGAGCCCTCCCACGGCGTCGCGGGCCATACGCCCAAACCCGGCCAGGTCGACGAGGAGGAACGCGGCCACAAGCATGAGGGCCATGGCTACACGGCGGTCGGCCGGCTGCCGCGGCTCGGCTCTCCCTGGGATCGCGCCATCCTCGTGCCGATCGAGAGCGTCTGGGAGATCCACGGTCTCGGCAACGGCCATGCCACTGAGGAAGCCCGGAGCGATTCCCCGTTCTGGCACGCGGGCTCGAACACCAACGACGGTCGCCGCCCCGAGGAAACGCGGATCGGCCCACCCTTCGACGCCAAGCGCGTGCCCGGCGTTCCGGCGATCGTGGTGAAGCCGAAAAGCGTCGCCGGCGCCTATGCACTGCGCGCGCAATACCGGCAGGGCGGAACCATGGCCTTCTTCCCGGCCGAGGTGCTCGTCTCGCTCTACGGGGCGCTCGGCGACATGCGCGACATCCTCGTCGTCGCCTCGGCTTCCAACGCGGTGCTGATCCTCGCCAGCGTCGTGCTTCTCCTGATCGCCGTGAACGGGTTGCGCCGCCGGCGCTATGCAACGCTCAGGGCGCTCGGCGCCCCGCGTTCCTATGTGCTGCTGGTCACCTGGATCGGCACGATCGTCCTGATCGCCGCGGGCTGCCTCGCCGGGCTGCTGCTGGGCGTGATCGCGACCCATGCGGTATCCGGCATCGTGGCGGCTCGCACGGGGCTTTCGCTCTCGCCTGCGATCGGCGTTGGTGAATTGGCGCAGGCGGGCCTGCTCTGCCTCGTGGGAAGCCTGCTGGCGCTGCTGCCCGCAGCGATTTCCTATCGAAGCCCGATCATCCAGGGCTTGAGAGACTGAGAGCTTCGCCAGACAGGCGTCGCCCAATCCGTCCCCAGCATCGACCACGACCCATTTCGGCGGGGGCGAGCCTGACGCAGGGCGCCCCTTCGCCGGCGAGCGCTTCTCACGGAACAGGCGAGCCCCTACGGTCCGTGCGCCGGGTGGTCGACGCCCCGGCCACGATTTCGACGCGAACCTGCTCCGGAAGGCTTTCATGGCGCGCCATCACTTCGTCCCGACCCGCTATTCGAACGTGATCGGCACCTTGCCGCCGGTTCTGGAGATCGCCAGCGGCGACAGCGTCGTCACCGCCACGCTCGATGCCGCCGGCTTCGGCGCCGACGGCGAGCAGCATGCTCCGCGCGGCAACCCGATGACCGGCCCGTTTTTCGTCACCGGCGCCGAGCCGGGCGATGCGCTGCTCGTCACCATCGAGCGGATGACGCCGAACCGGAAGACCGGCTGGACCTATTCGCCGCTGGCGCCCGGCGTGCTCGACCCGGCGATCCTGGCCGAGCTGCCGAAGCGCGAGCGCTATGAATGGGCGATCGACGCCGCAGCCGGCACGGTAAAGCTGCTCGAGCCTTCGGCCCGCATCAAGGACTGGAGCTTCCCGCTCGCGCCGATGCTGGGCTGCTTCGGCGTGGCGCCGGAACGCGGCCAGGCGATCTCGACCGCGACGAGCGGCGCCTATGGCGGCAACATGGACTACCGGCTGTTCGGCCCCGGCGCGACCATCGCCTTCCCGGTCTTCGAATCCGGCGCCCTGTTCTTCCTCGGCGACGGCCATGCCTGCCAGGGCGATGGCGAGATCGCCGGCACCGGCGTCGAGACCAGCTTCGAGGTCGAGTTCTCGGTGAAGCTCGTCAAGAAGCTTGGCCTGCGCTGGCCGCGCTGCGAGACCGCGACCGACCTGCTGGTGATCGCCAGCGGACGCCCGCTCGACCAGCCGCTGCAGTTCGCCACGACCGAGATGCTGCGCTGGGTCGGCGAGGATCTCGGTGTCGATCCGGTCGAGGCGAGCCACCTGCTCGGACAGGCGGTCCGCTACGACATCGCCAACGTCTTCAACCCGGCCTATTGCGTCGCTGCCCGGCTGGAGAAGACCGCGCTTACCCGCCCGATGTCGCTCCTCGCCCGCGCCTGACGCCTCACGCATTCCTTCAAAACGCCACCATCAAGAAGACTGACCATGTCCAAGGATACTGCTGCCCTGAAGGCCGAGCTGCTTCAGGCGATCGATGCGCGCCGCGACGAGATCGTCGAACTGCTGCGCCGCTTCCTGCGCATCAGGAGCGTCAACCCGCCGGGCGATACCCGCGAAGCTGCCGCCTTCGTCCGCGAACTGCTCGACCAAGCCGGCGTGCCGCATCGCACCGAGGCCTTCGTGCCGGAGATGCCGAACATCATCGGCCGCTGGGAGAGCGGCAATCCCGGCCGCCACCTTATCCTCAACGGCCATATGGACATCTTCCCGGTCACCAAGGAGAAGCTCTGGGAAGCCGAGATCGTCGACGGCAAGATCATGGGCCGCGGCGCCTCCGACATGAAGACCGGGACGCTCGCTTCGATCCTCGCCTATTGCCAGCTCTATCCCCATCGCGAGAAGCTCAGCGGCGCGCTGACGCTGACCGTGGTCTCGGACGAGCAATCGGGCGGGCGCTACGGCACCAAATATCTGTTCGACGAATTTGCCGACGAGATGGCCGCCGATTGCTGCCTGAACGGCGAGCCGAGCGGCCTCGCCAATCTGCGCTTCACCGAGAAGGGCACGCTGCGCTTTTCGCTCTCGGCCAGGAGCATCGGCGGCCATGGCGGCTATGCCCACCGGGCGCGCAACCCGATCGCGGACGTAAGCCGGCTCGTGACCACGATCTATGACCGCTACCACCTCAAGCTCGCGACGCTGCCGCCCGAGATCGACGCGGTGCTGACCTCGCCGGAGACGATCGCGGCGGCCGATCTCAACCTCGGCAAGGGCGCGGGCGACGTCGCCCGGCGCATCACCGTCAATGTCGGCATCCTGCAGGGCGGGCAGAAGGCGACGCAGATCCCGACGCATTGCATCGCCCATCTCGACATGCGCATCCCGATCGGCTCCGACCGCGACGCGATCCGGGCCGATCTCGAAGCGCTCGCCCGCGAGAGCGACTGCGAGATGGTCGTCAACGAGGACCACAGCTACCCGGCGAGCCTGACCGATCCCTTCAGCGAGATGGCGAACATCCTGCGCGGCAACATCCGCGAGCTGCTTGGCCATGACGCCCCGCCGGTGTCGAGCCTGGGGGGTACCGACACGCGCTACTGGCGCTGGCGCGGCGTTCCGGCGCTGATCTGCGGCCCCTCCCCAATCAGCATGGGCACGGACGAGGAGCACGTCACCATCGACGAGGCGATCGCGGTGATGAAGCTGCATGTCGCCTGCGCGGTCGACTATCTCGGCTCGGCCGGCACACCGGCCAAGTAAGGCTCAGCCCTCGGGGACCGGCGCCTCGGCAACGAGCAAGCCCTCGGCCTTGAGATCACGCCAGAGCGCAGCCGGCACCGCCCGCGCGACGAGATCGAGATTGCGCGCGACCTCCTGCGGGGTCACGGCGCCGAGCACGATCGTCGCGACCGCCGGGTGGGCGGCGCAGAAGGCGAGCGCCGCCTGCGGCAGCACGACGCCATGGGCGGCGCAGACCGCCTCGATGCGGGCGACGCGGGCCAGGATTTCCGGCGGCGCCGGCTTGTAGTTGTAATAGGCACCGGGCTTTGCGCCGGTGGCGAGAATGCCGGAGTTGAAGACGCCCGCCAGCATCACAGCGATCTTCTTTTCGAACGCGAGCGGCAGGAACTCCGTCAGCGCGCCCTGTTCCAGCAGCGAGTAGCGGCCGGCCAGCATCATCACATCGAAATCGCCGGCCCGCGCGAAGCGCGCGCACATCTCGGCCTCGTTGACGCCCACACCGATCGCCTTGACCGCCCCGGATGAACGCAGCCGGTCGAGCGCGCGATAGGCGCCGTCCATCGCCTCGGTGAAGCGCTGCTCCATCCTGTCGCCATGGGTCCAGACGTCGACGTCGTGGATCAGCAGGATGTCGATATGGTCGGTGCCAAGCCTGAGCAGCGACTGCTCGAAGGAGCGCATCGCGCCGTCATAGGAGTAGTCGATCACCGCCGGATGCGGCAGGCCGCCGACATAGCCCGAGCCATCTCCCTTCGGCTGGCCGGCATCCATCCAGCGACCGACCTTGGTCGAGACGATGACGCTCCCGCGCGGCACGCTGCGCAGCGCTGCGCCGATGCGGTGCTCGGAGAGGCCGTGGCCGTAGAGCGGCGAGGTATCGACGAGGTTGATGCCGGCCGCGAGCGCGGCGCGGACCGTGTCCTGCGCCGTGACCTCGTCGAGATGCGTGTAGAGATCGCCGAGCGGCGCCCCGCCGAAGCCGATCAGGCTCGGCTGGAGCCCGGCGATCGGCCGGCCGCGAGGAACGGAATCCGAGGCCGGCCCGGATGGAGAGAGTTCAACGCCGTTCGTCATCGCTGATCCGCAAGCCAGGAGGGAGTGGCAGATTTGCGGATCGCCCTCAGGCGCGCAAGCCTGCCGCTGCCTCAGGCCCCGACCTTGGCGAGCACATCGGCGCGCAGGAAGCGCTCGATGAACAGCATGAACAGCACCGAGGGCACGAGCAGGATCAGCGCCGTGATCGAGGCGACCTGATAGTTGCCGCCCATCGCCGCGTTGTAGAGCAGCAGCGGCAGCGTGGTGACCTGCGGCACGCCGACGAAGAAGGTGCCGGTGAATTCGTCGAGCGACTCCAGGAACACGAAGATGCCGCTGGCGATGATGCCGGGCGCGGCGAGCGGCAACGTCACCGAGAAGAAGGTCTTGAGCGGCGAGGCCCCGATATTGCGCGCAGCCAGCTCCAGGTCCCTGTCGACGGCGCCGAAGGCCGCCGCCGCGATCCAGACCGAATAGACCAGGCCATGCGCAGCGTGGACGAGCACGACGGCGAAGACCGTGCCGTTGATGCCGAGCTGATAGAAGATGCGCGCGACATTGATGTAGATCGCGACCGAGGGAAAGGCTTGCGGCAGCAGGAACACGATCATGAAGAGCGCGCGCGCCGGCAGCTTCAGCCGCGCCAAAGCGTAGCCGGCGGGGATCGAGAGCACGAGCGCGACGATGACCGTCAGCACCGCGATCCAGACCGAGGTGGCGAGCGAGGCCATGGCATCGCCGGTCGGGCGGAAGACCTGCTCCCAGTAGCGCGTGCCGTAGACGACCGGCAGCTTGTAGGGCGTGTACCAGCGCTCGGCGACCGACCACAGCGCCAGATTGACCAGCGGCCCGATCAGGAAGAAGGCGAAGGCCGCGAGCGCGAAGGCCGCAAGCAGCATGCGCAGGCCGGAGGCGACGCGGGTCATGGCGTGCCCGGTCATCGTGTGCCTTCCTGCGCCATGCCGCGCTTGAGATAGATGATCGCCGCGCCCGCCGAGATCAGATAGGTGATGACGCCGAGCGCGTTCGCCGTCGAATAGTCGCCATAGGCGTTGATGCGGAAGGCCATGTCGACCGTCAGCATGGTCGGCTGCGAGCCCGCGACCATCATCGGCACCGACAGCACCGACAGCATCGTCACGAAGGAGAGGACGAGCGCGACGAGGAGCTGCGGCATCACCTGCGGCAGCGCGAGTTCGACCAGCACGCGCAGGCGCGAGGCGCCGAGATTGCGGCCGGCCTCCAGCGTGGCGCGGTCGAGCGCTGCGAGCGCGCCGGCCAGCAGCAGCGCGACGAAAGGAGTCTGCTTCCAGACGAAGGTGGCGATGATGCCGCGCCAATCGAGGAAGCTCATCGCCTGCAACGGCTCCATCAGCCCCATGGCGACGAAGGAATTGTTCATCAGCCCGTTCTTGGCGAGGAAGGTGCGCATGCACTGCGCCGCGACGATGAACGGGATGAAGAGCGGCCAGCGATAAAGCGCCTTCAGTGTGCCGACGATGAAGCGGTTCTCGCCCAGCGTCAGCGTGCCGGCGATGATGGTGGCGACGAGCCCCGTCAGCAGGCAGGAGGCGAGCACGATGATGACGGTGAAGAGGATGTCGCCGGAATAGAGCTCATAGGCCTTGGCGAAGGCCTGCAGCGAGAAGCCACCCTGCGGCCCGGTGAAGGCCGAGATCAGCGAGAAGCAGAGCGGATAGAGGAACAGCGCCGCCACGAGGGCGAGGCCTGGCGCGATCAGCAGCAAAGCGAGCTGGCGTTGGGAAAGGGACATTCGTCGGTTCCGGCTAACCAATCGCGGCGGGCGGGAAAGGCCGTCATGGTCGGGCTTGACCCGACCATCTCGGCAACCAGAGTAAGCTGGTCATGAGATCCTCGGGTCAAGCCCGAGGATGACGGCTTCTCGGGGCGAACCTCAGTTCGCGACCTTCTTCTCGTAGCCCTCGAGGATGTCGTTGAAGTAGGGCGCGATCGGGAAGGGTTTGCCGTTCTTGGCGAGCTCAGCCGGAGTGATGTCGGTGAAGAGCTTGTCCCAGGCGGCCTTGTCGAGCTTGCCTTCGAGGTTCTTGGCATCGATGCCCGGATACCAGTTGAACTTCTTGACGATGCCGTCAGCCTGGACCTGCGGGCTGGTGGCGAGCGCGATGAACTCTTCCGCCAGCTTCTTCTGCGCCGACTTCTCCGGCACCGCATAGTACATCGGCTGGCCGGGCATGCCGGGCGAGGCGAGCTTCAGCTTCATGCTCGGCGGCAGCTTGCCGTCGGCCTGCCAGGAGTAGAACATGTCGACCCAGACCGGGCCCATCGCGATCTCGCCGCGGTTGAGCATGTCGAGCGTGCCGGCATTGCCGGGGGTGATGACGGCATTCTTGTTGAACTCCTTCAGCTCGGCGAAGGCCTTGTCCCACTTGGCCTTCTCGGCGGCGTCATAGGGGCCCTGGATCAGCTTGTCGGCGTCGCCGCCGAAGGCATAGACCCAGCCGGCGACGAAGGCCACGCCGGACATGCCGCCCTTGATGCCGTTATAGCCGAACTGCTTCGGGTTCTTCTTCACCCACTCCTTCAGCTCGGTGAAGTTGGCCGGCGGGTTCTTCAGCATGTCGGCGTTGTAGGCGAGCGCCGTCTGCGACTGGAACATCGGCATAACGTAGCCGGAGACGTCGGCGCCGAGCGAGTTCTTGGCCGTCTCGCTGGAGACGAGCTTCGACGTGTCGACATTGGCCGTGTACTTGTTCAGCAGGCCTTCCTTGACCATCTGGCCGGCGGCCTTCTGGTGGATGACCACCACGTCGAAATCGGTCGTGGCGGCGCCCTTCTGGGCGTCGAGCTTCTCGTAGATCTTCTGCGAGCCGGAATCGCCGGGGCCGGTGCCGACCGAGACGACCTTCACGCCCGGATGGGCCTTCTCGAACATCGGCCCGAGATAGTCCTTGACGTAGTCGACCATGTTCTGATCGCCGGCGGAGGCGACGTTGAGGGTCTGCGCAGAAAGCGGCGATGCCACGATCAGCGCGGCGAGCGAGCAGGCAAGCGTGATAATGCGCATGTGTCTGACTCCCTGTCAGGCGGCGATCCCGGCCTCGGTCGCCGGGAAGATGTGAAGGCGCTGCAGCGGAATGCGCAGCCCGACCTTCGTTCCGAGTTCGTGACGGCCGGCATCGTCGACCGTGATCTGGCGGCCGGCCGCTTCCACCTTGTAGCGGTAGATGCCGCCGGGATAGGCGCGCGCGGCGATGATGCCGGGGACGACGAGTTCGCCGCCTGCAGGCGGCGCATCGAGCGCGTCGAGGCTCGCGACATCGTCGCGGAAATAGGCGAGCGCCTCGCCGGCCGGCAGCGCAGCAGCTCCTTCGCCCGCAAGGGTCGCGCGGGCTTCGCCGGCAGCGACGGACGCCAGTCCATCGCCGCGCTCGATGCGCAGCGGCAGCACGTTCTCCGCACCCATGAAATTGGCGACGAAGGCGGTGGCCGGACGATCATACACCTCCTCCGGCGTTCCGACCTGCGCGATGCGCCCAGCCTGCATGATGACGAGCCGGTCGGCCATGGTCATGGCCTCCTCGCGGTCATGGGTGACGTGGACGGCGGTCAGGCCCAGCCGCTGCTGGATGGCGCGGATCTCGTGGCGCATCGTCAAACGGATCTTGGCATCGAGGTTCGAGAGCGGCTCGTCGAGCAGCAGGATGCCGGGGTCGATCGCGAGCGCGCGGCCGAGCGCAACGCGCTGGCGCTGGCCACCGGACAAGGCCGTGACTTTGCGGTTTTCATAGCCGGCAAGACCGAGGAAGTTCAGCATCTCGCCGACCTTGGCGGCGATCTCGGCCTTCGACTTGCCGCGCAGCTTGAGGCCGTAGCCAATGTTCTGCAGCACGGTCATATGCGGCCAGAGCGCGTAGGACTGGAAGACCATCGCCATGCCGCGCTTTTCCGGCGGCAATCCGGCGACATCCTTGCCACCGACGATGATCGAACCGGACTCGACCGGCACGAAGCCGGAGAGCGAACGCAGCAGCGTGGTCTTGCCGCAGCCGGAGGAGCCGAGGAGCGCGGTGAAACTGCCGGGAGCGAAGTCCAGATCGATGCCGTGCAGCACGCGCGTGCCGCTATAGGAAACCTTGAGCGCGCGCACGCCAATGGCCGCGCCACTGCCCGCTCTGGCTTGCGTTTCCGGCTGCAAGGCGCCCACTCCCCACCTTCGCTTTTGTTGCCGGTTAATGGAATTTTTCTTCCATTGACTAGCACGATTGAAATAAACATTACGTACGGGGCGCACTCTATGCAAGAGCTTTGTGAAACTTGGATGACAGCGCAGATACACTCCCTCTGGCTCATGGCGTCGCCCTCCGACGAGGCGATGCTGACCGGTCTCGTCGGCGATCTGGCAGGGCGTTTCGGCACCCTGCTCTTCGCGCCACATCTGACATTGCAAGGTGACACGACGATGCCACCCGCCGCGCTCGAACGCGCGGCGACAGCGGCCGCCGAGAGCATCGCTGCCTTCTCGGAACCCGTGGCGTGGGTCGAAGGGAGCGAAGCCTTCTTTCGCTCCTTCTATGCCCGCTTCGCGGTCTCGCAACCGCTGGCGTCGCTCAAGCGTGCGCTCGATCCGGAAGGCTTCGACAGCTTCGTGCCGCATGTCTCGCTGCTCTATGGGCCGGTCGAGGCCGCTGCCAAGGCAGCCGCCATCGCGGAGGTCAACACGCGGCTCGCCGGCCGTGCGATCCATTTCGACCGGATCGGCATCGTGACGTCGGGGCAGGACATCCCGATCGCGGAGTGGCGGGTCGTCTGGCAGACAGGGCTGCGTTCGAGCTGAGCAGCTCACGCCCACGCCACACCGTCATTGCGAGCGCAGCGAAGCAATCCAGGGGGACTGGGTGAGACGTTCAACCCAGTCCCCCTGGATTGCTTCGTCGCTTCGCTCCTCGCAATGACGGCAAGCGGCTGAGCTACTCGCCGATCAGCTCACGATTTCGGCGGCTGACCTCGTCGCTATAGCGCTTGATCGCGTGCGCTTCGCTGAGGATGCCCACGAGCCGGCGGCTGTCGCGATCGGCGACGACGGGCAGCGCCTCGCTCTCGGACTCGTCGAAGAGCTTCAGCGTGTCGCGCACCGACATGTCGGTCAGCAGCATGCGATCGGGATTGCGCAGCAGATGGCGCACGGTGCGCGGCGCTGGCTCGGCCGCGGCCTCCTCGTCCAGCGCCGGATCGGGCTCGTAGAGCGCGCCGGGCGGCACCATGCCGGCATAGGCATCGCCGGGGCCGATCGCGACGAGGTAGTTGGTGGAACCCGGCGGGTATTTCAGCCGCGCCTCGGCGATGGTGGCGTCGGCTGCGATTTTTGGCACCTCGATACGCATCATGCTGCCGGCGGTGAGGTCCCGCATCCAGCCGACGTCATGGGCGCCGCGGATGCTCTCGCCGCGCAGGTGGAAGCGCCATGTCGCGAAGGAGAAGCCGAAGAGGCGACGCGTCACGAGCGAAGCCGCGCCGGCCGCACCGACGATGGCGAGCGTCAGCTTGAGATCACCGGTCATCTCGAGCGCCAGCAAGGCCATCGTCATCGGCCCGCCGACGATCGAGACCGCGAGCGAGCTCATGCCGACCAGAGCAAACAGCGTCTCATGCCCCGCAAGGTTCGGGAAGGCGAGCGACAAGACGCCGATGAAGAGGCGCCCGGTCAGCACGCCGAGCAGCAGCGAGGCGAAGAACAAGCCGCCGCGGAAGCCTGAGCCGATAGATATCGAGGATGCCAGCGCCTTGGCGAGAAGGACCAAGGCGAAGAGCGCCAGATTCGTGTCGATCCCGAGATAGAGATTGATCGCGCCGTGACCGGCCGAGAACACCGACGGGCTCCAGATCGCCAGCGCACCGACGAGGAGGCCGCCAAAGGCCGGCCTCAGCCAGGTCGGGATCCGCGAGCGCCGGAAGCCGGCCTCGACGAAGGCTGCGGCGCGCATGACGACGATGCCGGCGAGCCCGCAGGCCGCGCCCAACATGACGACGAGCGGCAGGTCGGAGACGATGATCGGCCCGATCGGCGGCACCTCGACCGCGAGCAGCGAGGGCGCAAGCAGGCTGTGGGTCACGGTCGCCATGAAGGTTGCAGCCATCACCGGCACGAAAGCGGCGATCGAGTAGCTGCCGAGGATGAGCTCGAAGGCATAGAAGGCGCCGGTCAGCGGTGCATCGAAGGCCGCCCCGATGGCGCCACCGGCGGCACAGCCGACCATCAGGCGCATGTCGGCCCGGCGCAGGCGCAAGCGGCGTGCGATATGGGAGGCGAGCCCGCTCGCGGCCTGGGTATAGCCCGCTTCGAGGCCTACCGAGGCGCCGGCGCCGCTGGAGCCGATCGTCTGGAGCGCAACGAAGACGCTGTCGCGCAGCGACATTCGTCCGCCATGCAGCGCATTGGCCTCGATCGGGTCGATCGGCTGCTTGCGCCGGCGGAAGAACAGCCAGGACGCCACGCCGATGGCGAGACCGCCGAGGACAGGACCGACGAGGGCCCGCCAGGTCGGGATCGTCGTGGTGATCGACAGGCGCTGGCCATGCGCCAGTCCGAAGATGAGCTCATGCAGAAGCTGCGTCGTGAGCGACATCGCCAGCACGATCAGCCCGGCGAAGACGCCAACCACGGAGGCCAGCACGACGACGCCGATTTCGCTGGAGCGGACGAGCGCGCGCCAGCCCTGCGGCGCATCGCCCGCTCCGGCCGTTGCTGGGGTGGCTTTCACTGTGATCAAGGCAAGGCCCGACAGGCTCGTTCGTCACGTCGGATCGCGGTCGCATATCGCCGCCGCCAGAACAAGACGACCAGGCGATGCCACGCCTGCGCCTGCCGCGGGACCGCTACGCGACGGGCACGGCGAGCCCCGTCTTCACCCGGTCCATGGCGACGAAGCTACGGAACTTGCGGATATTGGGGTTGGCGAAGAAGAGCCGCCGCGTCAGCGCCTCATAGGCCGCCATGCTCGGCACCAGCACGACCAGCATGAAATCGACCTCGCCGGTGACGTAGTAGCATTGCTGCACCTCGGGCGCGGCGAGGAAGGCGGTCTTGGCCGCGTCGATGTCGACAGCCGTCTCGCTGACCAGCTCGACCTCGACGAAGAGCGTGATCGGATGGCCGAGCGCCCCCGGATCGACCACAGCGACATTGGCGCGGATGACGCCGCTCGCCTCCATCCGCCGGATACGGCGCTGGACGGCCGGAGCGGAGAGGTTCACACGCTCGCCGATCACGCGCTGCGGCGTGGTGTTGTCCTGCTGCAGGATGGCGAGGATCGCGCGGTCGAAGGCGTCGAGGTCGTGAGCGGCGGGCTCGGGCATGGCGCGTCCTGAGAAACAAACTTGCATCAGCTCGCCTCAAATCCAGCGCCTTTTTCGCCCCGCTTGCAATATCCATTCATCAGCAAGTCCCCGAGGTCGCCATGTTCCTGCTCAACCACCATCCCGACTACCGCTCCACTCTCCACCCCGACGATGTCGAGACGCTCGGCCCTGCCGGGGCGGATGCGATCGAGGCGCATCTGGCTGAGCGGCAGAACCATGTGCCGACGCCGCTGCACAGCCTGCCCGGCCTCGCCGCCGCGCTCGGGATCGGCGCGCTCTTCATCAAGGATGAGGGCCAGCGCCTCGGCCTCGGCAGCTTCAAGGCGCTCGGTGGCGCCTATGCGGTGATCCGGCTCGCGCTGGAGGCCGCTTCGGAGAAGCTCGGCCGCCCGTTGAGCGATGCCGATATGAACGATCCCGCTATCCGCACTGTGGCCGCCGGAATGACCTTTGCCTGCGCGACCGACGGCAATCACGGCCGCTCGGTGGCGCAGGGCGCGCAGCTGCTTGGCGCGAAGGCGGTGATCTTCGTCCATGGCGGCGTCAGCGACGAGCGCGTCGCGGCAATCGCCCGCTTCGGCGCCGAGATGGTGCGCGTCAACGGCACCTATGACGACTCCGTGGTCGAGGCGGCGCGTGTCGCGACCGAGCGGGGTTGGACCATCGTTTCCGATACGTCGTGGGAAGGCTATGAGCGCATCCCCGGCCTCGTGATGCAGGGCTATACCGCGATCGCCCGCGAGGCGCTGGCGCAGATGCCGGCGCAGCCGAGCCATGTCTTCGTGCAGGCTGGCGTCGGCGGCATCGCAGCCGCGCTCGCCGCCCAGATGCAGACCCGTTTCGGCGACGAGCGGCCGCTCTTCTCCGTAGTCGAGCCGTCGCGGGCAGCCTGCATCTTCGAGGCGGCACGACAGGGCCGGCCGGTCAAGATCGCCCATGGCGCGCCGACTGTCATGGCGATGCTCGAATGCTACGATCCCTCGCCGCTGGCTCTGCGCGTGCTCTACCGCGCCGCCGACGCTTTCCTGACCGCGGAGGATTCCGATGCCGTCGAGGCGATGAACCGCCTCGCCCGCCCCGTCGCCGGCGATCCGGCCATTGTCGCCGGCGAAAGCGGCGCGGCCGGGCTCGCGGGATTGCTGGCAGTGCTGCGTAACCCGGAAGCGCGGGCGGCCCTGAAGCTTGATGCCTCCTCGCGCGTCTTCCTCGTCAACACGGAGGGCGCCACCGATCCGGCACGCTATGCCGAACTCGTCGGCCTTGAGCCCACCGAGGTCGCGGCATGACCAACCAGTCCTCCGGCGAGCGGCTGACGCTCTATTCGCAGAGCCATTCGCCCTATGCGCACAAGACCATCGTCTTCGCCCATGAGGCCGGCATCGCGGGCCAACTCGACATCATCGACCACGAGACCAGCCCGACGAACCGCAACCCGGCCGTCTTCGCGGTCAATCCGCTCGGCAAGGTGCCGGTGCTGATCACGCCGGAGGCGGGAGCAATCTTCGATTCGCTGGTGATCTGCGACTATCTCGACGGACTGCATTCCGGTCCGAAATTGATCCCAACAAACGGAGCCAAGCGCTGGCAGGCGCTGCGCCTGCATGCCGTGGCGCAGGGACTGTGCGATGCCGGCATCGCCCTGCGGTGGGAGACGCTGCGCCGGCCGGAGGCTCTGCGCTACCCGCCGCTCCAGGAGGGCCAGACGGCGAAGCTCGTCGAATCCTATGACCTGCTGGAGCGGCAGGAGCCGCTCGACGGCCCCGTCGATATCGGGCAGATCGGATTGGCGACGGCGCTGGCCTGGCTGGAATTCCGAGCACTGCCGGATTTCCGGACCAAGCGCCCCCGGCTGACACGCTGGTACGAGGAATTCTCGCAGCGCCCCTCGATGCGCGCGACCGCCTATCACGGCGAGACTCAGGACGGCCCGGCGCCCGCCGCCATTGCCGGATGACCGGCTGACGTCGTAGCAGGGGCGCGCGGCCCGCTCCGGCCGCGCCGGAGGCCGCCCATGAAGCTTCGTCCCGATACGCTGGCGATGACCGCCGTCCTCGCCATGCTGACGGCGCTCGGCCCCCTCTCGACCGATTTCTACCTGCCGTCCCTGCCCGAGATCGCGCGGGTGATGGAAACCGATGTCGCCGGCGCGCAGGCGACGCTCTCGTCCTTCCTGTTCGGCTTCGCCGCTGGGCAGCTCTTCTGGGGGCCGCTTTCGGACCGTCTCGGCCGCAAGCCCGTCCTGCTCGCAGGCTTGAGCCTTTTCACGCTGGCGACGCTGGCCTGTGCGCTCGCGCCTTCGATCGGAGCGCTGACATTCGCGCGGGCGCTGCAGGCGCTCGGGGCCTCGGGTCCGATCGTGCTCGGCCGCGCCATGGTGCGAGACCTCTATGACGGGCCGCGCGCCGGCCGCGAGCTCGCGCGCATGGGCATGATCATGGGGCTTGTCCCAGCCGTCGCACCGGTGATCGGCGGCGTGCTGCAAGTCGCCTTCGGCTGGCGCTCGACCTTCCTCGCCTCGCTCGCCTTCGGGCTAGCTCTTGCTGCCGTCATCATCACGATCATGCCGGAGACGATGCGCGTGCGCTCACCGCACCCCCTCTCGCCGATCGCCATCTTCCGCGGGTTCGGCGTGCTGCTGCATAACCGCGCCTTCCGCGTCTATGTCGCGCTCACCGCGCTGGCCTATGCCGGGCTCTTCGCCTTCATCTCCGGCTCGTCCTTCGTGCTGATCGGCATCTACGGGCTGACGCCGGTGGAGTATGGCTTCTCCTTCGGCTTCGGCGTGCTCGGCTTCATCCTCGGGACGATCATCGCCCAGCGCCTCGTCGGCCGGCGCGGCATGGACGGTGTGATCTCCCTCGGAGTCGCCTGCCTCGCCGGGGGCGGGCTCGCCATGCTGGTCGGTGTCCTCACCGGTTTCGGCGGGGCGGCAGGCGTCGTCGTGCCGATGGCGCTCTATGCCTGCGGCGTGGGGCTCACCATGCCGCAGGCCCAGGCCTCCGCGATGATGCCTTTTCCGGACCGCGCCGGCGCGGCGTCGTCCTTCAACGGCCTGTGCCAGATGCTGCTCTCGGCCTGCGTCGGGCTGCTCGTCGGCCATCTGCTCAAGAACGCGGCGCTGCCGCTGCCCATGGTCATGTCGACGCTCGGCGTCGCCGCCCTGGTGCTGTTCCGGGCGACGCGTGCCATCCGCGGAGCCAAGGTCTAAGCGGCCTCAGCCGCCGAAGAGTCGCTCGAAGAAGTTGCGCTCCTGCGGCGCCGGCTTCACCCAGGCGCGATCCGAGCTGGCGGGCTGAGCCGGCGCGGGCGTGCCGGCATCGGCCACCGGCGCGCCGTCGCCGAAGATCGTCTTCGGCGCGCCCTGCCAGAAGCCGCCGGGCAGCGGGATGGGCTGGGCGCCGGCATGGGCGGCCTTCATGTACTTGCCCCAGATCTCGGCCGGCAGGCCGGAGCCGGTGACGCGCTTCATGGTGGAGTTATCGTCATTGCCGACCCAGACGGCGGTGACGAGGCGGCCGGTGAAGCCGACGAACCAGGCGTCGCGATAATCCTGCGTGGTGCCGGATTTGCCGCCGACCTCCCAGCCGGCGAGGTTGACCTTGCTGCCGGTGCCGCCGGTCATCACCGCGTGGAACATGGTGTTCATCATCGCGAGCGTCTGCGGCTGGATCACCGGGCCGAAATTATTCGCCTTGCGGGCATAGATCACCTTGCCGTTGGTCGAACGCACCTCGCGGATGACATAGGGCAGCACCGATTGGCCGCCATTGGCGAAGCTGGCATAGGCGGCCGTCATCTCCAGCGGTGTCACCTCGGAGGTGCCGAGCGACAGCGACGGGTTGGGCTGCAGCGGCGAGGTGATGCCCAGGCGCTGCGCCGTACGGATCACCTCGCGCGGCGTCACCTCCTGGATCAGGCGGGCGACGACCGTATTGAGCGAATGGGCGAAGGCGGTCTGCAGCGTCACCGGGCCGCGGAAGCTGCGGGAATAGTTCTCCGGCTCCCAGCCCTTGATCGAAACCGGCGAGTCGTCGCGGATCGTGTCCGGCGTCATGCCCTTCTCGATCGCGGTCAGATAGACGAAGGGCTTGAAGGAGGAGCCCGGCTGGCGGCGCGCCGCCGTCGCCCGGTTGAACTGGCTCTTGGTGTAGTCCCGCCCACCGATCAGGGCGCGGATCGCTCCGTCCGGCGCAAGCGACACCACCGCACCCTGCGAGGCGTTGAGCTTGGCACCCTGCGCCGAGAGCGCATCGACGAGGATCGTTTCGGCCGAGCTCTGCAGCTTGGTATCGAGGGTGGTAAGCACGGTCACGTCGCCTTCGACCGCGCCGATGAAGTCATCCAGCACGTCCATGACGTAATCGGCCGCATAGTTGACCGAGCCGGCGCCGACGCGCTCGGGCACTTCGGCCGGCGTGGTCAGCGCGGTCTTGGCTGCCGCCTGCGAGATGAAGCCCTGGTCTGCCATCGCTGCGATGACGAGCTGGGCCCGCTTCTCGGCCGCCTCCGGATTGCGGTTGGGTGCCAGACGCGACGGGGCCTGCACCAGGCCGGCGAGCATCGCCGCCTCCGCGATCGTCACCGAGCGCGCCGACTTGTTGAAATAGCGCTGCGCTGCCGCCTCCACGCCATAGGCGCCAGAGCCGAAATAGACGCGGTTGAGATAGAGCTCGAGAATCTGGTCCTTGGTGTAGGTGCGCTCGAGCCAGAGCGCCAGGATCGCCTCCTGGATCTTGCGGGCGGCGGTGCGCTCCTGCGTCAGGAAGAGGTTCTTGGCGAGCTGCTGGGTCAGGGTCGAGCCGCCTTGCGCCACGCCGCGGCCGCGCAGATTGGTGACGAGCGCGCGGCTGATGCCGATCGGGTCGATGCCGAAATGCTCGTAGAAGCGCTTGTCCTCGATCGCGACGAAGGCCTTGGGCAGATAGGGCGGTATCTCGCCGATGGTGATGGTGCGCCCGCCGGTCTCGCCGCGATTGGCGAGCAGCGAGCCGTCGGCGGCGAGGATCGCGATGTTCGGCGGCCGCTTCGGCACGGTGAGCTGGTCGATCGGCGGCAGTTGCGAGGCGTGATAGGCGATGAAGCCACCGAGGCCGATGGCGCACCACAGGCCGAGCACCATCGTCCAGTAGAACAGCCCGCCGAGCAGCGAGCGCCGCCGGCGCCCGCGGCGCTTGCCACCACCGCCTCCACCGCTGCGCTTGTTGCGCACCGGCTGGCTACGCGGCTGCGGACGCGGCGCTGCGCGATGACGGTGAAGCGGGCGATCGTCGTCGGAAAGGCGCATGTCGAAATCGTCGCGGCTTGCGCCGCTCTCTTCGTCGAAGGACGGCTCGCGCCGCTCGCCTCGTTTGATCCGGTCGTTCATCCTGCCCCGTTCGGCCCACACGCCGCCCTGCAATGCGGTCAGGTCACACAGGATTCAAACATGGCGCTTTTAAGGGACAGTTAAGGGTGCGCTGCGGCCGCGAAGGCACAGTCGTCGCGAGAACGTGATCGAACTTGCAAATGCGCAAACGAAATCGTCATCGAACGGGATATTGCGCAAAATCAAAAGCCCTGCCTAAAAGCCGGACGGGAAACGCGCAGGAACCTATCGCCATTCGTTTCGTTTTCGTCGACAGAGGACACAGATGAACTCGCTTAATCGCTATGCGCCGCATGTGCTCGGCCTGCTGCGTATCGTCACCGCACTGATCTTCATCCTGCACGGCACGCAAAAGCTCCTCGGCTTCCCGGCTCCGCCGGCCGGCGGCGCGCTGCCCTCGGCCTTTACGCTTATGTGGTTCGCGGGCGCCCTCGAACTCGTCGGTGGCCTGCTGATGCTCGTCGGCTTCCAGACCCGAATTGTCGCCTTCGTCCTCTCGGGCCAGATGGCCTTCGCCTACTGGATGGCGCATGCGCCGAAGAACTTCTACCCGGCGCTGAACGGCGGCGACGCGGCAATCCTCTACTGCTTCGTTTTCCTCTACTTCGTCTTCGCCGGCGCCGGCGCCTTCGCAATCGACAAGGAAAGCCGCGCCTGAATTCAACGGCCGTAGAGCCTCTTTCCCGCGGAGGCATTCCGGCAGGATTGGTGTCTCCCCGTCCAACTCGACGAATCGAAAAGGCCCGCTTCCAACCGGAAGCGGGCCTTCTTCATGAGAGACTCGAGGGTGTTCAGACGGCCGCCGAGATCCAGCGCGAGAGATCGCTCTTGGGCGCCGCACCGACCTTCTGCGAGGCGAGCTTGCCGTCCTTGAAGAGCATCAGCGTCGGGATCGAGCGAATGCCGAACTGGGCCGGAATCTGCTGATTCTCGTCGACGTTCATCTTGACGATCTTGACCTTGCCATTGAGCTCGGTCGCGATTTCCTCAAGCGCCGGGCCGATCATGCGACAGGGGCCGCACCATTCCGCCCAGAAATCCACCACGACCGGCTCGGAAGACTTCAGGACGTCGGCCTCGAAGCTCTGATCGGTTACCTTGCTCGTTGCCATGACTGGCCGCCTTTCGGTTTCAACGGGCAGCTATACCACCCTTCGCCAGCGAAGCTATGAACGCCCGCCCTTCCGGTCAAGGCGCGTGCGCCGCAGGGCAGAGGCGAAGCGGGCGCGTCACGAGCCGCTTGAAACCAGGCTCGCCCCGACATTGATCGCCATCGCCAGAATCGAAGTGTTGAACACGAAGGCGAGGACAGAGTGCAGCAGCACGACGCCGCGCGCCTCACGCGTGGTCACCCCCACATCCGAGGTCTGCGATGTGCAGCCGATCGTGTAGGAGAAATACAGGAAATCGACATAGTCGGGATCGGCCTCTCCGGGAAAATCGAGGCAGGGCTCCTTTTTGCCGCCCCGGTAGTAGACACCGGCGTAATGCAGCGTGAAGAAGGCGTGCAGCAGCGTCCATGAACACAGAATCGTGACGCCGCCGAGCGCCAGATGGAGGCCGCGCTCCGCGGCGGGCGCTGCGCCGATGCCCGTAAGCTGCACCACGATGGCGACGAGGCTCGCGCTCGCGGCCAGGCAGGCAATGATCAGGATGGCGAAGGCGCCTTCGTCCTGACGCTCGGCCCGCGCCCGGATCTCGTCGACCGTTTCCGAAAACATCGTCGAGGCGAGCAAGCCGAGATAGAGAATCGTACTGACGTCCCAGGCAACCAGGAATCGCGTCGCCCAACGCCAGTCGCCGGGCAGCAGCACCGCCAACACTGCGCCCGCGCCCAAAGCCACCAGAAGGCGCGGGCGCAGCAACAGGGACGGCAGAAGCTTCATGATCGGGGCGATCCGTCGGGGGGATCGACGCTAACGCCCGTGGCGGCGCCTGCCAAGGCGAGAAGCGCCGCATCGAGCTGCGCGGCCGCAAGCTCGAAATGGGCGAGGTTCGCGGTGTAGACCACCAACGCCCGGATCGTCCGGCCGGGATAGATCTCTTGCATCAGCGCGGCATAGGCGGCGAGCTGCGCCAGCGTGCCGACGGGAATCGCCTCGGCCCGTTCCGGCGGCCGGGCGGTGGTCTTGAAATCGGCGATGACGACGCAGTCGGGCATGACGGCGAGCCGGTCGATCCGGCCGGATACCGCGCGCATCGGACCATCCGGCAGGCGGATGGCACCGGCCACCGGCACCTCCGCCAGCGCACCTTCGGAAAAGAGCGCCGCGAGGCCCGGCTCGTCCAGCAGAGCAAGCGCCTGGGCGACGATGCGCGCGCGGCGCTCCGGCGGCAGCGCGCCACCGCGCGCCTGCGCCAAGACTTCTGCCGTCCCGGCGCGGCGCGCGGCCGGAAGATCGGGCAGCAGCTGGAGCAGGAGATGCGCCAGCCGGCCCGCCGCCGCAGCCTCGGCCAGGAAAGGCCCGTCGCCCGGCCGCTCCTCGCCATCCGCAGCCGAGAGAGCGCTCGATGGCTTGAGCGGCGGTGCGGGCTCGGCCTCCCGGGCGACCCGCTTCGTCAGCCAGATGGGCGACGGCAGGGCCGGCTCGCCCCGAAGAGCCTGCGTCTCCTCATCCACCGGCGCCGGCGGCGTGACAGAGAAGCGCAGGATCGCCTCCTCGCCCGCACCGATCTCGTGCAAACCGGCCTCCGACTGCGCCAGCCCTTCCGCGATCATCGCATACCAGCTTCCGGCCGGCGCCTCGCCCTTGGCCTGCGCGCCGCAGACAATCAGGCGATCTTCGGCGCGGGTCATGGCGACATAGAGCAGGCGGTGATGCTCCTCGACCATCTGCGCGATGACCCTGGCCTTGGCCGCGGTGGTCGCCTCAGTGTCCTCGGCGCTCGCGGGCGGCCAGATCGGGACGAGGCCGTCGCGGGCAGCCGGCACGGCGAGGATCTTCGGCAGGCGCTTGGCACCGGGCTCGACGCCGAGATCGGCGAGGATGACGATCTTCGCCTCCAGCCCCTTCGAGCCGTGCACCGTCATGACGCGGACCTCGCCGGCGCTGGCCGAGAGATCGCGCTTCACGTCGGCGGCGCTGCCGGTGACGTGCTGGAGGAAGCCGGCGAGCGAGGGGCCATAACGCCGCTCATGATCGAGCGCCGCGTTGAGAAAGGCATCGAGCGCGTCGCCCGCTTCGGCACCGAGCCGGGCCAGGGCGAGATTGCGTCCGCCACCGGGACCGAGCAGCCCGGCGAAGAAGCGGAACGGCCCGGAGCGGCCGGCCTCGCGCGCCCAGTCGACAAGCTTCGCCTCCGCTGCGGCATAGCGCGGCTCGTTCGCGGCGGCCTCCTGCAAGGCGGCGCGCAGCGAACCGGCGCGGCCGGGCGCGAGATGCAGGAGATCATCGTCGTTCAGGTCGATCAGCGGCGTCTTCAAAGCGGTGGCGAGCGTCAGGTCGTCGTCCGGCAGCAGCAGCGCCCGGCCGAGCACGACGAGATCCTCCACCGCCGGATGTTCGGCCAGCGTCAGCCGGTCGCGACCTGTCACCGGCACGCCGGCATCCTTCAGCGCCTTGACGATGGCCTCGAAGAGCGCGCCACGCTGGCGCAGCAGGATCATCACGTCGCCGGCGGCGAAGGGATTGCCGCGATCGTCGCGCCGGTCGCGATGCCAGCGCTGCAAGGTGCGCGCAATGCGCTCGGCGAGCTTCACCGTGCCACTGCGCCGCTCGGGCGCATCGACCGGCGTGGTCCAGGCATCCGGCGGCTCGCCGGTATCGTTGGCGGCTATAGGCCAGATGTCGACCGTGCCGGGCGCGCTGCGGCGCACCGTGTCGTGCATCTCCGGCCGCGCCGTGCCGTCGAAGACGAGTCCGCGCGCATGCTCGGCCAAGGCGAAGACGGCATCGACCGCCTGCATGATGTCCGGCGCCGAGCGGAAGGAGGTGTTGAGGCTGATCGCCTCGAAGGCGAGCTCCGCCTCCGCGATCCGTTGGCCGAGCGCGCGGCGCTCCTCGCCGAAGGCAGCGGGCGCAGCTCCTTGAAAGCCATAGATCGACTGCTTCTCGTCGCCGACGACGAAGATGGTGCGCGGCTTTGCCCGAAGGTCGCCACCGCTGGTGAATTCCTCGGCGAGCTTGCGCAGGATCGCCCATTGCGCCTCGCCGGTGTCCTGCGCCTCGTCGAGCAGGATGTGGTCGATGCCGGCGTCGAGCTTGTAGAGCACCCAGGCCGCCTCGACCCGCTCCAGCAGCGAGCGCGTCCGCGCGATCAGGTCATCGTAGTCGAGCAGCGAGCGCAGGCTCTTCTGGCGCTGGTAGGAGGCGAGCATGCGCGTGACCAGCAAAGCGAGCGCCGCGCTGCGGTCGCGGATAGCGACGGCGTTGATCGCATCGGCCGCCGCCAGCAGGCAGGCGGCGAGCGCTTCCAGCGTCGCCAGCAAGGCGCCGTCGAATTCGGATTTGCCCTTGCCGCGGATATTGGCGTTGATCGTGCCGGCTTCGGTGATGAAGCCGCGCCGGCAGAAGGCGACGGGGTCGCCATCGTCCTGCCCGGCAAGCAGCGTGCGCAGCGACGCGGCAAGGTTCTGGCGCGTCGCGCTACCGGCCTGCAGCGCCTCGATCAGGCCCTGCAGGCCGGGCAGTGCCGCGAACTCGGCGCGAAAGGCCCGTTTGATCGTGTCGGCATCGAGATCGGGCGCGATAGCGAGGAAGGCGGCGATGCCGGCCAGCATCTCCCGCGGATCGCGGGCGCGGCCGTTCTCGTCGCTGAACAGGGCGCGCTGGCGCAGCGCCTCCTGCACCATCGTCTCGAAGGAGTCCTGCGCCGCGAGCTGGGCCAAGAGATCGAGCGCGCGTGCTTCCGCCCCATCCGGCTTCGCAGCGACCAGGGCTAGCAGTTCGCGCCGCGCCTCGCGCAGCATCTCGGCCTGGGCGAGATCATCCGCCACCTCGAAGCGCGGCGGCACATTGGCCTCGAAGGGCGCAGCTTGCAGCACGCGGGTGCAGAAGGCGTGGATCGTCTCGATGCGCAGGCCGCCCGGTGTTTCCAACGCCTCGGCGAAGAGCCGTCGCGCCTTGGCCCGCTCGGCGGCAGCCGGCGCACGACCTGTCAGATTGGTCAGCTCCCGTGCAAGGACGGTCTCATCCAGCGTCGCCCAGGCACCGAGCGCCTTGAAGATGCGGTTCGCCATATTGGCGGCCGCCGCCTTGGTATAGGTGATGCACAGCATCCGGCTCGGCTGCACGCCGTCGAGCAGGAGCCGGAGCACGCGGTTGACCAGCACATGGGTCTTGCCCGAGCCGGCATTGGCCGAGACCCAGGCCGAGAGGCCGGGGTCGGCGGCCAGCGCCTGGCGCTGGTTGGTCAGCGGCGGAACGATCCAGCCCGGCTTCACGCCTCGCCTCCTTCGTCCCCGCCGGGTGCCGCCGACCATTCCTTGACACGGGCGAGATGGTCGTAGGGGCTGGCATAGCGGATGTAGTCCGGCGCGCGCCGCGAGACGTAAGGCTCGCGACCGGAGCGCAGCGCATCAAGATGCTTCAGCAGATTGTCGAGATGGCGCGCGGCGACATCGGCCAGCGGCTCGCCGTCGAAATCCAGCGGCTTGTCCTTGGCCCAGCCCTTCGGGTCGTGGTGGAGCTTCATGTAGATGACAGCCTCGACCGGCGTCGGCCCTGTCAGTCCTTTGAAACCGGAACGTGCCGCAAGCTCGGCTTCCAGCGTCAATTGCGGCGCAAAGCCCTTCTCGACCTGGGCCTTGCTGGGCGGCGCGCCGGTCTTGAAGTCGACGATCCGCAGCGCCGGCTCGCGCGTCAGCTCGATGCGGTCGGCCCGCCCGCTCAGCCGGAATTCGCTGCCGTCGGCCAGCTTGAAGCTCGCCCCAGTGAACAGCTCGACGCCGATGCGGCCGATGCCGGGGCGCCGGCGCTCCTCCCAGCGGATGAAATGCCCGGCCGTGAGCAGAAAGCGCGGCCACCAGAAGGCGCGCACCTCCGGCACGTCGTCGAAGTCGCGGAACAACCGGTCTCCGATGGCGATCAATTGCCCGAGCGCGTCGGCAGGCAACTGCTCGGGATACGTCGTGGTGAAGCTCTCGACGATGTTGTGCAGAAGCCGGCCGCGGTCCTGCGCCGTCGGGTCCTCGATCAGTTCGTCAAGCGAGTCGAGCTTCAGGATCTTGCGGGCATGGATCTGGTAGGGATCGCGATAGAGCGTCTCGACCTCGGTGACGCTGAGCAAGAGCGGCTGCAGCGCGCGCGGCGGGCGCGGCGCCGGCCGCCCGATCGGCTTGGCCGCAGCCGGCGCGCTCAGCAGGGCAGCGAGCCCGCGCAGACGATCGCCCTCGGCGCGCGCCCTGCTCCATGCGTCCTTCGGCGTCACCGCCTGCAGGCGTTGCCAGAAGCGCGAGGCGATGGTCTCGGCCTCGCCGACCTTGCGTGGCCGCGTCAGCGTGACCTCGCGCGCCATCAGCGCCTGGACGAAGTCATGCGCGGTCTGGCCGATGCGGCGCTCTGGCGGCGACAAGCCGAGCTCCGCGCGCATCGGCCGGTTGATGAAGGAATCGGTCGTGGTCTGCGGCGGCCAGACGGTCTCGTTCAGCCCCCCAAGCACGATATGGTCGGCCTCGAGCAGGCGCGCTTCGAGCAGGCCCCAGATGGCAACACGCGGATGGCCCGACGCCGCCCGCTTGACCGCGCGCTCGGCGAGCAGGCCGTCGAGGATCGCGACGAAATCCTGCGGCCGGCCGCCGGACGGGATCACCTCTCTCGCCGCAACGAGGTCATCAAACAGGCCGGCCAGCGCCTCGCCATCGGGGCCGACGAAAGCGAGCGGCGTGCCGGCTTCCGTCGTGCTCATGGCGGTGACGGCCGCCTGTGCGGCTGCGGCGACGGCAGCGAGTGACGGCGCGTCGAGGAAAAGCGCTTCGAGCAGCGGTGCACAGGCGGCTTCCAGCGCATGAAGCACGGTCGCGGCGGCAGCTGCATCCTCCGCCGTCAATCGCTTGCGCGGGCCGGGAACGTGACCAGCCTCGCGCAGCTCGTTCCATTGGCCGAGTGCGACATGCAGGCCGGCCAGCCCCCTGCCGACGGCATTGCCGCGCCAGCAGCCGATCTCGAGGGCCGCGGCTCCACGCGTCAGCGCCTCGTGGCTCAAGCCCAGCCGGCAGAGCGGATGGGCGAAGAGCGGGACGAGCGTGGCCGGCGTCATCTGCGCCAGCGCCGCTTCCAGAATGAGCCGCAGCAGCGAGCCCGCCGGCCAGCGCCCGAGCGGCTGTCCGGCGGAATCATCGACCTCGACGCCCCAGCGCGCCAGTTCCACCGCCACGCGCTCGGCAAGGCCGCGATCCGGCGTGACCAATGCTGCCTTCGCCTGCGGCCGTTCAAGCGTCTCGCGCAGCGCGATGGCGACCGCGAGTGCCTCCTCGCGCTCGTCGGCCGTCTCGACGATGCGCAGTCCGGCGAAGCCCGCTTCCGCCTCGCCGGCCGCGATGCGTTGACCGAGGCTGGCCCAAAGCTCCGTCACCGAAGCCGGCAGCATCGCCTCGCGCAGCAATTCCCCTCGTGCATGGCGCGCGGCATCGGGCACTGCGAGTTCGCGCACATCGGCGCGCTCCGCACCGAGCGTCTCCATCAGATGATGCAGCGCCGCCTGCGGATGCGACGGCGCAGGTTCCTTGGCGATCGCGTTCCAAGCCCGCTCGTCCAACTCGAGGTCGATGCCCGGCAGGATGACCGCTCCGTTGGGAAGCCGTGCGATGGCCGAGAGCAGCCGCGCCGTGGCCGGGACTGTGCCGGTCGAGCCTGCGGCGATGATCGGGCCCCTTGCTCCGCCCGCAAGCAGCCGCTCGCGCTCGGCCGCCAACATGCGGTTGCGGAATTCGGCCGGGTCGATCGCGCCTTGGTCCGCGAGGATCTGCGGCCAAGCCTCGCCGAGAATGGCGAGGAAACTGGCGTTGAGCTGCCAGACCCTGTCGAAGCGGGCAGCGTCGAGGCCGACGAGCTTCTCGACCGGGACGCCCTCGGTCTGCATCTGATCGAGCAGGGCGGCGAGGTCCCCGGCGAGCCCATAGGCCTCGGCCAGCGTCGCCGGCACCAGTGACGGCTCCGACGGGTCGAGCCTGAGATGGCTGCGATTGGCGGCGCGGCCCCAGGCGTCGACGAGCCGGGTCAGCAGCATGCGGCGCTGCAGCGGCTCGATCGGAGCGAGACGCTCGCCTGTCCAGGCGCCGGAGCCGATCAGCGCCGTTTCGGCCTCGTCGACATCGCCGAGCGGGACGATGCGCGGCAGCAGGAGCGGCTTGCCGCCGAGCCTCTCGGCCAGGATTGCGGTGAAGGCGCGGGCGGCGCGGCGCGTCGGCAGGTAGAGCGTGGCGCGTGCCATCGCCGCCGGATCGGCGTGGTCGTGGATCGGCCCCAGCCGCCCGTCCAGCATCGCTTCGGCCAGCACCTCGAGAAAGGGCGCGCCGGCGGGAATGCTGAACAGGTTGAGCTCAGGCATCGACCGGCTGCGCGGCGAGGGCGGCTTCGGCCGGCGCGATCGCCTCGGGCGTGCCTACATGCAGCCAGCGCCCCTCCAGCACCTCGCCGAACAGGCGGCCGCGGGCGATGGCGCGGTCGAAGAGCAGGTTGAGCGAGAACGGCCCTTCCGGCGTGTCGGCGAAGAGCTCCGGCTTGAGGATAGCGACACCCGCGTAGACCCAAGGCGCGCTCGCAGCCGCGCCGCGGCGTGTCAGGCGGCCGTCCCCTCCGAGGAAGAAATCGCCGGCGCCGTCGAAGCCAAGGCTGGTCTCGCGCTCGGCGAGCAGCAGCAGCATGTCCATCCGCGCCGGGTCCCAGGCCTCGGCCATCGCCTGCATGGCGGGCCGGCCGGTCTCGCGCCAGAGCGCGTCGGAGTTGACGTGGAAGAACGGTGTGGCGCCGAGCAGCGGCAGCGCCTTCTTCACGCCGCCGCCCGTCTCCAGCAGTTCGGCACGCTCGTCCGAGATGGAGATGCGCGGGCGGGTGCGTCCGGCGAGGTGCGCCTCGACCTGCCCGGCGAGATGATGGACGTTGACGACAGCCTCCTCGACGCCGACCTCGGCCAGCCGGTCGAGCATATGGTCCAGCATCGCCTTGCCGCCGATCTTCACCAGCGGCTTCGGCAGCGTGTCGGTGATGGGGCGCATGCGCTGCCCGAGCCCGGCCGCCAGCACCATCGCCCGGCGGATCGGCGGCGAAGCGGTTGAGGTCACGCGAATCTCCCTGCCATTTCAGCAACGTTATCAGCCACGGAGAGAACCCGCACTCAAGACCCGATACGGCTTGCGCATTCCTGGGGGTGGGGGCGCGGGAACTACCCTTCTCCCCTTGCGGGAGAAGGTGGCTCGGCGAAGCCGAGACGGATGAGGGGTCGCGCGACCTTCGATAAGACGGGACATCAATTACGACAGCGATTCAGGACGGCACGACCCCTCACCCAACCCTCTCCCGCAAGGGGAGAGGGGCGCGGCGCGGTTCCCGTGCTCGCTCCTTCACGAGATGCACGGGTCAAGCCCGAGCATGACGGCGCCTTGCGCCTCACTCCGTCTCGAACAGCTTGGGCATATGGGCCTGATACCAGCCCTTCAGCTCTTCGAGGGCGGGGTGTTCGAGATTGCGGCGCAGATAGGCCTCGATGCGCGGCAGATGCTTGAGGTAGTCCGGCTTGCCATCGCGCTTGTCGAGCCGGGCGAAGATGCCGGCGATCTTGGTGTTGCGCTGGGCGCCAAGGATCGCATAGGCGCGGGCGAAATCGGCGAGATCGAAATCGGGCGCCTCAGTGCGCCGCGCCGCGCCATAGGCGGCGAGCAATCTCAATTCCAGCGAGGCCGGAACATCGACGCGCGCATCCTGGCCGAGCGAGGCGAGGTCGTAGGCCGGGTGGCCGAGCACGGCATCCTGGAAGTCGATCAGGCCGAGCCTGGCGTGGCCCTCCCGCTGTTCCAGCCAGATCAGGTTCGGCGAATGGAAATCGCGCAGCGTCCAGGTGCTGGGCTGGGCGAGGATCTCGTCGAAGAGCTTGTTCCAGATGCGGGCGAATTCGGCCTGTGTCACCGCCGGCAGGGTCACGCCCGCGATATGCGGCGCATACCATTCCAGGATCAGCTCGGTCTCGATCGCCAGCGCCTGCCGGTCATATTCCGGGATCGCATGGTCGCGCGCCTCGGCCACCGGCAGGATCGCCGGCAGGGTATGGCGGTGGAGGTCGGCGAGCAGCCTGGCCGCCGCCTCATAGCGATCCGCGATCGGCCGGCGCTCGGCGTCGATCACCCCCGCACTGCCGAGATCCTCGATGATGAGCAGGCCGGTGGTCAGTTCCTCGGCGAGGATCTCGGGCGCCGAATAGCCGAGCGAGCGCAGGCCGCGATCCATCGCGACGAAGGCCTCGACGTTCTCGGCAAGGTGAGCCAGCGTGCTGTAGGGCTTGCCGAGGCGGATCGGCGGGCCGTCCGGCCGCGGCGGCGAGATCATCAGCACGGCGGTCTCGCCATTCGGCTGCGTCAGCCGCTCATAGGCGCGCGTCGAGGCGTCGCCGAGCATGAAGTCGCGGCGTGCCCCGCCCCAGCCGGAGGCGTCGAGCAGGCGGCGCGAAGCGACGGCGATGGCGAGCCGCTGCTTCCAGAGCACGCCGCCGGAGAGATCGGCGATGCGGCCGGTCTCGGGATTGTCGGGGTCGACATCGAGCACGATGTCGAGCCTGCGCCCAGCCGGCAGGCGCGTGCCGGCGCGGTCAGGCCACTCGACCAACGTGATCAGCCGTTCGACATCCTCGATCAGGCCGATGTCGTCGAGCTCGTCCGGCGAGCGCACGCGGTAGAGATCGGCGTGCAGCGCGGGGCCGCGCCTGGTGTCGTAGCTCTGGACGAGCGTGAAGGTCGGGCTCGGCGCCTCCAGTGCGGGGTCGTCCGCGAGCTCGCGCAGGATGGCGCGCGCCAGCAGCGACTTGCCGGAGCCGAGATGGCCGGAGAGCGCGACGATGTCGCCCGGCTTCAGGATGGCGGCGATGTCGGCGGCGAGGCGCAGCGTTGCTGCCTCATCCGCCAGCAAAAGGCGGTGGAGGCCGGCCTTGCGGGCTTCTTCGGTCATTCAGCGGCGTCCGAGAGCGGCATTCCCTGTGCCGGGAAGATGGCCGTCACCTTCGTGCCGCGGCCCGGCGCGGAGTCGAGCTCGACATGGCCGCCATGCAATTCGACGATGGAGCGGACGATCGACAGCCCGAGGCCGACGCCGCGATGGCTGGAGCCGAGGGAATGGCTCTCGAAGCGCTCGAAGACCTTCTCCATGACCTCCGACGGAATGCCGCGGCCGTGATCGGCCACGGTGATGCGGATGTCGCTGCCCTGGCGTGTCGCGCTGACGGTCACGGTCTGACCGGGCGAGGAGAAGCCGATCGCGTTCGAAAGCAGGTTGAACAGCACCTGCCGCAGGCGCTTGCCGTCGGCGCGCAGCGGCCCGGTGCGCGGATCGATTTCGACCTTGAGCTCCAGCCTGCTGTCGGTCAGCCGGTCATGCAGGCCCGCCGCCGCCTGGGCGATGGTGTCGGCGACATCGACATCCTGGATTTCCAGCGTCAGCGCGCCATTGTCGATGGTCGCGAGGTCCAGGATGTCGTTGATGATGGCGAGGAGCGCGCCGGAGGAGCGCACGATATGCGAGGCATAATCGCGCTGCTTCTCGTTGAGCGGGCCGACCGTCTCGGTGCCGAGCAACTGCGCGAAGCCGATGATGTTGGTGAGCGGCGAGCGCAGCTCGTAGGAGACGTGGTGGACGAAGTCCTCGCGCAGCCGCGAGACACGCTCCAGCGCCTCGTTCTTCTCGGTCAGCGCCCGCTCGACATTCACGCTGGCGGTGACGTCGGCGAAGGAGATCAGCGTCGCTCCGTCCGGCAACGGCGCGGCCGCCATGTCGAGCACCGTGCCGTCGCGCCGCTCCATCCGGCTGCGATAATCCTCGCGCGCATCGCGCACGCCGGTGACGACGCTGTGCAGTTCGCTCCAGATCTCGTCCTGCGGGAAGAGCGGCCGGCAGAGGCGAATGACCTCGTCGATATGCGGGGCGCTGGCGGCGAGATCGCCGCCCTGGATACGCCAGGATTGGGCGAAGGCGGGGTTGGAGAGCTTGAGCCGCCCATCCGAGCCGAACACGGCAACGCCCTCGCGTAGCGAATCCAGCGTCTCGCGCTGGGTGCGGGAGAGCGCGTTGAAGCGGGATTCGAGCGTGAAGCGCTCGGTCACATCGTCGTAGAGATAGGTGACGCCGCCCTGCGGATTGGGGCTGGCGACGACATGGATGGTGCGCCCGTCCGGCAGATACCACCAGTCCTCGCTGGCGCGCGTCGCGGTGTAGGCCGCCTGGGCCGCAGCCTTCCAGCTGCGGTAATCGCCGAGTTCCGGCAGGCGCCGCTCGGCCCGGAGCCGGTCGAGGATCTCGCCATCGGTCGGCTGGCCATCGAGGAAGCCCGCCTCCAGCGACCAGAGCGCATCGAAGCCGGAGTTGCGATAGACGAGACGCTGCGAGCCGTCGAAGACCGCGACCGCCGTCTTCAAGCGGTCGAGCGTACGGACATGGGCGTCCATCTGGCGCTGAAGGTCGGCCCTGACCGCTTCCAGCTCGCTCATATCGGTGGCGAACCCGGCAAAGCCCGTCGCAGCCGGCAGCTCGACGATGTCCAGAGTCCGGCGTTGGCCCGCGACAACCGCTGGCGCCCGCACCGCAAAGGGGCTGCCTTCGCGCCGCGCCCGTGTCGCCGCCTCGCGCTCGGCCCGGTCGAGCAGTTCGAGACCGCCCTTCACCGCGGTCGCCGTGTCGCTGGCTTCGACGGCCCGCGCATAGGCGGCGTTGACCCAGGTCAGGCGGCCATCGGCGTTACGCATCCAGGCTGGGTGCGGCAGGCCCGCGAGCAGATGGGCGAGCGCCGCGTGATCTGCGGTGACGCGCTCCAGCTCGCCGCGCAGCGTCATGACCTGCGCCCGCTCGCCGGTGACCTCGCGGAAGCGAATGACTGCCCGGCCGGCGACGGGCCGGCCCTCGATATCGATGAAAGGTCCGGCCTTGCTGCGCAGCGTGACGGTGAAAGCCTCGCCACGCTCCTTCAGTGCGTCGGTCGCAAGCTCCAGCCGCTTGGCGTCAGAAGGGGCGGCCCAGCTGCCATAGGCCAAAGCGAGCGCGGCGCCGGGGGCGCCGAGAAAGCCGCTGTCTCCCTCGAAGACCGGCTGAGCATCCCGGCCGTTCCAGCTCACCACGACCTGCGGATCAGCACCCAGCAGGATCGAAAGCCGCTCCTGATGGCTGCGTGCGGCTTCGAGATCGGCTGCCAGCTTGGCTTCGCGCTTCTGCCAGCGGGTTCGTTCGCGCAGATAGACGAGCGAGGTCGTCGTGGCGAAAACCGTCAATCCCGCGAGAACGAGGGACAACGCGCTCGTGCTCATGATGTCGAGCCGCATCGGCGCGAGCCAGGGATCCTGCGCGATGGCGGGGGCCGAGGCAACCGAAGCGATCAAGGCAGGCAGCAATGCGCGCGGAGTCCAGTCCCCAGCTCGCCCCTGTCGCCTCACCCGTCTCATCCTGCGCCCATCATCTCGTGGCGGCCGAGGCCGCCATATCCGCCACACCCGTCGGAATCGGCTTGGAGAGCCGGCGAAAACCACCGTCTCGAGGGCCGATGCACGCGCACCACCACGCCAATCACATCAGAGCTTTGATCCGTTCCGCGCCATGGCGGGAACCCGAATCACCCCCACTGTAATCATCGGTGGAGTCCGTCAGGAAGTGCTTAATCGCCGGTAAATGGAGAGTTTTTCGGGCAGCTCGGCCCATCAGGAACGAAATATCAAGAAGTAGTTTCAAAATCAGACCGACCTACAATTTGTAGTGTCCCCTTCGGTGATTCCATAATGGCACAGCGATAAAAAAAGGCCCGGCGGATGCCGGGCCTTCAAGAGATTGCGCGTTGGCGCGTGTCAGTAGCGGTAGTGGTCCGGCTTGAACGGGCCGGCCTGCGGCACGCCGATGTATTTCGCCTGGGCGTCGTTGAGCTTGGTGAGCTTGGCACCGACCTTGGCGAGATGCAGCGCCGCGACCTTCTCGTCGAGATGCTTCGGCAGAGTATAGACCTTGTTCTCGTACTGGGCGTGGTGGTTCCACAGCTCGATCTGGGCGAGCGTCTGGTTCGAGAACGAGCAGGACATCACGAAGGACGGGTGGCCCGTGGCGTTGCCGAGGTTCACGAGGCGGCCTTCCGACAGCAGGATGATGCGCTTGCCGTCGGGGAACTCGACCTCGTCGACCTGCGGCTTGACGTTGTCCCACTTGAAGTTCTTCAGGGCGGCGACCTGAATCTCCGAGTCGAAGTGGCCGATGTTGCAGACGATCGCGCGGTGCTTCATCGCGCGCATGTGGTCGACCGTGATGACGTCGAGGTTGCCCGTGGCGGTGCAGAAGATGTCGCCGCGCGGGGCGGCGTCTTCCATGGTCACGACCTCATAGCCCTCCATCGCCGCCTGCAGGGCGCAGATCGGGTCGATCTCGGTGACGAGCACGCGGCAGCCGGCCTGGCGCAGCGAGGCGGCCGAGCCCTTGCCGACGTCGCCATAGCCGGCGACGACAGCGACCTTGCCCGACATCATGACGTCGGTGCCGCGGCGGATGGCGTCGACCAGCGACTCGCGGCAGCCATAGAGGTTGTCGAACTTCGACTTGGTGACGGAGTCGTTGACGTTGATCGCCGGGAACGGCAGGCGGCTCGCCTTGGCGAGCTCATAGAGGCGGTGCACGCCGGTGGTGGTTTCCTCCGAGACGCCCTTGATCGCGGCGCGAGTCTTGGTGAACCAGCCCGGATTGGCCTTCAGCTGGCGCTTGATCAGCGCGAAGAAGATCGTCTCTTCCTCATTGCCCGGCTTGTCGAGGAAGGCGGCATTCCCGGCCTCGGCCTCGGCACCGAGGATGATCAGCATGGTCAGGTCGCCGCCATCGTCGAGGATCATGTTCGGCGTGCCGCCGTCGCCCCAGGTGGCGGTCTTCAGCACATACTCCCAGTACTCCTCCAGCGTCTCGCCCTTGATGGCGAAGACCGGGGTGCCGGTCGCGGCGATCGCGGCGGCGGCGTGGTCCTGAGTCGAGAAGATGTTGCAGGAGGACCAGCGGACATCGGCGCCGAGCTCCTTCAGCGTCTCGATCAGCACGGCGGTCTGGATGGTCATGTGCAGGCAGCCGGCAATGCGCGCGCCCTTGAGCGGAGCCTTGCCCTTGTTCTCGGCGCGAACCGCCATCAGGCCGGGCATCTCGTCCTGGGCCATGTTGATTTCCTTGCGGCCGTAATCCGCAAGCGCGATGTCCTTGACGATGTAATCCGACACGGGGAGCTCCAATCCTGGCACCTGAAACGTGCCGGCTGTCTAGCAGCGCCCGGAGCGGAAGGCAATCAAAGATATAAAGATGTCTTTATATGAGAGAGAACAGCCAGCGATGGCTCACGCGGCGGTCAGCCGCGTGAGGTCGGCTCCCTGCGCCAGATGCTCCGAAGCGTCGAGGATCTCGACGCCAACGATGCGCCCCGCCTCGTCGAAATCGAAGACGATCCCCGGCCGAACCTCCTCGCTCTCGACGACCTTGCCCTCGGCAAAGCGCAGATAGAGCGCATCGACCTCCGGATCATATGTCGTTCTCATGTCCGGCGCCCTCGGTCCAGAAACGCCGCACCATGTCCGGATGCGACGGATCGGGCTCAGTCTGGTCAGGCGCAAGAACCGTCCGCTCGACCCATGAACGTTCGATGGCGCGTTCAGCCATCATCGCAACGGCGTGAGCCGTGAACTCGAAACGACGATCGGCTGCGCTGCCGCTCACTCCCCCTCGCCGAACTTGTCGGCGATCAGGGCGGCCAGCGCATCGAGAGCCGGCTTCGCCTCGGCCCCCTGGGCGACGATGGTGATCGTCGAGCCGATGCCGGCGCCGAGCGTCAGCACGCCCATGATCGAGGTGGCACCGACGGTCTCGCCGCAGCGGCTCACCGTGATATCGGCGTCGTAACGGGCGGCGCATTGCACGAATTTCGCCGTGGCGCGGGCGTGCAGGCCCTTCTTGTTGACGATCTCGAATTCACCGTAGAGAGCGCCGTCAGGGACCTGGACCTCGGGGCAGTCACAATTCTCGTCCAAGCCGCCCTCCCCGGTCGTGCTGGTTTACTTGCCGGCCAGCACGCGGCTGGCGACCGTGATGTACTTCCGGCCCGCATCCTGCGCGCTGGTCACGGCCTCGTCGAGGGTCTTCTCCTCACGCACGCTGGCGAGCTTGATCAGCATCGGCAGGTTGATGCCGGCCACCACATCGACCCGGCCGGGCTCCATCACCGAGATCGCCAGGTTGGAGGGGGTTCCGCCGAACATATCGGTCAGGATGATGACGCCATCGCCATTCTCGACCTGCTCGACAGCGGCGATGATGTCGCGGCGGCGACTTTCCATGTCGTCATCGGGAGCGATGGCGATCGTCGCCAGATACGCCTGGGGGCCGACGACATGTTCCAGGGCGGCGCGGAATTCCGTCGCCAGATGCCCATGAGTCACGAGGACCAGTCCGATCATTCAATCCAGCACCGGAGAGCGCCCATCGGCGCCCGGACAAGGTCGCGGTTTATGCGGCAGGTGCGAGACAATCGCAAGGTGTCAGCCATTAAACTTGTCAAAATCGTGGTTACAAATCGGACTCTGTGAATAAGTCGAGGGCAGTCAGGACGAGCCGTTCGTCGCCGGCGCGGCCGAAAATCCGCAGGCGCGGCAGGTCCAGTCCAGCGAGGCTGTCGACCAGTTCCTCAGGCTCCGGCATCCGGGCCGGCTCCTCGCCGATCAGGTCGACGAGCAGGCGGACGACAACGGCCCCGGTGAAGGGTTCGGGCGTCAGGCCCAGGCCACGTCGTTCGACAACCCCTTCCAGCGGCGCGACCGGCCGGGCCAGCAGGCGACCGCCAGCCGCCATCAAGGCCACGCGATCGTCGGCGACCAGTCGCGCAAAGCGACCGGACCGCCCGGCGAGGCCGATGAGGGCCAGCGCGAGGGATGACTTGCCGCTGCCGGCGGCGCCACGCAGCAGCACGCCGGCCTCGCCGATCGCAATCGCAGTGGCGTGGATACGCTCGCCCGTCTTCGCGTTCGGTTCAGGCGGCATGCGAATAGGCCGCCGGCAGACAGACAATGAATCGAGCGCCGATCCGGCAGGCTTCGCCGTCCGGTCCGACGGGCCCCAGCCGGTTCTCCGCCCGGATCGAGCCGCGATGCGCCTCGACGATCTGGCGCGAGATCGAGAGACCAAGGCCCGAATTCTGGCCGAAGCCCTCATTGGGGCGGTCGGTGTAGAAGCGCTCGAAGATCCGCTCCAGCGCGTGCGGTTCGATGCCCGGCCCCTCATCCTCGACGGTGACGAGCACATCGTTGGCGACGCGCGAGAGCATGACGCGCACCGGCTTGTCCGGCGGCGAGAAGGAGCGGGCGTTGTCGATCAGGTTGACCATGACCTGGCCGAGCCGGGAGTCGTGGCCGAGCACGAGGAAGGCATCGTTGCCGGCGCGCTGGCTGCGACGCTCGGCCGCCAGCTCGATCCTGGCCTGGCCCTCGCGGCGGGTCTCGTTCTGGATCGTCACGACCGCTTCCAGAACCTGCCCGACGTCGACCGGGGCGGAGTCGTTGCGCGCAAGCTCGGCATCGAGGCGCGAGGCGTCGGAGATGTCGGAAATCAGACGATCGAGACGACGCACATCGTGCTGGATCACCGCGAGCAGCCGCGAGCGCGAATCCTCGGTCTTGGCGCGGGGCAAGGTCTCGACGGCGCTGCGCAGCGACGTCAGCGGGTTCTTGAGCTCATGCGCGACATCGGCGGCGAAGCTCTCGATCGCCTCGATGCGGCTGTAGAGAGCCTTGGTCATGTCGCGCAACGTGCCCGACAAATGGCCGATCTCGTCGTGGCGGCTGCTGAAATCCGGGATCTGCTCGCGCGACTTCACGCCCTTGCGCACGCGTTGCGCGGCATCGGCGAGCTTACGGATCGGCTCGGCGATGGTGCCGGCGAGCAGGACCGACAGGACGATCATCACGCCTGCCGCGACCGCGAAGACCTGGAAAATGGCAAAGCGTTCGGAGGCGATGACAGCATCGATGTCGCCGCCTTGCGTCGAGAGCAGCAACGCTCCCTTCACGGTGCGGAAGCGCTGCACCGGCACCGCGACCGAGACGATGGTCTGTCCCCGCGTGTTGACGCGCACCACGCTCGCCGGCGAGCCGTTCAGGGCGCGGGCGACCTCGGGGTAGGACTTGCCGTTGGCGTTCTCGAAATCGTCGTAGGTCGGCACATCGGCCTTGCCGAGCCGGTTGCGCAGCATGTTCCAGGTGCGCTCCAGGAGCGGCGGCTCGTCGGGCTCGCCGACGCGCGGCAGATCGAGACGCAACACGTCGCCGCGCGAATAGAGGCTGCGCGAGTCGAGGGTGAGCAGACCGTCCTTGTCGTAGACCCGCGCCCGGGTCTTGGTCGGTGTCACCAGCCGGCGCAGCAGCGGCGCGACCTTCTCGGGATTGATCGAGAAGTCGAGCGGATCCTCGGCGATGCCGGCGCTCTCTCCGGCCTGGAGCTGCAGCAGCTTGTCGGGATCAATGGTGATCGTATCGATCTCGACCGTGGCGGAAGAGGCGATCGCGCCGGCGATGATCTCGCCTTGTGTCAGCAAGCTCTGGACACGAGCCTCGATCAGGCCCTCGCGGAACTGGTTGAGGTAGAGGAAGCCGAGCAGCAGCGCCACGAGGCCGCCGAGATTGAGGACGAGAATGCGCCGGGTCAGGCTCGAGGCGGCGCGCGCCGAGATCGCGCGGCCCATCCGCCGCCAGGCGAGGCCGACACGGCGGCGCAACGCCCCGCGCCAGCCGGCGGCTGGCTTTAACGGCCGAGCCTCGTTGTCGACGGTTGCCATGGCTTGCGGCTGACTTTCCGCTCAGGAGACGATGAATGCGCCGGAGCCGGCGCATCCCGCCTTCCTGCCTCAGACTTCCTTGAAGCGATAGCCCACGCCGTAAAGCGTCTCGATCATATCGAACTCGGGATCGACCTGATTGAACTTCTTGCGCAGGCGCTTGATGTGGCTGTCGATGGTGCGGTCATCGACATAGACCTCATCGTCATAGGCGGCGTCCATCAACGCGTTGCGGCTTTTCACCACGCCCGGGCGCTGAGCCAGCGACTGGAGGATCAGGAACTCGGTGACAGTCAACGTCACCGGCTCACCCTTCCAGGTGCAGGTGTGGCGCTCCGGATCCATGCGCAGCAGGCCGCGCTCGAGGGCCTTGGCATCCTCAGTGCGGGCAGCGACCGTCGCGTCCCGGGCACCGGCGCGACGCAGGATCGCCTTGACGCGCTCGACCAGAAGGCGCTGCGAGAACGGCTTCCGGATGAAGTCGTCGGCGCCCATCTTGAGCCCGAAAAGTTCGTCGATCTCCTCGTCCTTCGAGGTCAGGAAGATCACCGGCAGGTCGGATTTCTGGCGCAGGCGACGCAGCAGCTCCATGCCGTCCATGCGCGGCATCTTGATATCGAAGATCGCGAGATCGGGCGGGTTCTGCTTCAGCCCGTCGAGGGCCGAGGCACCGTCCGTATAGGTCATGATGCGATAGCCCTCTGCTTCGAGAGCGATGGAAACCGACGTCAGGATGTTGCGGTCGTCATCGACCAGCGCAATCGTTGGCATAAGGCTTTCGTCTCTTGTTCTCGTTGCAATAAACGGGTTCCCCTCTCGCGTGAGAGAGGCCAAAGCATGGCGGTAATCTAGCGGGGGCGTGGCGATTTGCCTATGTCCCCGTATCACAAGCCTGAAATCGGAGAGAGGTTCCATGGCCAAGGATGCCAAAGACGTAATCCAGCCGATGGACGACGCCGTACGCGCCGAGGCCAAGGGATTGCTGCGCGAGGCGCGCTCGGCGGCGCTCGCCACGCTGGGACCCGACGGCCATCCCTCGGCGAGCCTGGTCGGGCTCGCCACCGACATCGACGGCACGCCGATCATCCTCGTCTCGGGTCTGGCCGCCCATACGGCGAACCTCGTCGCAGATCCGCGCGCTTCGCTCCTGATCTCGCCCGGTGGCAAGGGCGATCCGCTCGCCCATGCGCGCATCACGCTCAAGGTCCGCGCCCGCAAGGTCGAGCGCGAGACGGAAGAAGCCGCGCGCATCCGCCGCCGCTATCTGGCGCGCCAGCCGAAATCCGCGCTCTATGCCGACTTCCCCGATTTCAGCTTCTTCGCGCTGATGATCGAGGGGGCCAGCCTCAATGGCGGCTTCGCCCGCGCCTTCGCGCCGACGCCCGCCGACCTGATGAGCGACCCGGCCCATGCAGCCGCCCTCGCCGATGTCGAGGAAGGGGCGGTGGAGCACATGAACGCCGATCATGCCGATGCACTCGGGCTCTATGCGACACGCCTTCTCGGCGCCAGGGCGGGTGACTGGCGGGCGATCGGTCTCGACCCCGACGGGCTCGACATGGCGCTCGGCAGCGCTGCGCTGCGCCTGCCATTCCCTACCCCCGTAGACGGCCCCGCGGCCTTGCGCAGGACCCTCGCCGAGCTCGCCGGGAGGGCGCGCGCGCAGGCCGCCTGATCCGGAGCATTGTGCTTTGAGCTGGAATCGTGAGGCTCGGGCTGGCGCGAGGCGAACCCCTCCCCCTTGTGGGGAGGGGCAGGGGTGGGGATCGAAAAGCAAGAGCGATCGATGGGGAGGTGTTTCCGGCGCTGCTGCCACGGCACTGAACCTCCAGCCGGTCACCAGGCGGCACCACCCCCTCCCCTCTCCCCTCCCCACAAGGGGGAGGGGAAGAGCGCGCATCGCCAGCGTAGCGGTTCAACCTAAGCGCAGGATACTCCAGCTCTTTGTTTTGACGCATTTTTTCACGCGAACCGGCTTCCACTTCGCTCGAAAATGCTCTCGCCAGACGACTGCTGCGATCGGCCTGGCTCCCAAGGCAGCGTCCGCCGATTCACTACAACGGTATTTCAATCGATTTAGCGAAAGCGGCAAAGAGACCGGGCATTTCCAATGGCTTGAGCCTGAGCGATCATGGCCCTAAAGACCGGGCGTGGCCTTAAGTGCCTTGCCTCGACGCCCGGACCTTTCGACCGGCCCGCGCGTATTTGTTTCGACAACAGGCCGCCCTGAGAGGGAACGGCCTCCGGAGGAATCCAGTGGATAATATCGGTCAGTTCAACGCCGCCCATGGTGCCGAGGCCTTCGGCTTCCGCAAGCTCAAGGCCGTGCGCTGGAACCTGGAAGCGCCGCAGCTTTATGAAGAGTCGCTGCGCCGCGGCGAATCGCAACTGGCGCGCGGTGGCGCGCTCTGCGCCGATACCGGCACCCACACCGGCCGCTCGCCCAAGGACAAGTTCACGGTGCGCGACGCGCTGACCGAGAACACCGTCTGGTGGGACAACAACCAGGCGATGTCGCCCGAGCATTTCGAGACGCTGCTCGGCGACTTCCTGGCCCACGCCGAAGGCAAGGAGCTCTTCGCGCAGGATCTCTATGGCGGCGCCGATCCGGTCCACCGCGTCCGGGCCCGCGTCTACACCGAGATGGCCTGGCACTCGCTGTTCATCCGCAACCTGCTGATCCGCCCGGCGCGCGACGAGATCGCCTCCTACGCGCCGGAGATGACGATCATCGACCTGCCGAGCTTCAAGGCCGATCCGAAGCGCCATGGCTGCCGCAGCGAGACCGTCGTCGCCATCGACTTCACCCGCAAGATCGTGCTGATCGGCGGCTCGGCCTATGCCGGCGAGATGAAGAAATCGGTCTTCACCTATCTGAACTACGTTCTGCCGACCAAGGGCGTCGTGCCGATGCACTGCTCGGCCAATGTCGGCGCGAAAGATGATTCCGCGATCTTCTTCGGCCTCTCCGGCACCGGCAAGACCACGCTTTCGGCCGATCCCGAGCGCACCCTGATCGGCGACGACGAGCATGGCTGGTCGAAGGAAGGCATCTTCAACTTCGAGGGCGGCTGCTACGCCAAGACGATCCGCCTCTCGGCCGAGGCCGAGCCGATGATCCACGCAGCCTCGCTGCGCTTCGGCACGGTGCTCGAGAACATCGTCATGGACCCGCTGACGCGCGAGGTCGATTTCGACGACCAGTCGAAGACCGAGAACACCCGCTCGGCCTATCCGCTCGACTTCATCCCCAACGCCTCGCGCACCGGCCGCGCCGGCATCCCGAAGAACATCGTGATGCTGACCGCCGACGCCTTCGGCGTGATGCCGCCGATCGCCAAGCTGACCCCGGCCGAGGCGATGTACCACTTCCTCTCCGGCTACACCGCCAAGGTCGCCGGCACGGAGCGCGGCCTGGTCGGCGTCTCGCCCGAATTCTCCACCTGCTTCGGTTCGCCCTTCCTGCCGCGCCACCCGTCGGAATACGCCAATCTGCTGCGCGATTTCATCGCCAAGCACCATGTCGACTGCTGGCTGGTGAACACCGGCTGGACCGGCGGCAAGTACGGCACCGGCCGGCGCATGCCGATCCGCGTCACCCGTCGCCTGCTCTCGGCGGCGCTCGACGGCTCGCTCAACCGCGCCGACTTCCGCCGTGATCCCTATTTCGGCTTCGCGGTGCCGAGCTCGGTGCCCGGCGTCGAGCCGCACATCCTCTATCCGGTGAAGACCTGGGCCGACAAAGCCGCCTTCGCCGAGACCGCGAAGGATCTGGTCGGCATGTTCGCCAAGAACTTCGCCAAGTTCGAGGCCCATGTCGACGACGCCGTGAAGGCAGCGGCCCCAACGAGCTCGCTTGCGGCCTGACGCCAAGCCATCCGGCCTGTGCTACGAGAGGCGGCCATGGGCCGCCTCTTTTCGATTGTGCTGAAGCTTCTCCTCACCCTCGTCATTCTCGGCACCGCGACCTGGGGCACGGGCTTCCTGCTGTTCCGCCTCGCGGGCGCGACCGCGATCGTCGGGGCGATCGGCTTTGGCCTCGCTGCATTGGCAGGCCTCATCGGCATCTGGACGAGCGATGCGCGCCTGCCGCTCGGCTTCGCCGCGGTCTTCGTCGGTCTGCTCTCCTGGTGGAGCAGCTTCCAGCCCTCGCATGATCGCGACTGGATTCCCGAGCTCGCGCGCCTGCCGACGATCGCACGCGAGGCCGACACGCTCACCGTCTCCAACCTGCGCCATTTCCGCTGGCGCACGGAGCAGGATTACGACCAGCGCTGGGAAACGCGCCGCTACAACCTCGCTGCGATCAGCGGCGCCGACATCTTCCTGACCTACTGGTCCGGCGAGGCGATCGCGCATCTCCTCGTCAGCTTCACCTTCTCGGATTCAGTGCCGCTGACCTTCTCGATCGAGGTCCGGCGCGAGCAGGGCGAGGAATGGTCGGCGCTGGCCGGCTTCTTCCGCAGCTACGAAATGGCCTATGTCGCCGCCGACGAGCGCGACATCGTCGGACTGCGCACCCATGCACGGCGCGAGGATGCGCGGCTCTTCCGCCTCAGCGCCTCCGCCAGCCAGGCCCGCGACCTGCTCCTCGCCTATGCCGCCGACATCAATGACCTCGCCGCCAGGCCGCGCTGGTACAACACGCTGACGACCAATTGCACGACCGTAGTCTACCACCTCGTCGGCAGCGTCGCGCCGGGCTGGAAGTTCCCGTTGCCGCTCGATCCGCGCGTGCTGCTCTCCGGTTACCTGCCGAGCTATCTGCAGCAGATCGGTGCAATCCGGCAGGACATCCCGCTCGCCGAACTGGTCCGGCTTGCCCGCATCGGCGACCACGCCCGCACGCTCTCGCTCGACGATCCGGACTTCTCGGCGAAGATCAGGGAAGGCGTTCCAACGGGGCGGCCGTAAGCGGTACGTCATCGTCGGGCTTCACCCGACCATCTCGGAAACCAGTGCCTTCTCGTCCTGAGATTCTCGGGTCTGCGCTTCGCTCCGCCCGAGAATGACGCCCTGCTACCTGAAGAACAGCAGCGTCAGCACCACGAAGAGCGGGATCAGGATCGCGCCGGACCAGAGCATGTAGCCAAAGAAGCTGGGCATCGCGACCTTCCGGTCCTTGGCGATGGCGTAGACCATGAAGTTCGGCGCATTGCCGATATAGCTGTTCGCCCCCATGAAGACGGCACCCGCCGAGATCGCCGCCAATGTCAGCGCGCCGTTCGTCATCAGTGCCTTGGGGTCGCCACCCGCCAGCTCGAAGAAGACGAGATAGGTCGGCGCGTTGTCGAGGAAGGAGGAGAGCGCGCCGGTCAGCCAGAAATAGGCGGTCGTGTTGGCGCTGCCATCAGCATTGGTGACCAGAGCGACCAGCGGTGCGAAGGCGCCATCCTTCCCCGCCTGCAGCATCGCCAGAACCGGGATGATGCAGATGAAGATGCCGGCGAAGAGCTTGGCGACCTCCTTGATCGGCCCCCAGGAGAATTCATTGCCGGCACGGACAGGACCTGGCGTGAGCTTGAGCGACAATCCGGCAAGGACGAGCAGAATGATGTCCCGCAGCAGGTTCTGCCCTTCAACGGCGACGCCGTGCACGGTGAAGGCGGTGCCCGGCTTCCAGTTCGCCGACATCAGGATCGCGCCGATCACGCCCGCCAGCAGCATGATATTGACCTTGCCCCAGAGCTTAATGGCGCGATCGGGCGTCGGGTCCTTGAGCTTCGGATAGTCCTTCTCCCGGCGGAAGAGGAAGCTGTCGATTGCGTAGAACAGCGCCAGCAGGACGATGACGGCGAAGCCAGTCTCCGGCAGCAGATGCCGCGTCGTCCAGAAGAAGTCGACGCCACGCAGAAAGCCGAGGAAGAGCGGCGGGTCGCCGAGCGGCGTCAGCGAGCCGCCGATGTTCGAGACCAGGAAGATGAAGAAGACGACGACATGGACGTTGAAGCGCCGGTCGTCATTCGCCCGCAGAACCGGACGGATCATGATGATCGAGGCCCCGGTTGTGCCGACGAAACTCGCGAGCACCGTGCCGATCGCCAGCAGGGTGGTGTTGGTCAGCGGCGTACCGCGCAGATTGCCGCTGATCAGGATGCCGCCGGCGATGGTGAAGAGTGCGAAGAGCAGGATGATGAACGGGGTGTAGTCGAGCAGTGCCGTGTGGAGCAGCGCGCCGAGCGCCGGCTCGAAACCCCGCAGCAGCACCAGCGGGATCAGCGTGAGAGCGGCCCAGAAGGCGGCAAATTTGCCATAGTGACGCTCCCAGAGATGCGGGAACACCACCGGGCCGAGCGCGATCGAGAGCAGCATGCCGGCGAAGGGCAAAGCCCAGCCGGCACCCATCGTCGCCCCGCCGATGTCGCCGGCGGCAAGCGCGGGTCCGGCCGCCAGGACAGCCGGCACCGCCGCGATCAATGCTCCCCCGCGCCGCATCATCTCAGCGAGCGGCCATCAGGGCTTCGGCGGCTCGATGACGGGCGGCGCGTTCAGGTCGAAGCCGCCCGGCAGGCCCGGACCGCCCAAGCCCGGGATCTGGATCGAGTCGAACTGCTTGTCGATCGCCTTCTGATCGAGCTGCACGGCGGAAGCCTTGTAGTGCATCACCATTTGCGGGAAGAGCACGACGAGAGCGACCATGATGCACTGGATCACCACGAAAGGCACGGCTCCCCAATAGATCTGCCCGGTGGTGACGGGCGCCATCATCTTGCCGGTGACGCGATCCTTGTAGGGGTTCTTTGGTGCGACCGAGCGCAGGAAGAACAGCGCGAAGCCGAAGGGCGGGTGCATGAACGAGGTCTGCATGTTCACGCCGAGGATGACGCCGAACCAGATCAGGTCGATCCCGAGCTTCTCCGCCGCCGGTCCGAGCAGCGGCACGATGATGAAGGCCAGCTCGAAGAAGTCGAGGAAGAAGGCGAGCAGGAAGACCAGCACGTTGACGACGATCAGGAAGCCCGTCGCGCCGCCCGGCAACCCGACGAGGAGATGCTCGACCCAGAGATGGCCGTTGACGCCGTAGAAGGTCAGCGAAAACACGCGCGCGCCGACCAGGATGAAGAGCACGAAGGCGGAGAGCTTGGCCGTCGACTCCGTCGCCTGACGGAGCAGGTCGAAGGTCATCCGCTTCTTGCCCAGGGCGAGCAGGATCGCCCCGGTCGCGCCCATCGCGCCGCCTTCCGTCGGGGTGGCCACGCCGATGAAGATCGTGCCGAGCACCAGGAAGATCAGCGCCAGCGGCGGCACCATCACGAAGATCACCTGCTCAGTCATGCGCGACAGCAGGTTGAGGCGAAGCAGCTTGTTCAGCAGCGCGATGACGAAGGAGATCGCCACCATCAGCGACATGGTGAGCACGACGAAATCGGAGCCGGCCTTCACCTGCGTGAACATCTTCATGTAGGCGTAGGCTAGGGCGAGCGAGAGAAGCGCCACGACCAGCAGCGAGAAGCGCCGCGTCTTGCCGTCAGCATCGCGCAGGGTCTGCGCCTCCGGCGGCAAGCCCGGTGCGCGCTGCGGGTAGACGATGGTGACGATGAAGACGTAGCCGGCATAGAGCCCCGCCAAGACGAGGCCGGGGATGAAGGCGCCCTCATACATATCGCCGACCGAGCGGCCGAGCTGGTCGGCGAGCACGATCAGGACGAGCGAGGGCGGAATGATCTGCGCCAGCGTGCCGGAGGCCGCGATGACGCCCGAGGCGAGGCGCCGGTCATAGCCGTAACGCAGCATGATCGGCAGCGAGATCAGGCCCATCGAGATCACCGAAGCCGCGACGACGCCAGTGGTCGCCGCGAGCAGCGCGCCGACGAAGACCACTGCATAGGCGAGGCCGCCGCGCACCGGGCCGAAGAGCTGACCGATGGTATCGAGCAGGTCCTCCGCCATGCCGGAGCGCTCCAGGATCAGCCCCATGAAGGTGAAGAACGGCACGGCCAGCAGCACGTCATTGTTCATCGTGCCGTAGATGCGTTCCGGCAGGGCCTGGAGGAAGTTCTCCTGGAATAGGCCGAGATCGATGCCGATCAGCGCGAAGAGCAGGCCGTTGGCGGCGAGCGCGAAGGCGACGGGGTAGCCGAGCAGCAGGAAGACCACGAGCGTCGCGAACATCACCGGCGCCATGTTGACGCGCAGGAAATCGCCGACGCCGCCGCCCGCCGCGAAGGCGTCGCCAGTGTGAAGGCCGAAGAAGGCGAGGAGGGTGAGCGCGAGCAGCAGGCCGGCGACGCGCGGAAGGCGATGAGCGTGCATGGGACGTTTCCGGACTTCTTGCGGGCCGCTCACGAAGCGAGACCCTGTTCCTTGGCTTGTTCTAGCAGGCGCTGGGCTTCCGCCTCGGCCGCGGCGGCATGGCCGGCGGCCGCCTCCTGATCCTCAAGGTCGCCGCGCATGATCGCGATCTGCTTGATGATCTCGGAGACGCCCTGGAAGCTCAGCATCAGGAAGCCGATCACAACGAGGCCCTTGGCCGGCCATTGCGGCAGGCCGCCGGCCGAGAGCGACTGCTCGTTGATGGCGTAGGAGCGCAGGAAGAACGGCCAGGCGTGGTAGACGATCAGCAGGCAGAACGGCATCAGGAAGAAGATGTGTCCGAGCAGCTCGATCCACTGGCGGACGCGCTTCGGCAGCATGCTGTTCACGATGTCGATGCGAATGTGCTCCTTCACCTGCATCGTCCATGACGCGCACATCAGGAAGACCGCGCCGAACAGCATCCATTGCAGTTCGAGCCAGGCGTTCGACGAGATGTTGAAGAGCTTGCGGACGATCGCGTTGACCGTCGCAACGATCACGGCCGCGAGGATCAGCCAGGCGACTTTCTTGCCGATGAAGCCGTTGACCGCGTCGATGACCCGGCTGATGGCGAGGAGGCCCTTCACATTCCGCTCCCGTCGAGAGGCGCCATGCGCCGGATATGTTTTCCGGGCATTGATTATGCGCCGTTTATGCGCTGGATCGGTATAGGAGGGATGCGCCTCACGCAAGACTATGTCGTTCTCATCCCTTAGACGAAAGATGGATGTGCGCGGCCGCCTCCTTTCGCGCCAGCAGATTGCGAGCTGCTTCCGCCCGGATGCAAACGCAGAGAATATTCGTTATGTCCACGTTCATCTTCGGGGAACAATATTCCCTGTCATCGTTCCCAACCGGCTGATTCGAGGCCGAGATGTGTCGTTTCCTCGCCTATTCAGGCGTCCCCGTCTTTCTCGAGGATTTCGTCGCCTCGCCCTGCCATTCGCTGATCCATCAGTCGCTTCATGCCGAAGAGGCCAAGACCGGCACGAACGGCGACGGCTTCGGCGTCGGCTGGTATGGCGAACGGGCAGAACCGGGGCAGTATCGCGAGGTGCGCCCGGCCTGGTCCGACGAGAACCTGCTCTCGATCGCCCGGCAGGTGCGCTCGCATCTGTTCTTCGCCCATGTCCGGGCGGCGACCGGCACCGCGACGACGCGAGCGAACTGCCACCCTTTCGTCCATGGCCGCTATCTCTTCATGCATAACGGCCAGATCGGCGGCTACAGCCAAATCCGCAGGCAGCTCGAGGCGCTGATCCCGGATTCGCTCTACGGCGCCCGCGCCGGCACCACCGATTCCGAAGCCCTCTTCCTGCTCGCCCTTGCCCATATCGCCGAAGGGATGCCGCCCGGCGAAGCGCTTGCCGCGGCTCTCTCCGACGCGCTCTCCCTGATGGAACAGACAGGCGTCCGCGAGCCGCTGCGCTGCGCCGCCGCGCTCGCCGATGGCGAGACCATCCACGCGATCCGCTGGTCCTCCGACACGAGACCGCCGAGCCTTTACCTCTGTCCGCGGCCCGACAGCGTCGTCGTCGCCTCCGAGCCCGTCGACGCCGCCCGCGAATGCTGGCAGGCCTTGCCCTGCAACACGCTGGCGACGGTGCAGGCCGGCAATGTGACACTCACGCCCTTTCTCGTCGGTTTGCGGCAGGCGGCCTGACCCTGCCCGGCAGGGCAGCCATGCGCGGCGCGCCCTGACATTGTTCCTGTTGCCTTCCTACGTCGGTGGCCTAGCTTTGCCGTTCAGGCGAGGCTGCTTCCGCGAAAGGCGACAGGCGATGAAGAAGGGTTCCGATCTTCTGGTCGAAGCGCTTGAGAACGAGGGCGTCGACCGCGTCTTCGGCGTTCCGGGCGAGGAAAATCTCGACGTCGTCGAGTCCCTGCGCAAATCCAAGATCGAGCTGGTTCTGACGCGGCACGAGCAGGCCGCCGCCTTCATGGCCGCGACCCATGGCCGGCTCACCGGCCGGCCAGGCGTCTGCATCGCCACGCTCGGCCCCGGCGCGCTCAATTTCTCGACCGGCGCGGCCTATGCCCATCTCGGCGCGATGCCGATGATCCTGATCACCGGGCAGAAGGCGATCATGACCGCCAAGCAGGCGCGCTTCCAGATCGTCGACGTCGTCGCCTCGATGCGCCCGCTCACCAAGATGACGCGCCAGATCGTCAGCCCCGGCAGCATCCCGTCCGTGGTGCGCGACGCCTTCCGCGTCGCGATGGAGGAGCGGCCGGGCCCGGTCCATCTGGAACTGCCGGAGGACGTCGCCGCCGAGGAGATCGAGGATATCCCGCTGATCCCGGTCCATCCGCTCGACCGGCCGGTCGCGCCCACCGCGCCGCTCGACCGCGCCGCCGAGATGATTCTCGCCTCCAAACGGCCGCTGGTGATGATCGGCGCCGCCGGCAACCGGCCGCGCCTCGTCGAGCCGCTTTCGGCCTTCGTGCGTCGCACCGGCCTGCCCTTCTTCAACACGCAGATGGGCAAGGGCGCCGTCACCGGCGGCTCAAACCTCTACATGGGCACCGCCGCGCTCTCCGAGGGCGACTATGTCCATGAGGCGGTGGCGCTCGCCGATCTCATCATCGCCGTCGGCCACGACACGGTGGAGAAGCCGCCCTTCCTGATGCGCAATGCCGGCGGGCCGAAGGTGATCCATATCGGCTACCAGTCGGCCAATGTCGAACAGGTCTATCACCCCGATGCCGAGGTGATCGGCGATATCGGCGCCACGGTGACGGGGCTCGCCGACCGGCTCGAAGGCAAGTTGCCCGAACAGACGCAGATGCTGGAGCTGCGCCAGAAGATCCTGAACAAGATCAACGCCCGCGCCGAGGAGGACCGCTTCCCGGTGACGCCGCAGCGTCTCGTCCATGATGTGCGCGCGGTGATGCCGGAAGACGGCATCGTCTGCCTCGATAACGGCATGTACAAGATCTGGTTCGCGCGGAACTACCGCACCCATGTCGCCAACACGCTGCTGCTCGACAATGCGCTGGCGACGATGGGCGCCGGCCTTCCCTCGGCGATGATGGCGGCGATGCTGCATCCCGAGCGGCGCGTCATGGCGGTCTGCGGCGATGGCGGCTTCATGATGAATTCGCAGGAGATGGAGACGGCGGTCCGCTTGGGCCTCAATCTCGTCGTGCTCGTGCTCAACGACGGCGCTTATGGCATGATCCGCTGGAAGCAGGCGGTCGACCAATTCCCCGACTACGGCATGACCTTCGGCAACCCCGATTTCGTCCGCTATGCGCAGGCCTATGGCGCCAAGGGCTCACGCGTGACCTCGGCCGATGCGCTGGTGCCGACCCTCGAAGCCGCCTTCAAGGGCGGCGGAGTGCATCTCGTCGATTGTCCGATCGACTATTCCGAGAATACCCGCGTCCTCGTCGAGGAGCTGCGCAACAAGGTGCCGGACGTCGATCTGGCCTGAAGAACCGGCTCCAACCGGCAGCCCTCATTCTGAGGAGCCGCGGTACGCGGCGTCTCGAAGGATGATCCAGACGGTTCCGGAGCTTCATGGAACATCCTTCGAGACGCCATTCCGTCGGAATGGCTCCTCAGGATGAGGGCTCGCAGGAAGAAGCCGACAAATCCCTTTCCGGAGAGAAATCATGCTCCAGGTTGTTCAAGCCTATGACCGTGCCCCGATCACCGAGATCGAGACCGACAACGAAGCTGCGCTCGAACGCAAGCTCAAGGCGGCTGAAGCCGTCTTCAAGGACCGCGACAACTGGCTGAAGCCGCATCAGCGCATCGCGATCCTGCGCAAGCTCGCAGGGCTCCTCGAAGCGAAGCGCGACCATTTCGCCATGCAGATCGCGCGCGAGGGTGGCAAGCCGCTGCCCGATGCGATCGTCGAGGCGAACCGGGCCGTCGACGGCGTCTATAATGCCGCCGACGAATTGCGGAACTTTGCCGGGCGCGAGATCCCGATGGGGCTGTCGGCCGCGGCCGCCGACCGCTGGGCCTTCACCACCAAGGAGCCGATCGGCATCGTCGCGGCGATCTCGGCCTTCAACCACCCGCTCAACCTGATCGTCCATCAGGTCGCGCCGGCGATCGCGGTGGGCTGCCCGGTCATCGTCAAGCCGGCCGGCACGACACCGCTCTCCTGCATCGACTTCGTCAAGCTGGTGCATGAGGCCGGATTGCCGGAAGCCTGGTGCCAGAGCTTCGTCCCGACCGAGACGGCGCTGGCGGAGAAGCTCGCCACCGATCCGCGCATCGCCTTCCTGAGCTTCATCGGCTCGGCCAAGGTCGGCTGGTATCTGCATTCCAGGCTCAGCCCTGGCGCCCGCTCGGCACTGGAGCATGGCGGCGTCGCACCGGCGATCGTCGACAAGACCGCCGATCTCGACGCGATCATCGAACCGATCGTGAAGGGCGGCTACTACCATGCCGGCCAGGTCTGCGTGTCGACGCAGCGCATCTATGTCCATGACGCCATCGTCGACGACTTCACCGAGCGGCTGGTCGCGCGGGTGAAGACGCTGCGCACCGGCGATCCCGTGCTGAAGGACACCGAAGTCGGCCCGCTGATCATCCCCAAGGAAGCCGACCGCGTCGCCTCCTGGATCGACGAGGCGGTGAAGGGCGGCGCCAGGCTCGCGACTGGCGGCAGGCGCCTGTCGGAGACGACGCTGGAGCCGGCCGTGCTGATCGACCCGGCGCCGGAAGCGCGCATCTCCAGCGAGGAGGTGTTCGGCCCGGTCGTCGCAATCTACCGCTACGGCAAGCTCGACGACGCCATCGCGCGGGCAAACTCCCTGCCCGTCGCCTTCCAGGCCAGCATCTTCGCGCAGGACATCGACGTTGCGCTGCGCGCCGCGAACCGGCTCGACGCCTCGGCGGTGATGGTCAACGACCCCACGACCTTCCGCACCGACTGGATGCCCTTCGCCGGCCGGCGCGTCTCGGGCTACGGCACCGGCGGCATCCCCTACACCATGCGCGACATGACGCAGGAAAAGATGATCCTGCTGAAGCGGCGCTGAAGACGCGGCGCGGCGGAGCGTGACGCTTCGCCGCGCCCGCTCACCGGAAGCATCCGCAGATCCCGACAAGAAAAAGCCAGGCAATTTCCGGGTTTTCTATAAGTATCCGGCGCAGATTTCTTAGTTTACGACGATTCTAAACTGATAGGATTTGGTTGACCCCTGCCTCGCAGCTGCCTAGGCACTGGCTGTCTGCACCGCGATTAGCTGATCGCGGCGCGCAACCGGGCCGGGTCTGCCGTGATCGTTCCGTTTCTCATCATGCTCCGCGAAGGCATCGAGGCCGCGCTGATCGTCGGCATCGTCGCGAGCTATCTGGTCCGGACCGGGCGACGCGAATGGCTGCCGGCGCTCTGGGTCGGCGTCGCCCTCGCCTGCGCGGTGAGCCTCGCAGCGGGCGCCGCGCTCGACATCGTCGCCGGCGAATTGCCCCAGCGCGGGCAGGAGCTGTTCGAAGCCATCATCGGCCTCATCGCCGCCGCGATGCTGACCTCGATGGTGTTCTGGATGCGCAAGGCGGCGCGCTCGATCAAGGGCGAGCTACAGGCCGGCGTCGACGCCGCGCTGGCCGGTGAGCATCAGGGGCTCGCGCTCGTCGGCCTCGCCTTCCTCGCCGTGGTGCGCGAAGGGCTGGAGTCGGTCTTCTTCCTGCTCGCCATCTTCCAGCAGAACAGCGGCTGGGCTCCGGCGCTTGGCGCGGGGCTGGGCATCCTGCTCGCCGCTGCGGCCGGCTACGCGATCTATGCGCTCGGCGTGAAGCTCAACTTGCGCATCTTCTTCCGCTGGACCGGCATCCTGATCCTGTTCGTCGCGGCCGGGCTCGTGGCGAACGCCGTGCGCTCCCTGCACGAAGCCGGGCTCTGGAACCACCTTCAGCAGACCGTCTACGACCTCGGCGCGGTGCTGCCGGCCGATGGCGCGCTCGGCGCGGTCCTTTCCGGCCTCTTCGGCTATCAGGAGCGGGCGGCGCTTGGCGAAGTCGTCGCCTATGTCGCCTTCCTCATCCCGATGCTCGTCCTGTTCCTTGCCGGGGGCCGGCAGGAACAGACGGCAATCGCCGTCCCCCGTCTAGAAGCCCGGCGTTCTCCGCGCCTGAGATTCGCCGGCGTCGGCACGCTGCTGCTGATCTGCGGCGGCATCGGCGCCTTCGTCTATGCGGCGGGCACCGGCAGCCGGCGCGCAGCCCAGGCGAGCGCGACCGACATCGCCATCGCGATCACCGACCGGAGCTGCGAGCCCGCGACACTGACGATTCCCGCCGGCAAGGCGAGCTTCGTCGTCACCAATCGCGGCGAGCGCGTGCTGGAATGGGAAATTATCGACGGCGTCATGGTGCTGGAGGAGCGTGAGAACATCGCGCCCGGCCAGTCGCGGCGGCTGACGACGCAGCTCCACCCCGGCGAATACGCGATCACCTGCGGGCTGCTCAGCGCCCCGCGCGGCCGGCTGATCGTGCAGGCGTCGGCGACGCAGCCGCGCCCGGCCCTGACGCTGATGGACATGATCGGCCCGGCCGCCGAATACCGCGCCCTGCTAAGCGAGCGCTCGGCCGCCCTCGGGGCCGCTATCGATGCCCTGGAACAGGCGCAGAGCGCAGCCGATAGGCAGGCTGCAGACAAGGCCCGCTTCGACGCTGCCGCGCTGCTGCCCGGCTTGCGCCCCGCAATCGCGGGCGATGTCGAACTCGAAGCGCAGTTCGCAAAGGTCGAGGCCGCGTTGGCCAGCCCCGCGGCCGCTGCATCCGCCGAGATCAAGCCAGCCGCCGAAGCTTTCCGCGCCGCGCTCGGCCAACGCACCATCCTGCCGGACATAATGCTGGCGGGCGCCGTCGCGCTTCTCTCCGCCCAGGACGGAGAGACGGTCTCATCCGAGGCTGTCGCGGCAGCAAGCCATATCGCGCAGCTGCTGCTGCCGCTGACGGCACGTGTCGACCCTGATCTGGCAGCACGGACCAAGGCCGTTCTCATGGCCCTGCCGAACGATGCCAAGCCGGGCGGCACGCTCCGGTCGCTGGCCGAGGATCTCTCGGCCATGCGCAAGGCGCTCGCGCTGCCCGAAGCGGAGCGCAAATCATGACCCGACCTGGCAAGACCTTCACACCCTCACGGCGTTCGCTCCTGACCGGCGGCGCAGCCGCTCTCGGCAGCGCCTCCCTGGCGCAGGCAGCGACCGAGCCAGCACAGAATCCGGCAGCGGCACCGGAAAGCGACGCGACGGCCCAGCGCCAGCCCTTCCACGGCATCCATCAATCCGGCATCGTCACGCCGCGCCCCGCAACCGGCCTCGTCGCCGCCTTCGACATCACCGCCACCTCGCTCGACGAGCTCGAACGGCTCTTCCGGCTGCTCAGCGAGCGTATCGCCTTCCTGATGCAGGGTGGGCCAGCGCCGACGGCCGATCCGGGCTTTCCGCCGCCGGACAGCGGCATCCTTGGCCCGGTCATCGCGCCCGACAACCTGACCGTCACCGTCGCGCTCGGCGCCTCGCTCTTCGACGAGCGCTTCGGGCTTAGCCCGCTGAAGCCGAAGCGCCTGCAGCGGATGAAGCGCTTCCGCAACGATGCGCTCGACGGCGCGCTCTGCCATGGCGACCTCTTGCTGCAATTCTGCGCCAACACCGCCGACACCAATATCCACGCGCTGCGCGACATCCTGAAGAACGCGCCGGACCTGCTCCTGCTACGCTGGAAGCAGGAGGGCACGGTCCCGGTCCTCAAGCCCAAAGCCGACGAGCCGGCGGAGAGCGCCCGCAACCTGCTCGGCTTCCGCGACGGCACCGCCAATCCCGACGCCGCCGACAAGGCGCTGATGGGCCACCTCGTCTGGGTCCAGACCGGTTCGGACGAGCCCGAATGGGCCGCCAATGGCAGCTATCAGGTGGTCCGGATCATCCGCAATTTCGTCGAGCGCTGGGACCGCACGCCGCTCGGCGAGCAGGAGGCGATCATGGGCCGCGAGAAGGCGAGCGGCGCGCCGATCGGCGGCAAACGCGAATATGACGAGCCTGCCTATGCCGACGATCCCGAAGGCCAGCGCACCAAGCTCGACGCCCATATCCGGCTCGCCAATCCGCGCCGGCCGGAGACCGAGGCCAGCCGCATGCTGCGCCGGCCCTTCAACTATTCCAACGGCGTCACCCGCGCCGGCCAGCTCGACATGGGGCTGCTCTTCATCTGCTTCCAGCAGGACCTCGAACGCAGCTTCATCGCGGTGCAGAAGCGGCTCGATGGCGAGCCGCTGGAGGAATACATCAAGCCGGTCGGCGGCGGCTATTTCTTCGCCCTGCCCGGCGTGCCCGATGCCGGCAGCTATCTCGGCGCCGGGCTGATCAGGGCGGCACGCGGCATCGTCCCGGCCTCGGCATCGACTTCCCCCCGCAAGACAGGAGACTGATATGAGCTTGCGCTTCGCATGGCTGGCCGGGGCCGGTCTGTTCACCATCGTCGCAGCAGGACCGGCCTTCGCCGCCTCGCCGCTCGACCTCGTGGCGCCGGTCTCCGAATACAAGCTCTATGTCTCGCAAGGCGTCGACCAGCTGGTGAAGGACACCAAGGCCTTCACCGATGCGGTCAAGGCCGGCGACCTCGCCAAGGCCAGGGCGCTCTATGCGCCGACCCGCGTCTCCTACGAGAAGATCGAGCCGGTCGCCGAGCTGTTCAGCGACCTCGACGGCAAGATCGACTCGCGCGCCGACGACCACGAAAAGAAGGAGGAAGACCCGGAATTCACCGGCTTCCACCGCATCGAATACGGGCTCTTCGCCAAGAACAGCACCGAGGGCCTTGGCCCCTTCGCCGACAAGCTGCTTTCGGATGTCACCGAGCTGCAGGGCCGCATCAAGGGCCTGACGATCCCGCCGGACAAGATGGTCGGCGGCGCTGCCGTGCTGATCGAGGAGGTCGCGGCCACCAAGATCTCCGGCGAGGAGGATCGCTACAGCCACACCGATCTCTGGGACTTCCAGGCCAATATCGACGGCGCCAAGAAGATCGTCGACCTGCTGCGGCCGCTGGTCGCCAAGGAGGACAAGACGCTCGCGGCCAAGATCGACGCGAATTTCGAGACCGTCGACAAGACGCTGGCGAAGTACAAGCTCAAGGATGGCGGCTTCGAGACCTACGACAAGCTGAGCGAGGCCGACCGCAAGGCGCTCGCCGCGATGATCACCACGCTGGCCGAGGATCTGTCCAAGCTGCGCGGCGTGCTCGGCCTCGGCTAGCCGCTTCGGTTCCGTGGAAAGAAAAAGCCGTCATTCCGGACAAGCCGCGAAGCGGCGCCGATCCGGAATCCATCGTAGGGCCCGACGCTCTATGATGGATTCCGGGTCAAGCCCGGAATGACGGCGCGGTTCCGTCAGAAGACAATATGTTTCCGATCTACGTAGACCGATCCGACGCCCTGACACAGAACGGTCACGCAAGCGCGGCACTCGACAGGCGAAAGCCGATGCGCCATGGACGGCGCATCGGCGACGAACGCCCCTTCGCAGACATGGACAGCCTGCCCTCATGACCGACATTTCCGCCAAGAACCCGGCCACACAGGGCCGCATCGCCCTGCTGGGCTGCCCGATCGAGGTTGGCGCCTCGCGTCGCGGCGCGCTGATGGGCCCGGCCGGCCTGCGCACCGCCGGCCTCGTGCGGGTGCTCGAAGATCTCGGCTACGCTGTCGACGACCATGGCGACATTCTTGCGCGCGACCTGAAACCGGTCGACGGCCCGGCGCCCGACAACGCTCGCTTCTACAACGAGATCGCCGCCTGGATGCGCGCGCTGAGCGCCCGCGCCTACGAACTCGCCCGCACCGGCGCCACGCCGATCTTCCTCGGCGGCGATCACAGCCTGTCGATGGGCTCGGTCAACGGCGTCGCCCGCCACTGGCAGGAGCAGGGCCGCAAGCTCTTCGTGCTCTGGCTCGACGCCCATGCCGATTTCAACATGCCGGCGATCTCGCCCTCCGGGAACATGCACGGCATGTCCTCGGCCTTCCTCTGCGGCGAAGCAGGGCTCGACGACCTGCTCGGCCTGGAGCCGCGCGCCTCGATCTCCCCGGAGCAGCTCAGCCTGTTCGGCATCCGCTCGATCGACCCGCTGGAGAAGGCGGCGGTGAAGGCGCGCGGCATCGACATCGCCGACATGCGCGCCATCGACGAGCACGGCGTCGGCGTGCTGATCCGCCAGACCATCGAGAAGGTGCGCGCCGCCAACGGCGTGCTGCATGTCTCGTTCGACGTCGATTTCCTCGACCCGCCGCTGGCGCCGGGCGTCGGCACGACGGTGCCGGGCGGCGCGACCTATCGCGAGGCGCATCTCGTGATGGAGCTGCTGCACGATTCCGGGCTGGTCCGATCGATGGACATCGTCGAGCTCAACCCCTTCCTCGACGATCGCGGCCAGACGGCGCGGCTTGCCGTCGAGCTCGCCGGCAGCCTGTTCGGCCAGCAGATCACCGACCGCCAGACGCCGTCGAACGCCATCGGCGCGGCCTGAGGGGGCTCCGCCGTCATTCCGGGGCTTCGCGCAGCGAAGAGCCCGGAACCCATGAACACGACGGTTATCCAGCCCGCGTCATGCTCGCCCTTGTGGCGAGCATCCACGTCTTGAACACGGCCTTCGACCAGCGAAGACGTGGATGGTCGGGACAAGCCCGACCATGACGGCAAATGTCCTGCTCATGGCATCCGGGCTCAGGCCTTCGGCCTGCCCCGGAATGACGGTGGGGCTCACACCGCCAGCGCGAAGCCGTCCTTGCGGTGGTCGGAGGCGCCGAACATCACCCCGCGCTTGTGATCGACCCAGATCGCCTGGCAGCCGCCGAGCGGCTCCTCGGCCCACACGACATCATGGCCGCGCGCCTTCAGATCAGCGGCAACGCTGGCCTGGATCGTCGTCTCCAGCGAGAGCTTGCCGTCATAGGCGAAGCTGCGCGGCGCATCCGAGGCCTGCTGTGGATCGAGGCCGCGGTCGAGGATGCCGGAGAGGAAATGGACGTGGCCGGTCGACTGGTACTGGCCGCCCATCACGCCCATCGGCATGATCGGCTTTCCGTCCTTGGCCAGCATGCCCGGAATGATCGTGTGGAAGGGGCGCTTGCGCGGGCCGATGGCGTTGGGATGCCCCTCGATCAGGCGGAAGCCCGAGCCGCGATTCTGCAGCATGACGCCGGCCTTCGATGCATAGATGCCGCTGCCGAAGGCGGAGAACAGCGAGTTGATGAAGGACACCATGTTGCCGTCGCCGTCGACGACGCAGAGATAGATCGTGTCCTTGTGCAGGGGCATATCGAAGGCTTCCGGCTTCGCCGCCTTCTCCAGGCTGATCTCCTTGCGGATCCGGCCGACGAACTGGTCGGAGAGGAAGGCTTCCGTATCGAAGGGGCTGACGGCCGGGTCGGCCACCAGCGCGTCGCGCTGACGATAGGCGGCCTTGCTCGCCTCGGCGAGGAGGTGGATGCGGTCCGCTTCGCTCAGCTTCTCGTCCTTGAGGTCAAAGCCCTCGAGGATGCGCGCGATCAGGAGCGCGGCGATGCCCTGACCGTTCGGCGGGCATTCCCAGAGGCGATGGCCGCGATAATCGGCGCCGATCGGGTCGACATAGTCCGGCTTCGAGGCGGCGAAGTCCTCGAGCCCGATCAGGCTGCCCGCACCTTTGAGCACGGCAACCATGTCCTCGGCGATCTCGCCCTCGTAGAAGGCGGAGCGGCCCTCGCGGGCGATGCGGCGTAGCGTCCTGCCGAGCGCGGGATGGACCATCTTGTCGCCGACGGCCGGGGCGTTGCCGCCCGGCAGATAGACGGCGTTGCCGAGGCCGTGCTTCTCGATCCGGCCGCGGGCCTTGGCCCAGTCGAGCGCGACGCGCGGCGTCACCACGAAGCCCTCCTCGGCGGCGCGGATCGCCGGCGCGAAGATCTCGTCCAGGCTCTTGCTGCCGTAATCGGCGACGAGGCGGCACCAGGCGTCGATGGCACCCGGCACGGTGACGGCATGCGGTGAATCCGCCGCGATCGCCGTCATGCCCTGCCCGAGGAACCAGCCGAGCTCGGCCTTGGCCGCCGCCCGGCCGGAGCCGTTGAGCGCCACCATCTTGCCGTCGGCCGGCGCGTAGATCGCGAAGCAGTCGCCGCCGACGCCGGTCATGTGCGGATCGACGACGGCCTGGACGGCAACGGCCGCGATGGCGGCATCGATCGCATTGCCGCCGGCGCGCAGGATCTCGACCGCGGCCAGCGTCGAGGCCGGATGCGAGGTCGCCGCCATGCCGCGATCACCGACCGCAACCGGCCGGCCCGGCGCCATGAAATCGCGATTGCCCCAGCTCATGCTCATCTCCACCTCTGCGGCGCCGTCGCTTCGCGGTGCCTTGTTTCGCTCAACGCTTTGGCGCGCCGGCCGGGGGCTTGGCAATCCCGCCCGGCGCATGGCCGGCATGGGTCACCCCTCGCCGTAGGCAGCCGTCCTGATTGACATCGCGGCATGGAAGGCTATCGCCGCCTGGAAGGACGGGGCTGCCATGCAAGACTACATCCGCAAGATCATCGGGGCGCGCGTCTACGACGTCGCGATCGAAAGCCCGCTCGATCCGCTGCCGCGGCTTTCAGGCCGCATCGGTGGCCAGGCCCTGCTGAAGCGCGAGGACCTGCAGCCCGTCTTCTCGTTCAAGCTGCGCGGCGCCTACAACAAGATCGCGGGTCTCTCTGCGGTCGAGGCCGAGCGCGGCGTGATCTGCGCCTCCGCCGGCAACCATGCGCAGGGCGTGGCGCTGGCGGCGCGCAAGCTCGGCATCAAGGCGACCATCGTGATGCCGCGCACCACGCCGGACATCAAGGTACAGGCGGTGCGCAGCCTCGGCGGGCGCGTCGTGCTGCATGGCGAGAACTTCGACGAAGCCTATGGTCATGCCCGCAAGCTGGAAGCGGAGAAAGGCCTGACCTTCGTCCACCCCTATGACGACCCGGACGTCATCGCCGGCCAGGGCACGGTCGGCATGGAGATCCTGCGCCAGCATCCCGATCCGATCGAGGCGATCTTCGCGCCGATCGGGGGCGGCGGGCTGGCGGCCGGCGTCGCGGTCTATGCGAAGTTCCTGCGACCGGAGATCAAGGTGATCGGCGTCGAGCCCGAGGACGCCGCCTCCATGGCCGGTGCCATCGCTGCGGGCGAACGCGTCGTGCTCGACCAGGTCGGGCTCTTCGCCGACGGCGTCGCGGTGCGGCAGGCGGGCGAAGAGACCTTCCGACTCTGCCGAGAGCTGCTCGACGAGGTCGTCACCGTCTCGACCGACGAGATCTGCGCCGCGGTGAAGGACATCTTCGAGGACACCCGCGCCATCGCCGAGCCCTCCGGGGCGGTCAGCCTCGCCGGCCTGAAGACCTATGCGGCGCGCAGCAACGAAAGAACGGGTGCCCTCGTCGCGATCAATAGCGGCGCCAACATGAATTTCGACCGTTTGCGCCATATCGCCGAGCGGGCCGAGATCGGCGAGCAGCGCGAGGCCCTGCTCGCGGTGACCATTCCCGAGAAGCCGGGCAGCTACCGCGCCTTCATCCAGCTGCTGGGCCGGCGCGCCATCACGGAGTTCAACTACCGCTACTCGGACCCCAAGGCGGCGCGCATCTTCGTCGGCGTGCAGCTTTCCGAGGGCGAGGCCGAGAAGCGCCAGATCATCGCGATGCTGGCCGAGCACGGCTATCCGGTGCTCGACATGAGCGACAACGAGCTCGCCAAGCTGCATATCCGCTACATGGTCGGCGGCAAGGCGCCGGGTCTCGCCGACGAATTGCTGTTCCGCTTCCAGTTCCCGGAGCGGCCGGGCGCGCTGCTGAAGTTCCTGAACAGCCTCTCGGCCGACTGGAACATCTCGCTCTTCCACTACCGCAACCACGGCGCCGATTACGGCCGCGTGCTCGCCGGCGTCCAGATTCCGCAGGCCCAGCGCAGCCAGCTGACCAAGCGGCTCGATGCGCTCGGCTATCCCTATTGGAGCGAGAGCGACAACCCGGCCTATCTGTCGTTCCTGGCGGAGATGCCTCCGGGAAGCTGACCGCCTGTTCGGCACTCCCGCGCCCCTCATCCTGAGAACCGCGCCACAGGATGAGGACTGAGTTTTTTCGATCGGGCTGTAGGATCAGTGCATGACGCTCGAACAGCTTCGCATCTTCGTCGCCGTCGCCGAACGGGAACACCTGACGCAAGGCGCCCACGCCCTCAATCTCACCCAGTCGGCGGTGAGTTCCGCGATCGCAACGCTGGAGGCGCGCTACGCCACCAAACTGTTCGACAGGATCGGCCGGCGAATCGCCCTGACCGAGGCCGGCCGGCTCTTCCTGACAGAAGCCCGCGCCGTGCTGGCCCGGGCCGCAGCGGCGGAAGCCGTGCTCTCCGATCTTTCGGGGCTCGCCCGCGGCTCGCTCGCGCTGATGGCGAGCCAGACAGTGGCGAACTACTGGCTGCCGCCGCTGATCCAGCGCTTTCGCCGGGAGCATCCCGGCATCACCGTCTCGCTCGCTATCGACAACACCGAGACGGTGAGCGCCGCCATCCAGAATGGCGCCGCCGATCTCGGCTTCATCGAGGGCGAGATCGACGACCCGGCGCTGGCCATGACCGCCGTCGCAGAGGACGAACTCGTCATCGTCGCGCCGGCCGGCCATCCCTGGGCGGAAACGCCCCCTTCCCCTGCCGAACTGAAGCAGGGCGCCTGGGTGCTGCGCGAGCCGGGCTCAGGGACGCGGGCCATGTTCGAGGCGGCGCTGCCGGGGCTTGGCCTCGACGCGACCGACCTGACGGTGGCGCTGGAGCTGCCCTCCAACGAGGCGATCTGCGCCGCGGTCGCCGCCGGCGCCGGCACCACCGCGATCTCGCGGCTCGTCGCCGCCAACGCCATTGCCGCCGGGCGCCTCGTCACCGTAGCGCTGCCGCTACCGAAGCGCCGCTTCCTCGCGCTCCGGCACAAGGAACGCTACCTCGCGAAGGCAGCGGCAGCCTTCCTGGCGCTGGCAGGAACCAGCGCGCCCTGAGCGGATCTCAAGGGTGATCTCCGACCTGTCCGTCTCAGGGCGGTTGACATCTATGTTATGTTATAATGTAACAGATCATCTTTCATCGAACCGGGTCTCTCCGATGGCTTCGTCTCCCCTCCTCGTCGACCGGCGCCTGCCGGTCACGGTCCTCTCCGGCTTCCTCGGTGCCGGCAAGACCACGCTGCTCAACCACATCCTGAACAATCGCGAAGGCCGGCGCGTCGCCGTCATCGTCAACGACATGAGCGAGGTGAACATCGACGCTGATCTCGTGCGTGAGGGTGGTGCCAATCTCTCCAAGACCGAGGAGAGCCTGGTCGAGATGAGCAATGGCTGCATCTGCTGCACGCTGCGCGACGATCTGCTCAGCGAGGTGCGCCGCCTCGCCGAGGAGCGGAAGTTCGACTACCTGCTGATCGAGGGCACAGGCATCGCCGAGCCGCTGCCGATCGCTGCGACCTTCTCCTTCCGCGACGAGGAGGATCGTTCGCTCGACGACGTCGCCCGGCTCGACACGATGGCGACCGTCGTCGACGCGCTCAACCTGCTCCGGGACTACGACAGCCGCGATTTCCTCGGCGACCGCGGCGAGACGGCCGGCGAGGGCGACGAGCGCACGCTGGTCGACCTGCTCGTCGAACAGATCGAATTTGCCGATGTGGTGGTGATCAACAAGGCGAGCGAGGTCTCGCCGCAGGAGTTGGAGAAGGTCAGGCTGGTGGTGCGCGGGCTCAATGCCGATGCCCGCATCGTCGAGGCCGATTTCGGCCGCGTGCCGCTCGACCGGCTGCTCGATACCAAGCTCTACAGCGAGGAGAAGGCGCAGACCCACCCGCTCTGGCACAAGGAGCTCTACGGCTTCCGCGACCATGTGCCGGAGACCGAGGAATACGGCATCCGCTCCTTCGTCTACCGGGCGCGGCGGCCGTTCCATCCGCTGAAGCTGCACGCCTTCATGGGCAAGCGCTTGCCAGGCGTCGTCCGGGCCAAGGGCCATTTCTGGCTGGCGACCCGGCCGCATTGGGTCGGCGAATATTCGCTCGCCGGGCGCATCACCCGCACCGAAGGCATGGGGCGCTGGTGGGCGGCGGCGCCGAAGGAGCGCTGGCCGCGCTCGGAGGAATTCCTGTCGCTGATGCACAGGCACTGGTCGCCGACATGGGGCGACCGGCGCCAGGAAATGGTGTTCATCGGCGGGCCGGAGATGGACGAGGCGGCGATCCGCGCCGAACTCGACGCCTGCCTGACCGGCAGCCCGACGACCGGGCTGACGCAGGCGCTGCTCGGACTCGAAGACCCGTTCCCGCGCTGGGACCGCGACGCGGCCTAAATACGAAATGCGATCCTTGGCCAGGAACCACCGTCATCCCGGACGGAGCCCTCGGGTCCGATCTTCGATCGGCCCAAGGATGAACTCCGCGAAGATCCGGGATCCATGCCTGAGCCTTGATCGGAGACGCCCCGGCATGGATCCCGGGTCAAACCCGGGATGACGTCGTGGTTATATCGAGAACCAGCATGCCGAATGGCTCAGGCTGCCGCGGCCGCGCCCGGCGCAGCGCGCATCAGCATGCCGAAGAGATCGCGCGGGTCGTCGGGGTCCGCGATCAGGTCGAGATCGACATAGGTGCCGGCCTCGCGTATGCGCTCATGAACATAGCGCAGCGCCGAGAAATCCTCGATCGCGAAGCCGACCGAGTCGAATAGCGTGATCTGGCGGGCATCCGTGCGCCCCACCGCCGTGCCGGCGATGACCTTCCACAGCTCCTCGACCGGGTGATCGGGATCGAGCTGCTGGATGTCGCCCTCGATGCGGGTCTGCGGCGGATATTCGACGAAGATCGAGGAGCGCAGCAGCACGTCGCGGTGGATCTCGGTCTTGCCGGGGCAGTCGCCGCCGACCGCGTTGATGTGGACGCCGGCGCCAACCATGTTGTCGGTCAGGATCGTGGCATATTGCTTGTCGGCAGTGACGGTGGTGACGATCTCGGCGCCCTCGACCGCTTCCATCGCCGTGGCGCAGCGGGTGATCCTGAAGCCATGGCGCGCGAGGTTGCGGGCGCATTTCTCGGTCGCGGTCGGATCGACGTCGTAGAGCCGCAGGTTCTCGATGCCGAGCAGTGCGCGGAAGGCGAAGGCCTGGAACTCGGACTGGGCGCCGTTGCCGATGATCGCCATGGTCGCGGCGTTCTTCGGCGCGAGGTGCTTTGCCGCCACCGCCGACATCGCCGCGGTGCGCAGCGCCGTCAGGAAAGTCATCTCCGAGAGCAGGACGGGATAGCCGGTCGCGACGTCGGAGAGCAGGCCGAAGGCGGTGACCGTCTGCAGGCCGGCCTTCATGTTCTTGGGATGGCCGTTGACGTATTTGAAGCCGTAGAGCTTGCCGTCGCTGGTCGGCATCAGCTCGATCACGCCCTCGAGGCTGTGAGAGGCGATGCGCGGCGTCTTGTCGAAGATCTCCCAGCGGCGGAAGTCGTCCTCGATATAAGCAGCGATGTCGGACAGCATCCGCTCGATACCGATCGCATGGACCAGCTTCATCATGTGGTCGACGCTGACGAAAGGCACGACATTCAGTTGCTGAACCATAGGATCCCCTGTTGCTCTTGCGAGAGCCCTATAGTGCCCGCCTTCGCCGGCAGACGATAGAAGCCAGATTGACCTGATCGATGCCGGTATTGATCGAAATGGATAGAGACATTATCCATTTCGGGCGATGGACGATATCGACCACAAACTCATCACCCTGCTGCGCCATGACGGGCGCCGCAGCATCTCGGACCTGGCGGCCGATCTCGGCCTGACGCGGGCGACGGTGCGCTCGCGGCTGGAGAAGCTGGAGCAATCGGGCGAGATCATCGGCTTCACCGTGATCCTGCGTTCGGATGCGATCGACCTGCCGGTTCGTGGCATCACCATGATCGAGATCGCCGGTCAGGCCGCGGATTCGGTGATCGCCGCGCTGAGCGGCTTCAGCGAGGTCTCCAGCATCCACACCACCAACGGCAACTGGGACCTCGTTGTCGAGCTCGGCACCTCCGACCTGATCGCCTTCGATCAGGTGCTCAGACGCATCCGCCTAATCCCTGGCGTCACCAACAGCGAGACCAGCCTGCTCCTGGCGACGCCGCGCAGCGTCAAGGCGCGGCTGTAGATCCGTTTCAACTAGGTTGTCTCGTCATTGCGAGCGCAGCGAAGCAATCTAGGGGGACTGGGCTGAACGGTTTGCCCCAGTCCCCCTGGATTGCTTCGTCGCTGACGCTCCTCGCAATGACGGCTCTGGCGGGCTGGCTCGATCGGAAGACGTTACGGGGCTACCGCCAGACAAGAAGCGCCGTTGCATGGCGGCCATCCGCAAACGCGCTTCCCGGCGTGGTGACAGGCGCACGCTGCCCCCCTAACGTTATGCCCCGTCAGATACAGCGTCGATGGCGACCGGCGATGCATGATCGCGCAAGGCCGCCCGTTCGCGTCGGACACCGACAGTTCCCGCTCGGGGCATGACCGCCGGCCGCTTTCCGGCCGGTTTTCCGCGCCTTGGGCCAAGACGAGGCAGGAGACCAGACCATGGCGCATGAGCTCGAATTCTACATCGATGGCCAGTGGGTAAAGCCCTCCGGCAGCCGCACGCTCGGTGTGGTCGACCCGTCCAACGAAGAGGTCTTCGCCACCATCGCGCTCGGCGAGCAGGCTGATGTCGACAAGGCCGTCGCTGCGGCACGCGCCGCCTTCCCGGCCTTCGCCGCGACCTCCAAGGCCGAGCGCCTCGCGCTGATGCGCCGCCTCGCCGAGGCCTACAAGAAGCGCTACGACGCCATCGCCGACATCCTGTCGCGCGAAATGGGCGCACCGAAGGAGCTGGCGCACCGGGCGCAGGCCGCGATGGGCACAGCGCATCTCGCCAAGATGATCGAGACGCTCGAGAATTTCGAGTTCGAGGAGCTGCGCGGCACCACCCTGATCGCCAAGGAGCCGATCGGCGTCGTCGGCATGATCACGCCGTGGAACTGGCCGCTCAATCAGATCATGTGCAAGGTCGCCCCTGCCCTCGCCGCCGGCTGCACTATGGTGCTGAAGCCCTCCGAGATTGCGCCGCTCAACGCGCTGATCTTCGCGGAAGCGATGGACGAGGCCGGCGTGCCGAAGGGCGTGTTCAACCTCGTCAACGGCGACGGGCCGACGGTGGGCGAGGCGATCTCGCGCCATCCGGGCGTCGACATGGTCTCCTTCACCGGCTCGACGCGGGCCGGCATCCTCGTCGCCAAGGCGGCGGCGGATACCGTCAAACGCGTGCATCAGGAGCTCGGCGGCAAGTCCGCCAACATCATCCTCGACGATGCCGATTTGAAGAAGTCGGTGAAGCTCGGCGTCGAGAGCGTGATGCGCAACTCCGGCCAGTCCTGCAACGCGCCGACCCGGATGTTCGTGCCGGAGAAGCTGCATGAGGAAGCCCTCGCCATCGCCAAGCAGGTGGCCGAGCCGCTCAAGGTCGGCGCTCCCTCGGCGGACGGCGTGTTCCTCGGCCCGGTCGTCAGCGAGGCCCAGTACGAGAAGGTGCAGCGTCTGATCGAGGCCGGCATCAAGGAAGGCGCGACGCTGGTCACCGGCGGCCCCGGCCGTCCGGAAGGGCTGAACCGCGGCTACTATGTCCGCCCGACGGTCTTCGGCGGCGTCACCGACGAGATGACCATCGCCCGCGAGGAGATCTTCGGCCCGGTGCTCTCGATCCTGCCTTACAAGAGCGATGACGAGGTGGTGGAGCGCGCCAACGACACGCCCTACGGCCTGGCTTCCTACGTCCAGTCCGGCTCGCAGGAACGCGCCCGCAAGGTCGCGGCGCAGATGCGCTCGGGCAATGTCTACATCAACTACCCGGCCTGGGACGCGGGCGCGCCCTTCGGCGGCTACAAGCAGTCCGGCAACGGCCGCGAATACGCTGCTTTCGGCCTTGAGGAGTTCCTCGAGATCAAGGGCACGGTCGGCTACGCCGCAGCCTGATCGGACAGCCATCTGACGAAAGCGAGGCCCGGTGGACTGAAAGCCACCGGGCCTTCATCTTATCGACCATTCAATCGATTGAGAGGCAGGCCATGGTCAATCCGAACCGCTATGACGCGATGCGCTACAATCGCTGCGGCCGCAGCGGGCTGCAGCTGCCGGCGCTCTCGCTCGGCCTCTGGCAGAACTTCGGCGAGACCGGCAGCCACGCCAACATGCGTGAGATCTGCCGCACCGCCTTCGACCTCGGCATCACCCATTTCGACCTCGCCAATAATTACGGGCCACCGCCCGGCTCGGCCGAGACCGCCTTCGGCGAGATCCTGCAACAGGACTTTGCCGGCTATCGCGACGAACTCGTCATCTCGACCAAGGCCGGCTACCGGATGTGGCCCGGCCCCTATGGCGAATGGGGCAGCCGCAAATACCTGATCTCCAGCCTCGACCAGAGCCTGAAGCGGATGAAGCTCGACTATGTCGACATCTTCTATTCCCATCGCTTCGACCCGAACACGCCGCTGGAGGAGACGATGGGCGCGCTCGACGCCATCGTCCGTCAGGGCAAGGCGCTCTATGTCGGCCTCTCCTCCTACAATTCGAAGCGCACCCAGGAGGCCGTCGCGATCCTGCGCCGGCTGGGCACACCCTGCCTGATCCACCAGCCGAGCTATTCGATGCTCAATCGCTGGATCGAGCAGGACGGGCTGCTCGACACGCTCGATGCCGAGGGCATCGGTTCGATCGTGTTCTCGCCGCTGGCGCAGGGCATGCTGACGGACAAGTACCTCAAGGGCGTGCCGGCCGGCAGCCGCGCCGACAAGAAGGCGCCGTCCTTCCGCGAGGGCTTCCTCAGCGAGGACAACATCAAGCACATCGCGGCGCTGAACGAGATCGCCAAGGCACGTGGCCAGAGCCTCGCCCAGATGGCGATTTCCTGGGTGCTGCGCGGCGGACGGGTCACCTCGGCCTTGATCGGCGCGAGCCGGCCGGAACAGGTGATGGATTGCGTCGCGGCGCTGCAGAATCCGGAATTTTCGGCTGAGGAGCTGGCCGCCATCGACAGGCACGCCGTCGAGGGCGGCATCAACATCTGGGCGGCGTCAGCGGAGCGGTAAGTTATCCTTCGCCGTCATTCCGGGGCGGGCCACAGGCCCGAGCCCGGAACCCATGAACACCGCGCGAACAGGATGAAGCGTTTCCCGACGCCGCTTAGCGAAACGTGACAGTGTTCATGGGTTCCGGGCTCATCGCTGCGCGATGCCCCGGAATGACGGTTTGGTTCCGCCGCAAACGCGTGACCGCTCAATCCTCCTCCGCCACCGCCGCGATCGGCAGGGCGCTGGAGCGCTTCACCTGCCCGAGCGCGAAGCTCGACTCGATCGAAGCGACGCCGTCGAGGCGAGTGAGCTTGTCCTTGAGGAAGCGCTCATAGGCCGGCAGGTCGCGCACGACGATGCGCAGGAGATAGTCGCGCTGGCCGGTCATCAGATAGCAATCGACGACCTCGGGCCAGCGCGCCACGGCCTGCGAGAAGCGGTCGAGCTCGTCCTCGCGCTGGCGCTCCAGCTTGATCGAAACGAAGACGCTGATCGGCAGCCCGACTTTGGTCTGGTCGATGATCGCAGCATAGCCAGTGATGACGCCCGCCTCCTCCAGCATGCGGATGCGGCGCGCGCAGGGCGAGGCCGACAGCCCGATCCGGTGGGCGAGGTCCTGCACCGAGAGGCGCGAATTGATCTGCAGTTCCGCAATGATCTTGCGGTCGAGCGCATCGAGGCGCAGGCGTGCCATTCCCTGTCTCCGGCTCCGGCTGACATGGCTCTTTTACAGGAGTGACAGCTCGCCACCATCCGCATCGCCGCGAAGGAGGGCGACAGCCGCGGCATGCCACTGGCGCAGATGGGCCGTCCGCGCTATGCGATGCCTACAATCGCGGGAATGTATGGAATTGGCTCAGGCGAAGGCCGACAGCGACGAAGCGCTCCACTGGGTCGGCCGGCTCGATCCGGCGGCGGGGCCGCGCTATCTGCAGATCGTCGCGCAGCTTGAGCAGGCCGTCACTGAGGGGCTTCTCCGGCCCGGCGACAAGCTGCCGCCGCAGCGCCGGCTGGCGGAGCATTTCGCGGTCGATCTCACCACGGTGACGCGCGCCTTCGGCGAGGCTCGCGAACGCGGGCTGATCGACGCGGTGACGGGGCGCGGCTCCTTCATCTCGGCGCGGCAGGAGCAGGAAGGGCCGCCGCTCGATCTCAGCATGACCATCCCACCGGCGCCGAAGGGTTTGCGGCTGGGCGAGCTGATGCAGCGCGGCATCGCCGAGATTCTGGCGCGCAGTGATGCCGACCAGCTGATGAACTACCATGGCGGGGCAGGCTCGCTCGCCGAACGCGCCGCCGGAGCGGCCTGGCTCGCGCCGCTATTGGGCGCGCTTCCGCCTGACCGCATCGCGGTGGTGCCGGGTGCCCAGACCGGCCTCAACGCCCTGCTCTCGCTGCTGGCCCGGCCCGGCGAGCCGATCCTGATGGAGCCCCTCGCCTATCCCGGCCTGATCGATGCCGCCCGTCAGCGTCGGCTCGCCATGGTGCCGGTCGCAAGCGACGCCGACGGGCCGCTCCCGGACGCCCTCGACGAGGCTGCCGGCCGACATGGCGCCAGGCTGTTCGCGCTGACGCCGACGTTGCAGAACCCGACCTGCGTCACCCTGCCCGAACGGCGCCGGCAGGACCTCGTCGCGGTCGCCCGCCGACGCGACATCACCCTGATCGAGGACGATCCCTACAGCCTGCTCGCCGGCGATGCCCCCGCACCGCTCGCTGCGCTGGCGCCCGAGCGGACATGGCATGTCGCGACCTTGTCGAAGGTTCTGACGCCCGGCCTGCGCACGGCCTTCGTCGTCATGCCGGAGGGAGCCGACAGCACTGCGTTCCTCGCCGCCCTGCGCGCGACGGCCCTGATGCCGGCGCCGCTGATGACGGCGCTCGCTGCGCACTGGATCAGGATCGGCGCGGCCAAGGATCTGCTGGAAGGCGTGCGGCGCGAGGCGGCCGAACGGCAGCTGCTGGCGAAGGAAATCCTGCCCGAAACGATGCAGGGCCATCCGCATGCCCTGCATGTCTGGCAACCCCTGCCTGCGCATTGGGAGCGCAGCAGCCTGATCGAGCGCGCCCGCGTCGCGGGGCTCGGCGTCATGGCGGCCGACGCCTTCAGCACGGGCGGCGCGGCGCCGGACGCAATCCGGATCGCGCTCGGAGCGATCCCGGAGCGGGCGAGGCTCGCCGAGGCGCTCGGCCTCCTCGCCGGGCTGATCCGCGGCGATGCGCGAGAGACGGATCCGATCAGGTTGAATCAACCTGATCGGTGAATCCGTCTCTAAACTTAAGTGAGAGCACGCGGCCAGCTCAACTCGAGGCGGCCGGCTTTTCCTGCGGCGTCGGGCGGGCGAGCCGACCTTCTTCCGCCTTGTGGAAGAATTGCGAGGCGACGAGCCAGCCCTTCAGCGGCTGAAGCGGTGGAATGCAGGTCAGCAGGATCAGCGGCAGCGTCGTGACCAGATGCACCCAGGTCGGCGGGTTGTAGGTCAGCTCCAGCCAGAGCGGGAAGGCTGCGGCCGGGATGCAGACGAACATCATCACGAAGAAGGCCGGTCCATCGGCGGGATCCGCGAAGGAATAATCCAGCCCACAGACCTCGCATTTCGGCTTCAGCTTCAGGAAGCTCTCGAACATCTTGCCCTGCCCGCAGCGCGGGCAGCGGCCGCGCAGGCCGGTCTGGAGCGGAGAGAGTGGCGGCCAGTGCTCGCCGGACATGAATGATCTCCTCGGGACGGCGCCGTTCGATCGGCGTCGCCCCTCAGATCATCCTCGATGCAGACAATGTCAATATTGTATGCATCTTAGCTGGCTGCCTGCGCGGATCGGCCGCGGGCGCCTCAGATGTGCAGCGCGTGCCCCAGCGCCTTCATCGCGGCCTCCGGGAAGGCCTCGCCGAGCGTCGGATGGGCGTGGATCGTGCCGGCGATGTCCTGCAGTGTCGCGCCCATCTCGATGGCGAGCCCAAAGGCGGCGGACAACTCCGAAACGCCCTGCCCCACCGCCTGGATGCCCAGCACCAGCTCACTGCCGGCCTGCGCGACGACGCGCACGAAGCCAGCCTCGCCGTGGCGTGTCATGGCCCGGCCATTGGCGGCGAAGGGGAACTGGCCGATCTTCAGCTCATGGCCGGCACGCTTCGCCTCCTCGGGCGAGAGACCGACCGAGACGATCTCAGGATCGGTGAAGCAGATCGCCGCGATGCCGCGCTTATCCCAGGCCCGCGGCAGTCCGGCGACGATCTCTGCCACCATCTCGCCCTGCGCCATGGCGCGATGCGCCAGCATCGGTTCGCCGGTGACGTCGCCAATGGCATAGATGCCGCGCATCGACGTCTCGCAGCGCTCGCCGATGCGGATGAAACGGCCGTCCATATCGAGGACGAGGTTCTCGAGGCCGAGATCCTCGGTGACGGGCTTGCGCCCGACCGTGACCAGAACCTTATCAGCAGGTAGGCTGCGCTCGGAGCCATCAGCCGTCTCGATCCGTAAGCCGTCGCCCTTGGCCGTCGGGCCAAGCGCCTTGGCCCCGGTCAAAACCTCGACGCCGAGCGCGGTCAGGCGCTTCGAGACCGGGCCGGTGAGTTCAGTATCGTAGAGCGGCAGGATGCGCTCCAGCGCCTCCACCACCGTGACCTTGCTGCCCATCCTGGCAAAGGCGATACCCAGCTCCAGCCCGATATAGCCGCCGCCGACCACGACGAGGCGCTTCGGCAGCTCGGTCAGCGCCAGCGCGCCGGTCGAGGAGATGACGTTGCCGCCGAAGGGCAGGAAGGGCAGTTCGACCGGGGCCGAGCCGGTGGCGATAACGATAGCCTCGGCATGAATCGTCTTCGGTCCGGTCTCGGTCTCGACCACGACCGTCTTGCCGTCGCGGAAACGGGCGCGGCCATGGACGATCTTGACCTTGGCCTTGCGCAGCAGCGCCGCGACGCCGTTGTTGAGGCGCTGGACGATGCCGTCCTTCCAGGTCACGGCCTGCTTCAGGTCGAGCTTCGGCTCAGCGACCGTCAGGCCGAAGGGCGTCTTGCCGGCGGCGGCCTCGGCCGCCTTCTCGAACTCCTCGGCGACATGGATCATCGCCTTGGAGGGGATGCAGCCGACATTGAGGCAGCTGCCGCCGAGCTTGGTGCTTTCGACGATGACGGTATCGATGCCGAGCTGGCCGGCGCGGATGGCGCAGACATAGCCGCCGGGGCCGGCACCGATGACGAGGAGCTTGCAGGTGATCTCGGTCATGGCCGGTCTCCATCGTCCAGGCTTTCGCGATCGTCCGGGCCCTCGCTCGTCATTGCGAGGAGCGTCAGCGACGAAGCAATCCAGGGGGACTGGGTCGAAGCGTTCAGCCCAGTCCCCTGGATTGCTTCGCTGCGCTCGCAATGACGGCTGGCCGCATCACCTTCGATGACGATCCTCATCACGTCACAGATCCACGAAGAGCGTGGCCGGGTTCTCCAGCAGCTCCTTCAGCCGCTGCACGAAGACGGCGGCATCCCAGCCGTCGATGACGCGGTGGTCGAAGCTGGAGGACAGGTTCATCATCTTGCGCGGCACGAAGGTGGTGCCGTCCCAGACGGGCCGGACCACCATCTTGTTGACGCCGACGATGGCGACTTCCGGATAGTTGATCACCGGCGTCGTCGCGATGCCGCCGAGCGCGCCGAGCGAGGTGATGGTGATGGTCGAGCCGGTCAGCTCGTCGCGGGTCGCGGTGCCGTCGCGGGCGCGCTCGGCAAGGCGATTGAGCTCGATGCCGCAGCCCCAGAGATCGCGCGCCTCGGCATGCTTCACCACCGGCACGATCAGTCCCGAGGGCGTCTGCGTCGCGATGCCGATATTGATCGCGGCATGCTGGCGGACGATGCCGGCCTCGTCGTCATAGAGCGCGTTGAGCGCCGGCTGCTCGGCGAGCGCCTTGACCATGGCGCGCATCAGGAAGGGCAAGAGCGTCAGCTTCGGCCGCTCCGGGGTCGGCTTCTTGTTGAGGGTGGCGCGCAGGTCCTCCAGCGGCGAGACATTGACCTCCTCGACGATGGTGATGTGCGGGATGCGCGACTTCGACAGCGCCATCTTCTCGGCGATGCGACGGCGCAGACCGACGACCTTGATGTCGGTAACGGCATTCTTCTCAGCGAAACCAAGCCCACGCGCCGGCTCAGGCCCGCGCAGCAGGAAGGCGTCGATGTCGTCATGGGTGATGCGGCCGGCAGGGCCGGTACCCGGCACCTGGCGCAGATCGACGCCAGCCTCGCGGGCCTTGAGACGCACGGCCGGCGAAGCCAGCGGCTTCTCGCCCGGTGCGCGACGCTGGGCCGGAGCGGCACTGACGCGGTTCTGTGTCGCCGCGGGCTTCGGCGGCGGAGGCGCGGCAGGCTTGGCGGGAGCGGCCGGCACCGCGGGCTTCTCCGCCTTGGCCGGAGCGACAGGGGTTGCAGCCGCTTTCTCGGCCGGAGCTGCTTCCGTGGCTACAACCTCGGGCGCTTCGGCGGCAGCACCGCCCTCACCAGCTACCTTGAGCTTTACCAGGGCCGAGCCGATCGCGACGGTGTCGCCGACCTCCGCACCCACCCAGGTGACCTCGCCCTCGACCGGCGAGGGAATCTCGACTGTCGCCTTGTCGGTCATCACGGCGGCGAGCAGATCGTCCTCGCGAACGATATCGCCGACCTTGACGTGCCACTCGACAAGCTCAGCCTCGGCAATGCCCTCGCCGACATCCGGCAGCTTGATGATGCGCTCGCCCATCAGCGTGCCTCCATGATGTCGCGCAGCGCCTGTCCGAGGCGGGCGGGACCGGGGAAATAGTCCCATTCCTGCGCATGCGGATAGGGCGTGTCCCAGCCGGTGACGCGCATCACCGGCGCCTCCAGATGGTAGAAGCAATGCTCCTGCACCAGCGCGACCAGCTCGCCGCCGAAGCCGGAGGTCAGCGTCGCCTCGTGCAGGACGATGCAGCGGCCGGTCTTCTCGACCGAGGCGATGATCGCTTCGAGATCGAGCGGGACGAGCGTGCGCAGGTCGATGATTTCGGCGTCGATGCCGGTATCCTCCGCCGCCGCCAATGCGACATGGACCATGGTGCCATAGGCGAGGATGGTGACGGCATTGCCCTCACGCCGCGTCACCGCCTTGCCGAGCGGCACGGTGTAGTGGCCTTCCGGCACCTCGGAGAGCTCATGCTTCGACCAGGCCGTGACCGGGCGGTCGTGATGGCCGTCGAAGGGGCCGTTATAGAGCCGCTTCGGTTCGAGGAAGATCACCGGGTCGGGGTCCTCGATCGCGGCGATCAGCAGGCCCTTGGCGTCGTAGGGGTTGGACGGCACGATCGTCTTCAGGCCGGAGACATGGGTGAACAGCGCTTCCGGGCTCTGGCTGTGGGTCTGGCCGCCGAAGATCCCGCCACCGGTCGGCATGCGGATCACCATCGGGCAGGTGAAGTCGCCGGCCGAGCGGTAGCGCAGGCGCGCCGCCTCCGAGACGATCTGGTCATAGGCCGGGTACATGTAGTCAGCGAACTGGATCTCGATGCAGGGCTTGAGGCCATAGGCAGCCATGCCGATCGCGGTGCCGACGATGCCGGCCTCGCTGATCGGCGCGTCGAAGCAGCGCGAGACGCCGTATTTCTGCTGGAGCCCGTGGGTGCAGCGGAAGACGCCGCCGAAGAAGCCGACATCCTCGCCGAAGACCACGACATTGTCGTCGCGGCCCATCGAGACGTCCATGGCGGAGCGGATCGCCTCGATCATCGTCATCTTGGCCATCGCGTCACACCCCGATCTGCTGGCGCTGGCGGCGCAGATGCGGCGGCAGCTCGGCATAGACATCCTCGAAGATGTCGCGCGCCGAGGGCTTGCCGCCGGAATGCAGCGTGCCGAAGCTCTCGGCCTCCTTCTGCGCCGCGATGACGGTGGCGAGGATCTCGGCCTCCGCCTGCTTGTGGCGTTCCTCCGACCAGGCGCCGACGGCGATGAGATGCTGCTTCAGCCGGATCAGCGGGTCGCCCAGCGGCCAGTCGTCGGATTCATGCTTGGGGCGATAGGCGGAGGGATCGTCCGAGGTGGAATGGGCGCCGGCGCGATAGGTGACGTATTCGACCAGCGTGGGACCCAGATTGCGGCGGGCACGCTCGACCGCCCATTGCGCGACGGCATAGGTGGCGAGGTAGTCGTTGCCGTCGACGCGCAAGGCCGGGATGCCGAAGCCGAGGCCCCTTGCGGCAAAGGTGCCGGAGCCGCCGCGCGCGATGCCCTGGAAGGTCGAGATCGCCCACTGGTTGTTGACGACGTTGAGGACGACCGGCGCCTTGTAGGTCGAGGCGAAGACGAGGGCGGCGTGGAAATCCGATTCCGCCGTGGAACCGTCGCCGATCCAGGCGGCGGCGATGCGGGTGTCGTTCTTGATGGCTGAGGCCATCGCCCAGCCGACGGCCTGGACGAACTGCGTCGCGAGGTTGCCGGAAATGGTGAAGAAGCCGTGCTCCTTCGACGAATACATGATCGGCAGCTGCCGGCCGCGCAGCGGATCGCGCTCGTTCGAGTAGATCTGGCACATCATGTCGACGAGCGGGTAGTCATGCGCGATCAGCAGACCCGCCTGGCGATAGGTCGGGAAGTTCATGTCGCCGGGCTCGAGCGCGATGCGGAAGGCGCAGCTCACCGCCTCCTCGCCGGTGTGCTGCATGTAGAACGAGGTCTTGCCCTGGCGCTGCGCCATCTGCATGCGCGCATCGAAGGTGCGCAGCGTCATCATGTGGCGCAGGCCGCGGATCAGATCGTCATGCGAGAGATCCGGAACCCAGGGGCCGACGGCCTCGCCCTCGCGGTTGAGCACGCGGATGATCGAATAGGCGAGATCGCGTATGTCCTTGGGGTCGACATCGACCGGTGGACGGGCGACGGAGCCCGCCTTGGGGATCACGACATGGGAGAAGTCGGGCTTCTCGCCGGGACGACTCGCGGGTTTGGGGACGTGGAACTGCAGTGGCTGGGTCGCTACCGGCGCGCTGCCGGCCTTGTCGCTGCTCATGAGCGCCTCCATCCCTGACGCCACCAGCATTCCGCCTTTGCCGGCATCCGGCAAGGCGTCTCGTCAGCGGCGCTGCCATGCGCAGCGGCCGCGGCCAGCGGGCGATCGTTCCCCTTGCAACCAACGCTAGCTGCGCCGCCCCGGAGGTTCCTTCCGAATTTGCCGGCGGCGCCGAAATCTTGCAGAAGTTACTTCTGCATAATGACCTAAACCCAGAATGATCATCCGATGAACAAAAAGAGCCAGAACGGTCCTGCTCTCGATCTGATCGATCGCAAGATTCTCGCCGCGCTGCGCGAGGATGGGCGGCTGACAACGCAGGCATTGGCCGAGAAGGTGGGCCTGTCACCCTCGCCCTGCTGGACGCGGGTGAAGCGGCTGGAAGAGTCAGGCGCGATCGAGAAATATGTCGCACTGCTCGACCACAAGGCGCTCGGCTACAACAACATCGTCTTCGTCGAGATCACGCTCGACAAGCATGACGACAAGGTGCTCGACCAGTGCGGCGAGGCGCTGAGCCGGGCGCCGGAGGTGGTCGAGGCGCATCTCGTGACGGGCGAGTACGACTATCTCGCCAAGGTCGTGGTCAGCGGCACCGACCATTACGAGCGCTTCCTGCGCGGAACGATCTACCGCATCCCCGGCGTGCGCCAGACGCGAACGACCTTCGGCTTGAGGGCGCTGAAGCGGACGCTCTCGGTCGATCCGCTGAAGGTTGTAGGGTGAGGCAGCCGTCATGCTCGGGCTTGACCCGAGCATCTCTCGCCGAAAGAGGCTTCTTTAGCCTCATCCTGCCTGAGATTCTCGGGTCCGCGCGAAGCGCGGCCCGAGAATGACGTCGCGGGCTTCTACCCCAGCATCTCCCGCACCAGCGGAATGACCTTCTCGCCATAAAGCCGGATGCACTCCATCAGCTTCTCATGCGCCAGCGGGCCGGCGCTGTATTTGAGCTGGAAGCGGGCGATGCCGAGGCCCTTGGCGGTCGCGGCGATCTTGCGCGCCACCGTCTCGGGCGAGCCGAGATAAAGCGAGCCGCCCGCGACCTCCTGCTCGAAGTCCTCGCGGCTCATCGGCGGCCAGCCACGCTCGGCGCCGATGCGGTCCCGATTCGCCTTGAACGCCGGAAAGAACTCCTCCTTGGCCTGCTCGTCGGTCGCGGCGACATAGCCCGGCGAATGCACGCCCACCGGCTTCGCCGGCTTGCCGATCTGCCCATAGGCGCGGTGGTAAAGATCGACATAGGGTTTGAAGCGCAGCGGGTCGCCGCCGATGATGGCGAGCATCAGCGGCAGGTCGTAGCGCACCGCACGCACCACCGATTCCGGGCTGCCGCCGACACCGATCCAGGTCTTGAGCGGACCGTGCTCGACCGGCGGATAAACGAGCTGGTCCTTGAGCGGCGGACGGATCGAGCCCTGCCAGCTCACCGGCTCCTGCGGCAGCAGTGCGGCGAAGAGATCGAGCTTCTCCTCGAAGAGCTGCTCGTACTGCCGCAGGTCGAAGCCGAAGAGCGGAAAGGACTCGGTGAAGGAGCCGCGGCCGAGGATGACCTCGGCGCGCCCGTTCGAAAGCGCATCCACCGTCGAGAAGCGCTGGAAGACGCGGATCGGGTCGTCCGAGGAGAGAACGGTGACGGCGGAGCCGAGCTTGATGCGGCTGGTGCGCGTGGCCATGCCGGCCAGCACGGTCTCGGGCGAGGAAACAGCGAAATCGGCACGGTGATGCTCGCCGACACCGATGAAATCGATGCCGACGCTGTCGGCCAGCACGGCTTCCTCGACGAGATTGCGGATCACCTGCGCATGCGGCAGCGGCTTGCCGTCCGCCCCGTTGGTGACGTCGCCGAAAGTGTCGAGCCCGAATTCCAGTTCCTGCGCCATGATCGTCCCGAGGCCGTACTGCGGCCTGTTGCCTGCCGGCCATCCCGGCCTCACGGAGTTAGGATCGTGATTGCCGCAGCGCAATTCTGTCGGCGTTGCCCCGGCAGCAACAACCTGTTTGCACGATTGCAACCACGATGCTTGCAACGGCTGCGCGCTATGCCGATGCTCGGGCACGCGGCGATATCAGCCGTTCCCGAAGCGACGCCATGATCATTCGCCAGCTGGTCTATCTCGATGCGCTCGCCCGCGAGAAGCATTTCCGCCGCGCAGCCGAGGCCTGCCACGTCTCGCAGCCGACGCTGTCGGCCGCGATCGTGCAGCTGGAAGAAGAACTCGGCGTGCTGATCGTCGAGCGCGGCCGGCGCTTCCAGGGCTTCACCAAGGAAGGCGAGGTCGTTCTCGCCCATGCCCGGCGCATTCTGGCCGAGGCCGAGGTCATGAAGGATTCGATCGCCGAGCTGCGCGAGGGCGTCTCCGGCCGCATCCGGCTCGGCGCGATCCCGACCGCGCTGCCGATGATCGCCCATATCACCGCACCGTTCTCGGACCGCTATCCGGCGGTGTCGCTCACCGTGCTCTCGCTGACCTCGCAGGAGATCCAGGAGGGCATCGACAATTTCGAGCTCGATGTCGGGCTGACCTATCTCGACAACGAACCGCTCGACCGGGTGATCTCCAAGCCGATCTATCAGGAATCCTATGTGCTGCTGACGCGCGAGGACGGGCCTCTGGGCGTGCGCAACACCATCAGCTGGGCTGAGGCCGCCGAGCACAAGCTCTGCCTGCTCACCGGCGACATGCAGAACCGGCGCATCATCGACGGCATCTTCCGCTCGGTCGGCACTGCGCCGCGCCCGGTCATCGAGACCAACTCGATCTTCAATCTGTGTTCCCATGCCGGCATCCAGGGCGTCGCCAGCATCGTCTCGCTGCAATTGCTGGAGTTCTTCGGCGTGCCGCTCGGCACGAAGGCGCTGTCGCTGGTCGAGCCGGAGGCGCAGCGCACGATCGGGCTGATCGTCGCCGACCGTCAGCCCGTCGCGCCGCTCGCCCGCAACCTGCTGATGATGACACAGCCGATGACGGATGCACGGCTGCCGCGGCGGCCGATCGTACGATAGAGTTCGCCTATCGTCGTAGAAGCGCCGCAGCATTGTGCGGCGCAAAATCGGCAATTCGCGACATTTTCAAGGCGAGGTTTGCAACCACCCGATCAACATCGGCCGCATGCCGGCCATATTGATAGTCAAAAACTATCACACAGTCGAAACAAACGATTTGAAATCATTCCAATTTCACTCACCCTTCCATCCAAGGAGCGCCCGGCGAACCGGGCCGATGGAGGAAAGATGGCGGGTTATCCAGCCTGGGATCAGGACAGCGCGCGCACGATCATCGCCGGTCTGGCGCATCTGGAAGGCGCCACGCTGCCGATGCTGCACGCCCTGCAGGACGAATTCGGCTATGTCGACCCGCAGGCCGTGCCGCTGATCGCGGAGGCGCTGAACCTGTCGCGCGCCGAGGTCCATGGCGCGATTTCCTTCTACCACGACTTCAAGACCGCGCCGCAGCCAGCCCGCCTCGTCAAGCTCTGCCGGGCGGAAGCCTGCCAGTCGCTCGGCTGCGAAAAGGTCGTCGCCGAGCTCGCCGCTGAGCACGGCATCGTCGTCGACGGTGGACCGTCCGGCGACGCACTGGTCGAAACGGTGTATTGTCTTGGCAATTGCGCGCTCGGGCCTTCGGCCCTGGTCGACGGCGAACTGATCGGGCGCGTCGATGCAGCCCGCATCGCCGGGCTCTGCCAGCACGGAAGGGCGTGAGGCATGAGCGCCGCCCCGATCCGCATCTTCGTACCCGTAGACGCCGCCGCCTTGTCGGTCGGCGCAGAAGCTGTCGCTGAGGCCGTCATCCGCGAAGCGGCGGCGCGCGGCCTCGCCGTCGAGATCGTCCGCAACGGCTCGCGCGGCATGCTCTGGCTGGAGCCGCTGGTCGAGGTCGAGACGCCGGAAGGGCGCATCGCCTACGGACCAGTCGCAGCGAAAGATGTCGCCTCGCTGTTCGAAGCGGGCTTCGCCGCGGGCGGCGCGCATGGCTTACGCCTCGGCAAGACCGACGAACTGACCTGGATGAAGCGCCAACAGCGGCTCACCTTCGAGCGCGTCGGCATCATCGACCCGCTCTCGATCGCCGACTATCGCGCCCATGGCGGCTTTGCGGGGCTGGAGAAGGCGCTCTCGCTCACCGGCAACGAGATCGTCCAGACGATCAAGGCGTCCGGCCTGCGCGGTCGCGGCGGCGCCGGCTTCCCGACCGGCATCAAATGGCAGACCGTGCTCGATGCCAAAGCGGAGCAGAAATACATCGTCTGCAACGCCGACGAGGGCGACAGCGGCACCTTCGCCGACCGCATGCTGTTCGAAGGCGACCCCTATCTCACCATCGAGGGCATGGCGATCGCGGCGGTCGCGGTCGGTGCGACGCGCGGCTACATCTATCTGCGCTCGGAGTATCCGCACGCCCATCGCACGCTGCAGCGCGCGATCCTGAAGGCTGAGGCGGCCGGGCTGATCGGCGCTTCGGTGATGGGCACCGAGCATGCCTTCCACCTCCAGGTCCGGCTCGGGGCCGGCGCCTATATCTGCGGCGAGGAGACCTCGCTGCTGGAGAGCCTGGAAGGCAAGCGCGCCATCGTCCGCGCCAAGCCGCCGCTGCCGGCCCTGCAGGGACTCTTCGGCAAGCCGACCATCGTCAACAACGTGCTCTCCTTCGCGGCCGTGCCCTGGATTCTCGATCATGGTGCGCAGGCTTACGCCGATTACGGCATGGGCCGCTCGCGCGGCACGCTGCCGGTGCAGCTCGGCGGCAATGTCAGGCGCGGCGGGTTGATCGAACTCGCCTTCGGCATCTCGCTGCGCGAGATCATCGAGGAGATGGGCGGCGGCACGCTCTCAGGGAGGCCGATCCGCGCCGTGCAGGTTGGCGGGCCGCTGGGCGCCTATCTCACCGCCGAACAGCTCGACGTGCAGATGGATTACGAGGCGCTCGCGGCCATGCGCGCCATGCTCGGCCATGGCGGCATCGTCGTGTTCGACGATACGGTCGATATGGCCCGGCAGGCTCGCTTCGCCTTCGCCTTCTGCGCCAAGGAATCCTGCGGCAAGTGCACGCCCTGCCGTATCGGCGCGACGCGCGGCGTCGAGGTGATGGATCGCATCATCGCGGGCACCGAACGGCCGAAGAACATCGCCGTGCTGCGCGATCTCGCCAAGCTGATGACCGACGCCTCGCTCTGCGCCATGGGTGGCCTGACCCCCATGCCGGTGATGAGTGCACTCAACCATTTCCCCGAGGACTTCGACCGTCCTCCGCTGCCTTTGGCGGCCGAGTGAGGAGGCCGCGATGAGCCTGATCAAGGAAATCGACTACGGCACGCCGATCCGGCTCTCCGAGCAGACGGTGACGCTGACCATCGACGGCCAGAGCGTCACCGTTCCGGCCGGGACCTCGGTGATGGCGGCGGCGATGAGCATGGGCACCGCAATCCCGAAGCTCTGCGCCACCGACTCGCTCGAGCCTTTCGGCTCTTGCCGGCTCTGTCTCGTCGAGATCGAGGGAAGGCGCGGCACCCCCGCGTCATGCACGACGCCAGCGGAAGACGGCATGGTCGTGCGCACCCAGTCGGAGAACCTGTCCTCGCTGCGCAAGGGGGTGATGGAGCTCTATATCTCCGACCACCCGCTCGACTGCCTGACCTGCTCGGCCAATGGCGATTGCGAATTGCAGGACATGGCGGGCGCGGTGGGCTTACGCGAAGTGCGCTACGGCTATGAGGGCGAAAACCACGTCTTCGCCAAGACGAAGGACGGCGCGGTCAACGAGAACTGGCTCGCGAAGGACACCTCGAACCCGTACTTCGCCTATGACCCGTCGAAATGCATCGTCTGCAATCGCTGCGTGCGCGCCTGCGAGGAGGTGCAGGGCACCTTCGCGCTGACGATCACCGGAAGAGGCTTCGAGTCCCGTGTCGCAGCCGGCCCGACCGATTTCCTCGGCTCCGAATGCGTCTCCTGCGGCGCCTGCGTGCAGGCCTGCCCGACGGCGACGCTGATCGAGAACAAGGTCATCGAACACGGCCAGCCGGAGCATTCCGTGGTCACGACCTGCGCCTATTGCGGAGTCGGCTGCTCGTTCAAGGCGGAGATGCAGGGCGACCGCGTCATCCGCATGGTGCCCTACAAGGACGGCCAGGCGAATGAGGGCCATAGCTGCGTCAAGGGCCGCTTCGCCTGGGGCTACGCCACCCACAAGGACCGCATCACCAAGCCGATGATCCGCGACCGGATCACCGATCCCTGGCGCGAGGTCTCCTGGGAGGAGGCGATCGGCAAGGCGGCCTCCGAGTTCAAGCGCATCCAGGCGAAATACGGCCGCGAATCCGTCGGCGCCATCACCTCGTCGCGCTGCACCAATGAGGAGGTCTTCCTCATCCAGAAGCTGGTGCGCGCCGCCTTCCGCAACAACAATGTCGATACCTGCGCCCGCGTCTGCCATTCGCCGACCGGCTATGGCCTGAAGACGACACTCGGCACCTCGGCCGGCACGCAGGACTTCAAATCGGTCGACAAGGCCGACGTCATCCTGGTGATCGGCGCCAATCCGACCGATGGCCATCCGGTCTTCGCCTCGCGGATGAAGAAGCGGCTGCGCGAGGGTGCGAAGCTGATCGTCGCCGATCCGCGCCGCATCGACCTCGTCCGCTCGCCGCATGTCCAGGCGGACTACCATCTGCCGCTGAAGCCCGGCACCAATGTCGCGCTGCTCAATGCGCTCAGCCATGTCGTGGTCACGGAAGGGCTGATCGACGAGGACTATGTGCGCGAGCGCTGCGACCTCGCCGATTTCGAGCACTGGGCCCGCTTCGTCGCCCGCGAGGAGAATTCGCCGGAGGCGAGCGAACAATATACCGGCGTGCCGGCGGCCGATGTGCGCGCCGCGGCGCGGCTCTACGCCACCGGCGGCAATGGTGCGATCTATTACGGGCTCGGCGTCACCGAGCACAGCCAGGGCTCGACCACGGTGATGGCGATGGCGAACCTCGCCATGGCGACCGGCAATATCGGCCGCGACGGCGTCGGCATCAATCCGCTGCGCGGGCAGAACAATGTGCAGGGCTCCTGCGACATGGGTTCCTTCCCGCACGAATTCTCGGGCTATCGCCACGTCTCCGACGATTCCACCCGGCAGGTCTTCGAGATGCTGTGGGGCGTGCCGCTCGATCCCGAACAGGGCCTGCGCATTCCCAACATGCTGGACGAGGCGGTCGAGGGCACGTTCAAGGGCCTCTATGTCCAGGGCGAGGACATCGCCCAGTCCGACCCCAACACCAAGCACGTCACGGCGGGGCTGGCGGCGATGGAATGCGTCGTCATCCAGGACATCTTCCTGAACGAGACGGCGAAATACGCCCATGTCTTCCTGCCCGGCGCGTCCTTCCTGGAGAAGGACGGCACCTTCACCAATGCCGAGCGTCGCATCAACCGCGTGCGGCAGGTGATGGCGCCGCTCGCCGGCAAGGACGAGTGGCAGGTGACGATCGAACTGGCGCGGGCGCTCGGCTACGAGATGTCCTACAGCCATCCCGGCGAGATCATGGACGAGATCGCGCGGCTGACGCCGAGCTTCGCCGGCGTCTCCTACGACAAGCTCGACAAGCTCGGCTCGGTGCAGTGGCCCTGCAACGACAAGGCACCGACCGGCACGCCGCTGATGCATGTCGACCGCTTCGTGCGCGGCAGGGGCAAGTTCATGATCACCGAATACGTCCCGACCGAGGAACGGACCGGCCCGCGCTTCCCGCTGCTGCTCACCACCGGGCGCATCCTCTCGCAATACAATGTCGGCGCGCAGACGCGGCGCACCGAGAACGGCGCCTGGCATGACGAGGATGTGCTGGAGATCCACCCTTTCGACGCCGAGAGCCGCGGCATCCGCGACGGCGATCTCGTCGCGCTTGCCAGCCGCTCGGGCGACATCGCGCTCAGGGCGGAAATCTCCGAGCGCATGCAGCCGGGCGTGGTCTACACCACCTTCCACCACGCCAAGACCGGCGCCAACGTCATCACCACCGACTTCTCGGACTGGGCGACGAACTGCCCGGAATACAAGGTCACCGCCGTCGAGGTGCGGCGCACCAACGCCTGGTCGGCCTGGCAGGAGAAGAACTTCGAGGAAGACATCACCCTGCGCCGGATCGCGGAGCGCCTGCCCGATGCCGCGGAATAACCCGCCCGCCCAGCCGCCGGCCTCGGCCGCCGTCAAGGCCAATCCGCTGCACTTCGGCGCAGCGCCGGACAGCACGCGCGAGATCGAGGTCGCGGTCGAGACGCCGATCAACATCGTCTATGGCAACATGCCCTATGCGGTGATGATGGCGAGCCCGTCGGACCTCGAGGATTTCGTCACCGGCTTCAGCCTGACCGAGGGCATCGTGCGCGGCGCGGACGAGATCCGCGGCATCGCCATCGAACCCAGGGACGAGGGCGTGATCGTCACGGTCGAGCTCGCGCCGGGGCGCTTCCGCGAGCATCTGGCGCGGCGGCGCAACCTGTCGGGGCGGACCTCCTGCGGGCTCTGCGGCGTCGAGACCATCGAGGAGATCCCGATGGCGGATGCGGCGACGCGGGCTTCCCGCGCCGTGCCCGCCTCGGCGATCGAGGCGGCGCTCGCAGCGCTCGACAAGCATCAGCCGCTGAACCAGCTCACCCGCGCCGTCCACGCCGCCGCCTGGTGCGATCCCTCGGGAGCGATCCTGGCGGTACGGGAGGATGTCGGCCGGCACAACGCGCTCGACAAGCTGATCGGCGCCCGATTACGCGCCGGCGCCGATGCCAGCGAGGGCTTCCTGCTCGTCACCAGCCGCGCCTCCTTCGAGATGGTCGAGAAGGCGGCGATCTTCGGTGCCGGCACGCTGGTCGCGATCTCGGCGCCGACTTCGCTCGCCATCGAGCGGGCGAAGCATCTCGGCCTGGCGCTGGCGGCGGTGGCGCGCCGCGATGGCTGCATCGTCTTCACCGGCGCGCTCGCGCCCGAACCCGAGACCATCGCCAGATGATGGAGGCTGCGCTGACGACCGGGCCCGCCCCAGGCGATCATCACGACGAGAACATCGCGAAGCTCCGGCGCATGGCCGGGCAGATCGCCGATTTCTTCAAGGCCTATCCGGAGGAGGAGGCGGCCGCCTCCGTCGCCGATCACATCAACCAGTTCTGGACCGGGCGCATGCGTGGGGACTTCCTCGCCGCCTTCGCTGCCCGGCCGGAGGACCTCCCACCCCTGCTGCAGCGCGCCCTGCCGCGGATCAGGCCGGGGCGCGGGAGTTAGCACGCAAGGCGCCGCCAGAGCACGCGCCGATCTGACTGCAACGCAGTCAGATCGGAGAACGCGTTCTCTCACTTAAGTTTAGAGACGGATTCACCGATCAGGTTGATCCAACCTGATCGGATCCGGCTCTAGGGCGGTGCATCGAGAAGTTCAACGAGCCGGGACCCTACCCGGCCCGAACGGCGAAGCTTTGGGGAAAGGAAACGGGGAATGAGCGTCGCACAGGACATCGGAGAGATCGGGGGCGGCATCGGCCTGCTCGACCGCGAACGGACCATCGCCAAACCGGGCTTCAACCGCTGGCTCGTGCCGCCGGCTGCGCTGTGCATCCATCTGTGCATCGGCATGGCCTATGGCTTCTCGGTGTTCTGGCTGCCGCTGAGCCAGGCGATCGGCATCATCAAGCCGGTGGCCTGCGCCGCCGATGTCGGCCTCGTCGCCTCGCTGTTCACTACCGCTTGCGACTGGAAGGTCGCCGATCTCGGCTGGATGTACACACTGTTCTTCGTGCTGCTCGGCTCCTCCGCCGCGATCTGGGGCGGCTGGCTCGAGCGCGTCGGCCCGCGCAAGGCGGCCTTCGTCTCGACGCTGTGCTGGTGCGGCGGGCTGCTGATCTCGGCGCTCGGCGTCTACCTGCACCAGCTCTGGATGCTCTGGCTCGGCTCCGGCGTCATCGGCGGCATCGGGCTCGGTCTCGGCTACATCTCGCCGGTCTCGACGCTGGTGAAGTGGTTCCCGGACCGGCGCGGCATGGCGACCGGCATGGCGATCATGGGCTTCGGCGGCGGCGCGATGATCGGCTCGCCGCTCGCCGACATGCTGATGAACTCTTTCAAGACTCCGGCCTCGGTCGGCGTCTGGCAGACCTTCGTCGCGATGGCGGCGATCTATTTCGTTTTCATGATGGCCGGCACCTTCGGCTATCGCGTGCCGCCTGCGAACTGGCGCCCGGAAGGCTGGACGCCGCCGGCGACGCAGAACGCCATGATCACCTCCGGCCACGTCCATCTGAAGAACGCGCACAAGACGCCGCAGTTCTGGCTGATCTGGGCGGTGCTGACCCTCAATGTCTCGGCAGGCATCGGCGTGCTCGGCATGGCCTCGCCGATGCTGCAGGAGATCTTCGCGGGCTCGCTGATCGGCAAACCGGAGATCGGCTTCGCCGCGCTCGACGCCGGGCAGAAGACCCAGATCGCCACCATCGCGGCGGCCTTCGTCGGCCTGCTCTCGCTGTTCAATATCGCCGGGCGCTTCTTCTGGGCCTCGCTCTCGGACAAGCTCGGCCGCAAGCTGACCTATGCCACCTTCTTCGGGCTCGGCCTCCTGCTCTACGCGCTTTCGCCCTGGGCGGCGCATGCCGGGTCGCTGGCGCTGTTCGTCGGCTTCTTCTGTATCATCCTGTCGATGTATGGCGGCGGCTTCGCGACGGTGCCGGCCTATCTCGCCGACATGTTCGGCACGCAGTTCGTCGGCGCCATCCATGGCCGCCTGCTGACGGCGTGGTCGACCGCCGGCATCATCGGCCCGGTGGTGGTGAACTATATCCGCGAGGCGCAGATCAATGCCGGCGTGCCGCGCGCCCAGGTCTATGACCGCACCATGTACATCCTCGCCGGCATGCTGGTGCTCGGCTTCATCTGCAATCTGCTGGTCCGCCCCGTCGCGGCGAAATGGTTCATGAAAGACGCCGAGGTCGCGGCGCTGCAGGCCAAGTCGGCCAATGCCAGCGCGACCACGCATTACGGCTCCTACGGCATCGGCAAGGGCGGCTTCGACGGCACGGCCCTGCTCGCCTGGGCCGTCGTCGGCCTGCCGATCGCCTGGGGCGTCTGGATCACCCTGTCGAAGTCGCTGGCGCTGTTCCGCTAGAGCACGCGCCGATCTGACTGCAACGCAGTCAGATCGGAAAACGCGTTCTTTCACTTAAGTTTAGAGACGGATTCACCGATCAGGTTGGTTCAACCTGATCGGATCCGGCTCTAGCGGGAGCGTCCGCGCAAGATTGGCGAGGCCCGCATCGGGGAACCGGTGCGGGCCTCGCTGCTTCCGGCAAGTCGTCATACGCTCGGACGGCGAACCTGCTACGCTCTCGCCCGTTGTGGAAAGGCGGCTCCGCCTGACGGCGCCACCATCCAGCTTCAACCACGAGAGGAGTCAGCATCATGGCCATCAACAGGACCGGTTCGGCCCATTGGGAAGGCGGCATCAAGGACGGCAAGGGCGCGATCTCGTCTGAGAGCGGCGCGCTCAGCGCCTACCCTTATGGCTTCTCCAGCCGCTTCGAAGGCAAGCCCGGCAGCAATCCCGAGGAGTTGATCGGCGCGGCGCATGCCGCCTGCTTCACCATGGCGCTCTCGCTGATCCTGGGCGAGGCTAATCTCAAAGCCGATGCGCTCGATACCAGCGCGCGCGTGACGCTCGACAAGCTCGACGACGGCTACGCTATCACCGCGATCCACCTCACCCTGACGGGCAAGGTGCCCGGCGCCGACCAAGCGACCTTCCAGTCGCTGGCCGACAAGGCCAAGGCCGGCTGCCCGGTCTCGAAACTGTTCAAGGCGCCGATCACGCTGGAAGCGACGCTGGCGGACTAGGCGGCGTCGACAATTGCTGGATCGCTTCTGATCAGAACCACCATCGTCATTCCGGGTTCGCGCCTGCGCGAAGACCCGGAATGACGATGGTGTTGCTCGACGCCGCTCCGATCAAGTGTCAACAGCCCTCAGCCTCAGGCGAAGTGGCAGGACACTTCGACGCCGTCGATCGGCCGTAGCTCCGGCCGCTCGCTGCGGCAGCGATCGGCGGCTTGCGCGCAGCGCGGGTTGAAGCTGCAGCCTGGCGGCGGCGCGATCGGGCTCGGCACCTCGCCGGACATCGGCCTGCGCGCTCGGTTCGGCCGCTCGACATCGGGGATCGTATCGAGCAGCAGCCGCGTATAGGGGTGGCGCGGCTGCGTAAAGACCTCCTCGGCCGGCCCCGCCTCGACGAAGCGGCCGAGATACATGATCGCGAGATCGTCCGACATGTGCCGGACGACCGAAAGGTTGTGGCTGATGAAGAGATAGGTCAGCCCGAATTCCTTCTGCAGCCGGACCATCAGGTTGAGGATTTGCGCCTGGACGGAGACGTCGAGCGCCGAGGTCGGCTCGTCGCAGACCAGGAAGTCGGCCTCCGTGGCGAGTGCGCGCGCGATCGAGATGCGCTGGCGCTGGCCGCCGGAGAAGGCGTGCGGATAGCGGCTCGCATCGGTCCGGGAGAGGCCGACGACCTCCAAGAGATCGCCGACGCGCTGCTGGACCGCCGCCTCGTCCGGCCTGAGCTTCAGCTCGCGGATCGGCTCGGCGATGATGTCGCCGACGCGCCAGCGCGGGTTGAGCGAGGCATAGGGGTCCTGGAAGATCATCTGCACGCGCGGCGGGCCGAAGGAGCCATCGGCGCGGCGGATGTCGCGGAAGTTCAGCATACCCTCGGTCGGCCGCTGCAGGCCCACGACCATGCGCGCCAGCGTCGACTTCCCGCAGCCGGATTCGCCGACGATGCTGAAGGTGGTGCCGCGCTTCACCGTGAAGGAGATGTTCTCGACCGCGCGCAGGATGCGGCGCGGCTCATGCGAGAACAGCCGCGACAGGGCCGGCGCCGAGACGTCGAAGCGGCAGGAGGCCGCGGCGACATCAAGGATGATGTCGTCCTGCGGCGCTGCCTCGGCTATCGCAGGCTTCGGCGTCAGCTGACCCCGCGTGAGCGTCGTCACGGTATCACGCATGCGCCGCCTCCTTCAGTGGGAAATGGCAGGCTGCCGCATGCGCCGCCGCCGGCAGCCCGGGCTTGTGATCCCGACAGAAAGCCTCGGCCCGGCCACAGCGTGGATTGAAGGCGCAGCCGGGCGGGATGGCGTTGAGGCGCGGCATGGCGCCGTCGATCTGGTTGAGATTTTCGTGGCGGGCGTGGACGCTGGGGATCGAGGCCATCAGCCCGGCGGTATAGGGATGGTGCGGGCGGCGCACGACCTCCTCGACCGGGCCGATCTCGACGATGCGGCCAGCATACATCACCGCGACCCGGTCAGCCGTCTCTGCGATGACGCCCATGTCGTGCGTCACCAGCATGATCGATGTGCCGTGCTCGCGGCAGAGCCGCTTCAGCAGCGTGGTGATCTGCGCCTGAATGGAGACGTCGAGCGCGGTCGTCGGCTCGTCGGCGATGATCAGCGAAGGCTCGGCGCAGAGCGCGAGCGCGATGACCACGCGCTGGCGCATGCCGCCGGAAAACTGATGCGGGAAATGGTCGATGCGCGTCTCGGCCGCGGGGATGCCGACCTCCTTGAGCAGGTCGAGCGCCCGCTTGCGCGCCTCCGCCCGGCTCACCGGCAGATGGGTCATGATCGTCTCGACGATCTGGTCGCCGACCTTGAGCAGCGGATGCAGCGAGGTCAGCGGATCCTGGAAGATCGCGCCGATGCGCCGGCCGCGCAGCTTGCGCATCGCCTCCGCCGGCAGATTGTCGATGCGCTGGCCCGACAGGTGAATCTCGCCGCCGGCGACGCGCCCCGGCGGATCGAGCAGGCCGATCACCGCCGTGCCGGTCAACGACTTGCCCGCGCCGGACTCGCCGACCATGCCGAGGATTTCGCCGGGCGCGATGTCGAAGGAGACTCCGTCGAGCGCCGTCAATGGGCCGTGGCGGCCATCGAAGACGATGCGCAGGTCGCGCACGGACAGGAGAGGCGCGGCGGCGGATGCGGTCATGCAGAGACCTCGCTGCGTTCGATGGCGTAGCTCGACGAGAAGATCTCGCTCATCGGCGGATGGCCCAGGGTGCGCTCGGGATAGCGCGCCATCACGCCCTCGAACTGCTTCTGGGCGCGGGCGTTGTCGGCGGCCTCGTCCTGGCCCGGAACGACCCGGTTCTCCATGACGAAGCGGCCGTCGATCACCACCGTCGAGAAATCGCGGCCATGGCCGGTCAGCATCATGGTCTGGATGGGGTCGATGACCTGGCCGCTATGCGGGCGGTCGAGCTCGAAGACGGTGATGTCGGCGCGCGCGCCCGGCTGGAGCCGACCCAGATCGGGCCGCTGCAGCGCATCGGCGCCGCCAATGGTAGCGGCGTCGTAATAGTCCTCGGAGCGCACAGCGCCGACATTGCCGGCCATGGTGCGGGCCAGGATCATGCCGGTCTGCAGGTTCATCACCATGTCCGGCGGGCTCGTATCCGTGCCCATGGCGATGTTGAGCCCCATGGCACGGTAGCGGCCGAAATGGTCGATGGCGTTGCCGTGACGGCCCGAGACGAGCGGGCAGTGGACGATGCTCGCGCCCGAATCCCGGATGATCTCGAGGTCGCGGCCGGGACGGTCGATCAGCCGGCTGCCGGAGACGACCGTGCCATGCGGCAGCAGGCAGCGCTCGTTGAGGAAGCCGAGGCTCTCCAGCCATTCCGGCGGGCTCATGCCGTGCTGGGCAAGAACGAGGTCGTACTCGATCTTCGACTGGCAGCAATGTAGCCGGACGGGGATATCGAGCTCGCGCGAGGCGGCGGCGGTGCGGCGCAAGAGCTCGGCCGTGGAGGTCTCGATCCGATCCGGCGCGAACATCGCCCGGATCAGGCCGCCGGCGGCGCCTTCATGGCGCCGGGCGAAGTCGATCGCCGCATCGAGCTCGGCGAGGCCGCGGGCCTCGTCGTAATGAGTGACGATGCGCCCATCCGTCTCGACGAGCTGGTTGCCCGTGCGATAGGCCGGGCCGAGATAGACGCGCAGGCCGAGATCGGCGGCGGCCTCGGCTGCATCCTCGAACTCCTGCACCGTCTCGCCCCAGGCGCGGTAGAACAGCGAGGCGATCGGCAGCGCCGTGGTGATGCCGTTGCGGATCAGCGAGGCGAAGGCGTAGCGCTTCTGGAAGGCCAGCTCCTCGCGCGTGTACATCTCGTAGGGGCCGGCCTCGACATAGCTGCGCGGCCAGACCCGGCCCTTCTTCCAGGCCGGCTGGTTGTCATAGCCGAGGATGGTGGTGTCGAGGTCGGAGAGCGCATCGCAATCGACGAAGCCCGGCCCGATCAGGGCGTTGCCATAGTCGATGCGTCTGCTGACCTCGCCGGGAAAGCCGTGGCCGACGAAGACGACTTCGCCGTTCTCGAAGACGACCTCGCCGTTCTCGTAGAGGCGATGGCGGCCATCCTTGTGGCCGACCACCCAGCGTGCGGTCATCAGGATGCGGCCTTCCGGCCGCCTTTTGGCTTGCAGGCTCACGGGGCGGTCCTCACCGAGACGCCGTCACGGGCGACGATCTTGCCGCGCTTGACGACGCGACGCTTGGGCGAACGGGTCACGACCAGATCGGTCAGGCTCTGGCCGGGCATGATGACAAGGTCGGCGACCTTGCCCTCGGCGAGGCCGTAATCGGCGATCTCCATCACCGCGGCGCCGCCGCTCGTGCAGACCTGGAGGCCGAGCTCGACCTCGTCGTCGCGGCGGAAATTGTTGCGCAGGCCGATGAACATCGCCCGCTCGACCATGTCGGCATTGCCGTAGGGGCCCCAGGTGTCGCGGATGCCGTCGGAGCCCGAGCAGACGCGAACGCCGGCATCGAGCAGCTTCTTCACCGCCGGCGCGGTGTTGCGGGCCGGCGCCGTGGTCATGATCGCGATATCGAGCTCGGCGAGCTGCGGGATCACCGGATCGACCAGCTGCGGATCGGTGCCGAGACAGAAGGCGTGGCTGACCGTCACCTTGCCCTTCATGCCCAGTGCGCGGGTGCGCTCGATGATCAGATCGAGCGAGAACAGGCCCATCTCGCCGGGCTCGTGCAGGTGGATGTCGAGCGGCTTGCCATAAGTCTGGCAGAGCCCGAAGATCGCATCGAGATGGCCCTTCGGGTCGCGGTCGATGGCGCAGGGATCGAGCCCGCCGACGATCTCGCAGCCGGCCTTCATCGCCTCATGCATCAGCTCCAGCGTGCCTTGCCGGCGCAGCAGGCCGGATTGCGGGAAGGCGACGAGCTCGATGTCGACGATGTCGCGATAGTCATCGCGGGTCTGCATCACGCCCTCGACGCCCCAGAGCCCGTGCTCGGTGTCGATATCGATATGGCTGCGGATATGGGTCGTGCCCATCAGCGAGGACTGAATCGACTGGCGCGCCGACTGGCGTGCGGGATCGATGTCGAGACGCTTCTTGTTCTCCCGCTCGTTGTCGATCTTGTCGAGGAGCTTCGGACCGACCTCGTTGACGTACCAGGGCAGGCCCCAGAGGCTCTTGTCGAGATGGGTATGCGCCTCGACGAGGCCGGGGATGACGATCTCGCCGCGGCCATCCTCGACCGCCACGCCGGCGGGGGCGGCGATGTCCTTCGCCGTCCGGCTGATGCGGCCGTTCTCGATCAGGATGTCGAGAGCCGGCCCCGCATTCGGCCGGACGTTGCGGATGAGGAGGGAGGCAGTCATGGCAGGCGTATCCTCGTGGTTTCTTATGATGGTCAGCGCAGCTTCGGGTTCAGCGCGTCGCGCAGCCAGTCGCCGAGCAGGTTGACCGAGAGCACGATCAAACCGAGCTGGAGCGAGGGGAAGACGACGAGCCACCAGGAGCCGGAGAACAGGTACTGGTTGCCGATGCGGATCAGCGTGCCCAGCGAGGGCTGGGTGATCGGCATGCCGACGCCGAGGAAGGACAGCGTCGCCTCCGAGAGGATGGCAAGGCCGAGATTGAGCGTGGCCGAGACCAGCACCGGCGTCATCGTGTTGGGCAGGATGTGGCGGCGCATGATCCGCGTCGCCGGCACGCGGATGATCCGGGCGGCCAGCACATATTCCTTGCGGCGCTCGACCATGGTCAGCGCGCGCACCGTGCGGGCATATTGCACCCAGCTCGTCAGCGCGATCGAGATGACGAGGACCACCGCGGCAAAAGGTTCGCGCAGCGCCGGCGGCAGCATCTCGCGGAAGATCGCCGACACCAGGATCGCCATCAGCAGCGTCGGGATCGAGAGCACGGTATCGCCGAGCCGCATCAGCAGATTGTCGACGCGCCCACCATAGAAGCCGGCGGTAAGCCCGATCGAAACGCCGATCAGCATCGACACGACGACAGCGGAAAAGCCGATGATCAGCGAGATGCGCGAGCCGTAGAGGATGGCGGAGAACACGTCGCGGCCCTGCGGATCGGTGCCGAGCAGGAAGGGCCACTCGCCGCCCTCCTGCCAGATCGGCGGGATCTCGGCCTTGTCGATGAAGATCTGGGTGAGGTCGTAGGGGTTCTGCGGCGCGATCAGCGGGGCGAAGAGCGCGCTCAGCACGAGCAGCGCCAGCACCAGCGCCGAGAGCCAGGCCACCGGGCTGTGGCAGAAGCTCCAGCCGATGTCGCTGTCGAGGAAGCGGCGCAGGCGGCCGGGTTTCTTGATGGTGTCAGCGGGCATTGGCGCCTCCCGAGAGCGCGTCCTCGCGCAGGCGCGGATCGACCCAGGCATAGGTCAGGTCGACCAGCGTGTTGAGCGTGACGAAGATGAAGGAGACGACGATCAGATAGGCCGCCATCACGGGGATATCGACGAAGGTCACGGCCTGGACGAAGAGCATGCCCATGCCCGGCCACTGGAACACCGTCTCGGTCACCAGCGCGAAGGCGATGAGATTGCCGATCTGCAGGCCGGTGACGGTAATGACCGGCATCAGGCAGTTGCGCAGAGCGTGGCCGAAATGGATGGCACGCGCCGGCAGGCCGCGGGCCCGGGCGAAGCGGATGAAGTCGGTGCGCATCGTCTCCAGCATCTCGGCGCGAACGAGGCGCATCACCAGCGTGATCTGGAAGAGCGAGAGCGTGATGCCGGGCAGAATCAGCGCCTTGCGGCCCGAGGGCGTCAGGAAGCCGGTGCTCCACCAGCCGAGCTGGACGACCTCGCCGCGGCCGAAGGCCGGCAGCCATTGCAGCGAGACCGAGAAGACCAGGATGAAGAGGATGCCGAGCGCGAAGCTCGGCAGCGAGACGCCGAGCACCGAGACGAACTGCAGCGCCTTGGCGAGCAGGCTGTCTCGTCGGATCGCCGTATAGACGCCGAGCGGAATGCCGAGGGCGAGCGACAGGAAGGTCGCGACCAGCACGAGCTCGAAGGTCGCCGGGAAGCGCTCCGAGATCAGCGTGAAGACGTCCTGCTGGTTGCGATAGGAGATGCCGAAATCGCCGCGCGCGGCATTGCCGACGAAGGTCGCGAACTGCATCACGAAGCCCTTGTCGAGGCCGAGGCGGACGCGCAGCTCGTCGCGCTGCTGCTGGCTCGCCTGCTCGTTCAGCATCAGATCGACGGGATCGCCGACGAAGCGGAAGATCAGGAAGGCGAGAAAGGCCACCGCCAGCATGACGCCGGCAGCATTGAGCAGTCGCTTGAGAAGAAAGGCCGGCATGGGGACTCCTGCGTTCCGGCGTCATTCTCGGGCCGGGCGAAGCCCGAACCCGAGAAGCTCAGGAGGTGAAGGCGCTGGTTTCCGAGATGGCCGGGTCAAGCCCGGCCATGACGGCACCCTGACGCGCCCTCACTTCATCACTGTCAGCCAGAGCCGCGGCTTGTTGTCCGAGGCCTGAACCGTGGCGGTGATGGTCGAGCGCGTCGCCCAGGCCATGGGCTGCTGGTGCAGCGGGATGAAGAGGTGCTGCTCCTTCAGCAGCTTGAGCGCCTCCTGCATCAGCGCGATGCGCTTGGGCGTATCGAGCTCGACGCCGGCCTTGTCGATCAGCGCATCGATCTTGGCGTCACCCCAATTGCCCCAGTTGAAGACGCCCGCGGTGCCGCTCTTGGTGTGGATGACCTGTACGAGCAGCGAATAGGCGTCGATCATCGGCTCGTTGGCCCAGCCGAACGAAAAGACGTCGAAGTCGCCCTTGACGCGCTTCGGCGACTGCTGGGCACGCGGCGCCATGTTCAGGTTCGGCTTCAACCCGGCGCGCGCCCACATGGCCGCTACCGCCTGGCAGAACTCCTCCTCATTGGTGAGGGCGTCGCTCTGGCAGTTGATCTGGAACGAGAAGCCGTTCGGATAGCCGGCATCGGCGAGCAGCTTCTTCGCGCCGTTGAGGTCGAAGGGCAGGCGCACGTCCTGCGAGGGCTCGTAGCCGGGGATCGCCGGGGCGACCAGCGCGCCGGTATTGCGCGAGAGGCCGCGCATGGCGCGCTTCTGGACGGCGTCGATGTCGATGGCGCGGTAGAGCGCCTCACGCACGCGGATGTCCTTGAAGGGGTTCTTGTCCTTCACGTCGCTCTCGAAGGGCTTGTCCCGCATGTTGAAGCCGAAGAAGACCGAGCGCAGCTCGTTGGTCTGCAGCACCTTCACGTCCGGCGAGGACTGCAGCCGCGGCAGGTCCTGCAGCGGGGCGACATTGGTGAAGTCGATCTCCCCGGAGAGCAGAGCTGCGACGCGGGTCGAGGACGAGGCGATCGGCGTGAACTCGATCTTGTCGATGTTGTGCTTCGGCTTATCCCACCAGCCACCGTTCTTGACGAAGACCGTCCGGGCATCGGGCCTGCGGGATTCGACGATGAACGGGCCGGTGCCGTTGGCGTTGTCCGTGGCGTAGCCCTTGATGCCCTTGCCGACGTCGGTCGGCATCGTCGCATTGTTGGCCTCGAGCCACTTCTTGTCGAAGATGAAGATGTTGGTGAGATCGTTGAGCAGCAGCGGATAGGGCGCCTCGACCTCGATGTCGACGGTGTAGGCGTCGATCTTCCTCGAGGATTTGTAGGCCGGGAGATTGCCCTTCAGCGGCGAATCCGGATGCGACACGCGCGCCAGCGAAGCAAGGACGTCGTCGGCGGTGAAGGGGTCGCCGTTATGGAACTTGACGCCCTGGCGCAGCTTGAAGCGCCAGACGGTCGGCGACACCGTCTCCCACGACTCCGCCAGCGCCGGCTCGATCTTGAGGTCGCCGGTATAGCGAACCAGGCCTTCATAGACATGGTTCAGCACCGACAGGGTGAAGGTCTCACCGAAGGAATAGGGATCGAGCGAGGCGATCTCGCGCGCCGCGCCCCATTTCAGCGTCCTCGCCTCCGCCGCGCCCGTCAGCGCAAAGGCGGCGGCAGCCGCCAGCAACCAGGCCTTTTTCATCCAACTCTCCCCTTTTGTGTTTCCGGCCCTGCCGCAGCGGGCCGGCCCGATCGTCATTGCCGTCTCTTTAGGCACAGTGGCGTTTTGATCGCCATCTCGTGTGCGATTATTGAACAAACTTGCATACGATAGAAAGATCGTATTGTATGCGATTATTGAACACAAGCAGAAACTGGATCGGAGCCCGCAACCGTGACATTGACGCCCCCTGAAACAGTCAGATCAGGACGAGGGAAGGTCGACATGGGCGAGCGTCGTACGCCGGTTCTGCGGGCGGAATCCGTATACAGGGCGCTCCGGCGCGCCATCATCGAGCAGGCACTGAAGCCAGGCATGAAGCTGCCGGAAGATTCGATCGGCGAGCAGCTCGGCGTCAGCCGCACCTTGGTGCGCGAAGCGTTCGGGCGCCTCGCCGTCGAAGGGCTGGTGGAACTCAAGCCCAATCGCGGCGCCTCCGTCGCCTATCCGACGCTGGAGGAGGCGCGCGACGTCTTCGAGGTCCGGCGCGGGCTGGAGCGCCTGGTCGCGGAGAACCTGGCCGGGCGCCTGACGGCGTCCCAGGCGGCCGAGCTCGAAGCCCATGTCGAGCAGGAAGAGCGAGCGCACGAACAGGACGGACCGCAATCGATCCGCCTTTCCGGCGAGTTTCACATCAAGCTCGCTACGATGACCGGCAACGCGCTGCTGCTGCGCTATGTCCAGGAAGCGTCATCGCGTTGCTCGCTGATCCTGGCGATCTACGGGCGCCCGCATTCGAGCGAATGTGCGGTCTCCGAGCACCGCCAGCTCATCGAGGCATTGCGCGCAGGCGACGCAGCCCGCGCCGCCGATCTCATGGACCATCATCTGCGCGCGGTCGTGACCCGCGCCCTGCTGACGCCGCGCGTCGAACGGGACATCCGCGACGTGCTCGCCCCCTACGCCCGCAGCGAAGGATTGAACCCATCGTGACCGCTCACCCGTCCGGACAGCCGCGCGCCGAGACCGCCCCCGGCATCGTCACCTTCGACTTCGCGTCGCTGACCCCGCGCGAGCGCTACAAGCTGCTGATCGGCGCCGTCGTGCCACGCCCGATCGCGCTGGTGACGACGATCGACGAGCACGGCACGGTCAACGCCGCTCCCTTCTCCTTCTTCAACTGCCTGTCCGCCGATCCGGCCATCCTCGCGCTCGGCGTCGAATACCGGCCGACCGGCGCACAGAAGGACACCGGGCGCAACGTCCGGCAGACCCTGGCCTTCACCGTCAACATCGTCTCGGACGCGCTGCTGGAAGGCATGAATGTCTGCGCGGTGCCCTTCGAGCCCGGCGCCGACGAACTGGCCGAGGCCGGATTGACCGCCATGCCCGGCGTCAAGGTGCCCTGCCCCTGGATCGGCCAGGCGCCGGCAGCCTTCGAATGCCGGCACCACACGACGCTCGGCATCGGCAATTCGCGCGAGATCATCCTGGGCGAGGTCGTCTACGCCCATTTCCGTGCTGACACGGTCGATCCGCAGAAGCTCTACGTCGACCCGGCCGCGCTCGACGCCGTCGGGCGCATGGGCGGGCACGGCTATGCGACGACGCGCGACTATTTCGACCTGCCGACCATGTCGGTCGCGACCTGGCGCACGGATCCGGAGGCAGCGAACCGGCGCAGCTGAGTCCTCGCGTGAAGCCTGCTGTGCGCTTGGCAGAATGGCCTCGCCCGTGAACAGGCACAAAGCTATGCTCTGGACGCAGACCAATTAGCCTTTGGTCTATTTGATCTGCGCCAGGGACAATCCGCCCCCTGCGCTCAAGCCATGGCAGGTGCGGCCCTGATGCGCCATCCTCTCACGAACCGGTCCCATCGGCCAGATCAAGGCCGAACGACCGGCGGTGGGCGACCTAGGCTTTCAGGGAGGACGGGGCCATGTCCGGGATCATGCGCGCCAGGCGCAGCAGCGCACGTCGCCTGCGGCATCGGGCCAAAAAGTGGACCCCACTTTTTGGGGGACCCCGATGCCCCGACAAGAGATCAATCGCCAATGGCGATCGGTCGCGAGGTGACGCATGACAGCCACGACCGAGATCATCGACTTCAAGGTCGAAACGCCCGACGGCGCGACCTTGCACGCCTTCAAGGAAGGGCATGGCCAACCGCTGCTTCTGGTCAGCGGCCTGAGTGGCACCGCGGCATTCTGGAAGGATATCGCCGCGACGCTGTCTCGCTCCTTTCAGGTCATCCGCTTCGACCAGCGCGGCATCGGCGCCAGCACCCGCGGCGAGGCCCCTTGCGACATGGAGCTTCTGGCCCGCGACAGCCTCGCCGTGCTCAACGCCGCCGGCATCGAGCGCGCTGTGGTGCTTGGCCATTCGACGGGCGGCTGTATCGCCCAGAAAATCGCCAAGCTCGCTCCCGAGCGCGTAGACGGGCTGATCCTCAGCGCAAGCTGGCTTGCGCCGGGCCGCTTCCTGAACGCCCTGTTCGGGGCGCGCCTCGCAATCCTCGAAGCGGACCCCTACGCCTATGCCGCCATTTCGGTGCTCAGCGGTTATCAGCCGCGCTGGATCGAGCAGAACTGGCACATCTATGACGCTGCGCTGGAAGCCGCCCCGGTCAGCGAGCATGCCCGGACGGTGACCCGCGAGCGGCTCAACGCGCTCCTCGCCTTCGACGGCTCGGCCGATATCGGCTCGCTGCCGATGCCGATCCTGATCCTCGGCACGCGCGACGACATAGTCGTTCCGGTCTACCATCAGGAAGCGCTGGCCGCAGCCCTGCCCGGCTGCCGCCGGGCGATCATGGAAACAGGCGGGCATCTCTTCCCGGTGTCGCGCCCGGACGCCTTCACGGCGACCGTGGCGGAGTGGATCGGCGAGCTCTGAGGCCAAGCTCCGAGGGAGCGACGCAGCGCGGCGAAATGGCCCATGCGGCGCCGCGCGGCTTCGAGCTAAATGAGAACGCCTCCAAGTCGAAAGACCTGCCCATGCGCGCGATTCTCCCAAGCCTTCTCCTTCTTCTGCCCTTTATCGCCCAGCCCGCTGCCGCACAGGATGCCGCCGCCGGCGAGCGATCCTTCAACAAGTGCCGCGCCTGCCATCAGATCGGCGAAGGCGCACGCAACCTCGTCGGCCCCGAGCTCAACGGCCTGATCGGCCGGCATTCGGGCGCGGTCGAAGCCTACAGCTATTCGACGGCCAACAAGAGTTCCGGCCTGACCTGGGACGAGGCGACCTTCACCGACTACATCAAGGACCCCAGGACCAAGATCCCCGGCACCAAGATGATTTTTGCCGGCATCAAGAACGACAAGGAGATCAAGGACCTGATCGCCTTCCTCAAGCAGTTCGACAAGGACGGCAAGAAGCTCTGACCTCCGGCCCGGCCTCCCTGGAGCAGTTCCGTGATTCTCCGGATCGCGGACCTGCTCCAAGTTCATATTTTTTCGCATTTTCTTCACGCGAACCGGTGTCCACTTCCCTCGAAAATGCTCTAGATTTGGCCCTCGGCGCCGGCTTGTCGTATCTCCTTTTGCCCGATCGACGAAGGAGAGCCTGATGGCCGGCCCCGCCCCCCGGACGAGACCCTTTTCCGCGCTGCGGGACTTCCTGCGCAGCGAGGCCGCCGGCGGCATCATCCTGATGGTGGTCGCGGCGCTGGCGCTCGTCATCGCCAATTCGCCAGCGGCGCCGCTCTATTTCGGCACGCTGAAGAGCTATGTGCTCGGCCTCTCCGTCCTGCACTGGATCAACGACGCGCTGATGGCAGTGTTCTTCCTGCTCGTCGGGCTCGAGATCAAGCGCGAGATGCTGGACGGCCAGCTCTCGAGCTGGGGACGGCGCGTGCTGCCCGGCTTCGCCGCGCTCGGCGGCATGATCGCCCCGGCGCTGATCTATGTCGCCTTCAACCTGAACTCCGGCGAGAGTCTGCGCGGCTGGGCGATCCCGACGGCGACCGACATCGCCTTCGCGCTCGGCGTGCTCTCGCTGCTCGGGCCGCGCGTGCCGGCGTCCCTGAAGGTCTTCCTGACCGCGCTCGCCATCCTCGACGACCTCGGCGCGGTGATCATCATCGCGGTGTTCTACACCGCCGAGCTGTCGGGCCTGCATCTCGGCCTCGCCGCGGCGACGCTGGTCGTCCTGGCGACGCTCAACCGTCTCGGCGTGACACGGCTCCTCCCCTATCTCGTGCTCGGCGCGGCGCTCTGGTACTTCACCCTGAAGTCCGGCGTGCATGCGACGCTGGCCGGCGTCGCGCTGGCCTTGACCATTCCGCTCACGCCATCTCCGGCCCGGCCCGACGACACCAAGTCGCCCTTGCACAAGCTCGAACACGGGCTGCACCGCTATGTCGCCTTCCTGGTCATTCCGGTCTTCGGCTTCGCCAATGCGGGCGTCTCCTTCAGCGGCCTCGGCCTCGCGACGCTCGCCGCGCCGGTGCCGCTCGGCATCATGCTCGGCCTGTTCCTCGGCAAGCAGATCGGCGTCTTCGGCTTCGGCTGGGTAGCGATCCGCGCCGGCCTCGCCGATCTGCCGGCACGCGCCTCCTGGGCGCAGTTCTACGGCATCGCCCTGCTCTGCGGCATCGGCTTCACTATGAGCCTGTTCATCGGCCTGCTCGCCTTCCCGGATTCGGAGGCGCTGCAGAGCCAGACCAAGATCGGCGTGCTCGCCGGCTCGCTGCTCTCCGGCATCGGCGGCTGGCTGCTGCTAAGGCTCTCTGCCGGCGAGGATATGCACAGAAAGCAGGGCTGACCCGTTCACTTTTTCGGCAGAACGCCTCTTCCATTTTCGCGAAGCGATGCAATATTTATTCGCTTCGGCAGCCATTCCCGATTCGGAGCCGGAGGGAATCTGCAGCCAGCGAGGAGCGTCCAGCGTCGATGAAGAAGGCCAAGCGGAAACCGGGGGAGAAGCGGTCGCAGATCGCCGCCATGCCGATCCGCCACGCCGCCGACGGCTCGACGGAGATCCTGCTCGTCACCTCGCGCACGACGCGCCGCTGGATCGTGCCCAAGGGCTGGCCGATGAAGGGGCTGAAGGACCATGACGCCGCGGCCCGCGAGGCCTTCGAGGAGGCCGGCGTCATCGGCCGCGTCAGCCGCGAGCCGGCGGGACGCTACACCTACTGGAAGCGCATGAGCGACCATTTCGTGCTCTGCAAGGTGAAGCTCTATCTGCTGAAGGTCGAGCAGCAGCTCGCCAACTTCAGCGAGCAGCATCAGCGCGACCTGCACTGGTTCAAGCTGGCCGACGCCGCCGACCTCGTCGACGAGCCCGAGCTCAGCACGGCCATCCGCCGGCTGGAACAGCTGCCCGCCCTGGCGGCGTGAAGCCGCCTCACCACACATGAGCGCAGACGCCTCCACCGCGCACACGGCATATCGCCCCGATAGCGCCACTCGCGGATAAGTTGAAGCCAACAAAAAGCGAGGACGAATTGGCGCAGATCCTGTCGAGGCACCGCCATTTGCGCGCCGCAAGACAGCTTCAACTGGCAGAATCTGCCAAAATGACGTAAAGTCAGCCTTTCCGGACCAAAGGGCCAGAGAATGCCCGACCAGACACGCCATGACACATGGCAGGCCGGCGAGAACTATGATCGCTATATGGGGCGCTGGAGCCGCGAACTCGCGCCGCTTTTCGTCGACTGGCTGAACCCCCTGCCCGGCTTCGAATGGCTCGATGTCGGCTGCGGCACCGGCGCGCTGACCGAGGCGCTGCTGGGCGGCGCCGTGCCGGTCAGCATCGTCGCGATCGACCCCTCGGAGGGTCTCCTGGCCCTCGCCCAGCAGCGCATCACCAACTGGCGCGTCAGCTTTCGGCAGGGCAGCGCCGAGGCGCTGCCGGTCGAGACCGCGAGCTGCGACGCCGTCGGCTCCGCGCTGATGCTCAACTTCGTGCCGGACCGGGAGCGGGCGCTGGCGGAGATGCGCCGCGCCGTGCGGCCGGGCGGGCTGATCAGCTTCTATGTCTGGGACTATCCGGGCGGCGGCCTGCAGTTCCAGCACGCCTTCTGGACTGCGGCGACAGCCCTCGACCCGCAAGCGACGGAGCTGGCCCAGGACCGGCGCTTTTCCTTCTGCACGGACGCGGGGCTGACGGAGCTCGCTGCCGCCGCCGGGCTGATCGACATCGCCTGCGAGCCGCTCACCGTACCGACGCTGTTCCGCAACTTCGATGATTTCTGGCAGCCCTTCACGCTCGGCACCGGCCCGGCGCCGGGCTATTGCCTCAGCCTGCCGCTGGCGGCGCGCGAGCAGTTGCGGCAACGACTGCGCGAAAGCCTGCCATTCGCATCCGACGGCACGATCCCGCTGGAGGCGCGCGCCTGGGCGGTGCAGGGCATCTCGCCCTGAGGCGCACGCGCGTCTTCCCCCGCCCGCGCTTCCGCGCGGGCGTTCGTCATGAGGGGCAGCGGAGCGCCGCGAGGCGCGGGGGTATCGGGCCGCTTTCCTTGAGCCAGGATGCGGCGCGGAAGGATTGAGCCACCTTCCGCACGCCCCGTGGCGCTCCGCTCATCGGCGATTTCGGACTCCGGGCCGCGCTTATTGGGTCGAGGATGCCAGGCACCGGCCGACCGTTCCAGCGAGCTCCTCGCGCAGGGGCCGTAGTACCCCCAGGGCGGTGCCCCGAAGCCTCCCGGGAGTGGGTCGTAACGCCACCCGCAGGCGCCGAACCTCCTCCCGCCACTGGCATACCTCCGGATGGCCGCCCCTCGGGGATGAGGTGGGCCGAGCATAGGGGCGAAGCGAGAGGGCGGGGATAAGTTTTATGGGAACGCGCGGGGAACCCCTCTCCCGGATGGGAGAGGGGCAGGGGTGAGGGACCGCCATTGATTGCAAAGGCAATTCCTTTCAACATCCGCGCCTGATGACGAGCGAGCGCCGGCAATTCGCAAGAGATCTGCGGCGGTATTCGACCGAGGCTGAGAGCGTGTTGTGGTCACTGCTGCGGGATAGGCGGCTCGACGGGCTGAAGTTCAGACGACAGGTTCCGCTGCTCGGCTATACCGTCGATTTCGTCTGCATCGAGCGTCGTCTGATTGTCGAGGTCGATGGCCGGCAGCATGCCTGGGAAACGGAATACGATGCCGTACGAACCGCAGAGATCGAGCGGCATGGGTTCACGGTGATTCGTTTCCGGAATGACGAAATCATCGATAATCGGGACGCTGTCACAGCTGTCATCAGGCAGGCGGTTGCTGGTCCGGCTCAGCCCTCTTAACGAGCGGCGGTCCCTCACCCCTGCCCCTCTCCCATCCGGGAGAGGGGTTCCCCGTGCGCTTACTCCGCCGCCCAGAACGCCCGCGCGCCCGTTGGCAGCTTGTCCAGCGCGTGCGCGAAGGCAGCCGCGTCGACATGGCGGCGCAGCGCCCGGGCGACGTCGGCGATGCCGCTTGCGGGCAGGAGCGTGTGGTCGTGGCGATAGCCGATCGCCTTCCGCGTCAGCGCCGTGTGCTCGGCGAAAGGTTTCGGCGGCTGCGCCGTGTCCCAGTTCTGCAGAAACATCGCCGCGAGTAGCGGCGGCAGGGCGTTCGCGAAAGTCACGCCCTCTGCGGGCGTCAGCCGCGCCCGGAAGGTGACGAGCACGGCCAGCACCGCCGCATAGGTCTGGTGCGTGGTCCCGAGCCCGAGCTCATCGCGCGCATCGAGCAGGAAGCGCTCGAAATCGCGCGAGGCATAGACGAAGGTGGAGGGGACGGTCATGGCGAAGGCGCTCTAGGATGTCGGCGGTGTGTCAGCTGACTCTTTACATCGAAACTGCGGCATGCTCGTTTTTCTGGGGGAGGCGCTCACCGAATGCCTGATACAGTTATTCTAGACGCGATGATTGCTCGCGATGATTTTGCAGTTAAAGGCCCACCTATGTCTTCTGCAGAACCTATCAAAGCTCTCTCTATGGAGAGTCTTGGAAGCAACGGAATGCTAGTTCCATTGCTAAGGAAGCCGGATTTTCAACGAGAAACGAACCATTGGACGACAAAGCAGGTCGTTAGCTTCTTGGAAAGCTTCTTAGATAACGAATTAGTTCCATCTATAATTCTTTGGCAATCGGAGTCGTACGTTTTTGTAATTGATGGCGGACACCGAATTAGCGCCCTCAAAGCCTGGATTAACGACGACTACGGCGACGGCCCGATTTCGCTAAAATACTTCTCCAATAACATATCGATCTCTCAAAAAAAGACGGCAGAGAAGACGAGAAAAGAAGTAGAAAGAACCATCGGGAAGTACACTTTAGTTAAAGATGCCCTCGTTAATCAGAGTTCTCACACGCCAGAGCGAGTCGCACGCGCGCGCAATATGGCGACGCGCTCATTATCACTGCAATGGGTTAACGGGGACGCCGACAAAGCCGAGAGTTCGTTCTTCAAGATCAATACGCAGGGAACGCCCCTGGACGCCTCAGAAGAACTTCTCCTAAGGAACCGCACTAGGTCCATTGCAGTTGCCGCTCGGTCTGTCGTCAGAGCCGCGACAGGTCACAAATACTGGTCAAAATTCCCGGACGAGACTAGAGAAAAGATCGAAACCCAAGCGAAGATACTGCATCAAAATTTCTTCGCTCCTGAAATAAATGTTCCGATTAAGACACTTGATCTGCCAATTGGCGGCACAAAATCTCCACTCAACGCCCTTGAACTGCTAATGAATATAATTTCAATCACAAGCGCGAAACAAGGATCGACTCGCCAAGCTATCGATGAATTTGATGAAGATTCCGACGGAAGCAAAACTATTAGTGTCTTGAAAAATACGATTTCAGTAATGAGTCGAATTTCTGGAAACGATTCTGGCAGCCTTGGCCTCCATCCTGCCGTATATTTTTATTCCGAAAGAGGACGTCATATTCCAGACCTTCTCTTGGGAATGATTCTGTGCTTCAAGAAGCATATATCTAATAATAACGATCAATTTTTCCGAGATTTTTCTAATCATAGAGCAGATGTCGAGAAATTTATAATCAACAATAAATCGCTAATTACCCAATCTCTTCAAATAGCTAGAAGCAAAAATAGATTTGAAAGAGCCTCAGACATGATTGATTACATGGTAAAAAATCTAAAGTTAGGAGGAAAATTCAAAATCGAAGATCTTATATCCGTCATAATACCGAATTCAGAAGGAAAAATACTCGCATTAAAAGAAAAAGCAACATCATCTAATTTTTCTGACGACACAAAATCGTCGATTTATATCAAAGAATCTCTAAAGAAGGCAGTCAAATGCCCCATATGCAAAGGTCTCCTAGATCCAACTAGATCAATTTCTTACGACCACATTCAACGCGTCCGCGATGGAGGAAAAGGTTCGGCGGATAACGGGCAGTTAACTCATCCCTACTGCAATTCGGGAATTCGGTGTTAACACCCGCTCGGGCGACTTACCGCCTCCGCCGTCTCTCCCCCGCCCCCTTCGGCCGCGTTTCCGGCACCGGGCCCATCTCGTCGAGGGTGGGCTTGCGGGCGCGTGAGGCCAGCGGGTCGCTCTTCGGCTTGCCCTCGCCGCCGCCCCAATTATGCGGGCCCATATCCGCGTCGGTCGGCTTGCGCGCGCGGGTCGGCGGCAGGTTGGCGCTCGATCCGTAGCTGCGCTCGCCCTTGTAGCGGCCGGCGCTGGCCTCGACATCGCTCTGGCGGGCGAGCGGGTCGTCGCTGATCGCCAGCTCCGTCGCCTGCAGGCGCTTGATCTCGTCGCGCAACCGGGCGGCGGTCTCGAATTCGAGGTCGGCGGCGGCCTCGCGCATGCGCTTCTCGAGATCGGCGATCGCGGCCTTGAGGTTGTGGCCCGAGGCCGGCGCCACCAGCCCCTTGTCGACCGTGACATGGTCGCGCTCATAGACCGAGCCGAGGATGTCGCCGATGGCGCGCTTGATCGTCTGCGGCGTGATGCCGTTGGCCTCGTTATAGGCGACCTGCTTCTCGCGGCGGCGATTGGTCTCGGCCATCGCCCGCTCCATCGAGCCGGTGACGTGGTCGGCATAGAGGATGACCTTGCCGTCGACATTGCGCGCGGCGCGGCCGATGGTCTGGATCAGCGAGGTCTCGGAGCGCAGGAAGCCCTCCTTGTCGGCGTCGAGGATGGCGACGAAGCCGCATTCGGGGATGTCGAGGCCCTCGCGCAGCAGGTTGATGCCGACCAGGACATCAAACGCTCCTAGACGGAGATCGCGAAGAATCTCGATGCGCTCGATCGTGTCGATGTCGGAGTGCATGTAGCGCACGCGCACGCCGTTCTCGTGCAGATACTCGGTCAGATCCTCGGCCATGCGCTTGGTCAGCACGGTGACGAGGGTGCGGTAGCCCTTCTCGGTGACCTCCTTGACCTCGTCGAGCAGGTCCGCGACCTGATGCTTGGCGGGGCGGACCTCGACCGGCGGGTCGATCAGCCCGGTCGGGCGGATGACCTGCTCGGTGAAGACGCCACCGGTCTGCTCCATCTCCCAGCCGCCGGGCGTGGCCGAAACATGCACCGACTGCGGCCGCATCGCGTCCCATTCCTCGAAGCGCAGCGGCCGGTTGTCCATGCAGGAGGGCAGGCGGAAGCCGTATTCGGCCAAGGTCGCCTTGCGGCGGAAGTCGCCGCGATACATGCCGCCGATCTGCGGCACGGTGACGTGGCTCTCATCGGTGAAGACCAGCGCGTTGTCGGGCAGGTATTCGAACAGGGTCGGCGGCGGCTCGCCCGGCTTGCGGCCGGTGAGATAGCGCGAATAGTTCTCGATGCCGTTGCAGGAGCCGGTGGCCTCGATCATCTCGATGTCGAAGGTGCAGCGCTGGTCGAGCCGCTGCGCCTCCAAATAGCGGCCCATACGGTTGAGCTCGTCGAGGCGGGCCTTGAGCTCCTCCTTGATCGACTTCACCGCCTGGGTCAGCGTCGGGCGCGGCGTGGTGTAGTGCGAATTGCCGTAGACCTTGATGAATTCGAGCTCGCCGGTCTTCTGGCCGGTGAGCGGATCGAACTCGGAGATCGACTCGACCTCGTCGCCGAACAGGCCGATGCGCCAGGCGCGGTCCTCATAGTGCGCCGGGAACAGCTCGATCACGTCGCCGCGCACCCGGAAGGTGCCGCGGGCGAAATCGCCGAGCGTGCGCTTGTATTGCAGGGCGACGAGATCGGCGATGAGCTGGCGCTGCTCGATGCGCTCGCCGAGCTTCACCGAGAAGGTCATCGCCGTATAGGTCTCGACCGAGCCGATACCGTAGATGCAGGAGACGGAGGCGACGATGATCACGTCGTCGCGTTCGAGCAAAGAGCGCGTCGCGGCGTGGCGCATGCGGTCGATCTGCTCGTTGATCGAGGATTCCTTCTCGATATAGGTGTCCGAGCGCGGGACATAGGCCTCGGGCTGGTAATAGTCGTAATAGGAGACGAAGTACTCGACCGCGTTGTCGGGGAAGAAGCTTTTGAATTCCCCGTACAACTGGGCGGCCAGCGTCTTGTTCGGCGCCAACACCAGCGCCGGGCGCTGCGTCTCCTCGATCACCTTGGCCATGGTGAAGGTCTTGCCCGAGCCGGTGACGCCGAGCAGCACCTGGTCGCGCTCCTGCCGGCGGATGCCGTCGACGAGATCGGAGATCGCGGTCGGCTGGTCGCCCGACGGCGAGAAATCCGACTTCATCGTGAAAGCGATGCCGCCTTCCGACTTCTCCGGACGCGGCGGACGGTGCGGCGTCCAGGGTTTACCCGGATCGATGAAGGGGCTGCCGGTTTCAAGCAGCGACTGCAGCGACGTCGCGGTCGCGGCCGCCGCCCCTTCGGCGCCGGCGAAAGCTGAATCCGCCTTCTTCGAGAGCTTCTTCTTCGGCCTGATATCGCCATCGCCGGGGCGCGCCTCGGCCTCGTAGCCGGCCTGCGGCGTATCCTTGAAGCCCGAGGCGCCGCCGGGCACGGCCGTGCCGCGATTGATCGCCGGGTTCAGCAGATCGGCGAGATAGCCTTCGAGCGGCTTCAGCTCGGGCTTCGACGCCTTGGAGTTCGGCGTGCGGGCCGATGACGGCTTCTTTGTCGCAGCGGACTTGGCGGCTTTCGGCTTGGCGGTCGTGCTGTCAGGGCTTTTCGGCATGGCGGCAATATGGTCCCGAACGCCTGATGATGCGAGGGGGTGCGGCGGCGAAACGGCCAGATTGGTGACAGGAGTTGACAGGGGAAGTAGTTGCAATCTTAGGTTGCATATTCTGATCTGAAGCAACCTGGGGAGACGGGACCATGTCGGGGGGCGGGTCCGGGCCGGATACGGCGGATGTCGAGGCCTTCATCGCGCGCTGGCGGGTGTCGGAAGGGGCTGAGCGCGCCGCCTATGCGCAGTTCCTGAGCGAGCTCTGCCGGCTGATCGGCGTCGAGCCGCCGCAGCCACCGACCAGCGATTCCGACGCGGTGACCTACCGCTTCGAATATCCGGTGCGCTTTCCCGATGGGCAGGGCGGGCACAGCACGGGGCGCATCGACCTTTACAGGAAGGGCGCCTTCGTCCTCGAAGCCAAGCAGAGCCGGCTGAAGGGGCAGGCGAAGGAAATCCTCCCGGCGCAGGGCGCCCTGCCCTTCGCCGAACCGGCCGGGCCGCGCGGCCGGCGCGGGGCCGATCGCGCCTGGGACGTGCTGATGCTCAACGCCAGGCGCCAGGCGGAGGACTATGCCAAGGCCCTGCCGGCCTCGCATGGCTGGCCACCCTTCCTGATTGTCTGCGACGTCGGCCACTGTTTCGAGTTCTACGCCGACTTCACCGGGCAGGGTAAGAACTACGTCCAGTTCCCGGACCGGCAGAGCTACCGCGTCTATCTCGACGATCTGCGCGAGGAGGCCGTGCGCCGGCGCCTCGCCGCAATCTGGACCGAGCCGCTCGCGCTCGACCCGACCCGCCATGCGGCGCGCGTCACCCGCGCAATCGCTGAGCGACTGGCCGCCGTCTCCAAGGCGCTGGAGCGCGACCATGATCCGGAGGAGGTCGCGCTTTTCCTGATGCGCTGCCTGTTCACAATGTTCGCCGAGGATGTCGGGCTGATCCGCAAGGATGCCTTCAAGACGCTGCTGCGCGAATGCCGCGACGATCCCGAATCCTTCCTGCCGCTCGTATCGGAGCTCTGGCAGGCGATGGACAAGGGGCAATACTCGACCTCCGTGCGCGAGCGGATGAAGCGCTTCAACGGCAAGCTCTACGAGGACGCGAAGGTCTACCCGCTCGGGCGCGAGGAGATCGGCGAATTGCTGGCCGCCGCCGAGCACGACTGGAAGGAGGTCGAGCCCGCGATCTTCGGCACGCTGCTCGAACAGGCGCTCGATCCGCAGGAACGTGCGCGGCTCGGCGCGCATTACACGCCGCGCGCCTATGTCGAGCGGCTGGTCGTCGAGACCGTGATCGAGCCACTGCGCGAAGACTGGCGCGCCGTGCTCGGCGCCGCGCAACAGGCACGCGACGGCGGCGACACGAAGAAGGCGCTGGCGCTGGTCGAGGTCTTCCACGAAACCTTGTGCCAGACGCGTGTCCTCGACCCGGCCTGCGGAACGGGGAATTTCCTCCATGTCGCACAGGAGCTGATGAAGAAACTCGAGGGCGAGGTTCTGGACGCAGCGAGCGAGCTCGGCAGTGCCGAGACGCTCGGCGGCTTCGCACGACACGCGGTCGGTCCGCAGCAGTTCCTCGGCCTGGAAACGAACCGCCGAGCCGTCGCCATCGCCGACCTCGTGCTCTGGATCGGCCATCTGCAATGGCATTTCCGCACCCGCGGCTTCGCGCCGAAGGAGCCGATCCTCAAAAAGCTCGACCACATCTACAAGCGCGATGCGGTGCTGAGCTGGGATGGCTGGCCGATCCCGAAGGTGGTCAATGGCCATGAAATCCTGCCGAATCCGCGCCGGCCGGAATGGCCGGAGGCCGAATTCATCGCCGGCAACCCGCCCTTCATCGGCGGCAAGGACCTGCGCAGCCGACTTGGCGACGCCTATGCAGAAGCGCTGTGGGCGGCGCACCCGCAGATGAACGAGAGCGCCGATCTGGTGATGTACTGGTGGGATCGGGCCGCCGAGATCCTGACGCGGCCAGGCACGAGGCTGCGGCGCTTCGGCTTCGTCACCACCAACTCCATCACGCAGCTTTTTCAGCGCCGCACGATCGAACGGCATCTGGCGGCGCGACGGCCGCTCTCGCTGGTCATGGCGATCCCCGACCATCCCTGGACGAGAGCCGGCAAGGACAGCGCCGCTGTGCGCATCGCGATGACGGTGGCGCAAGCCGGGCGACACGACGGAAGGCTCTGCGAAATGACGTCCGAAGCCGCGCTCGACACCGATCAGCCGCAGATCGAATTGAGCCTACGCGAGGGGCGGATCAGCTCAGACCTTTCGATTGGCGCAGACGTAACCCAGGCGGTCGCGCTGAGATCTAATGAAGGCTTGTGCTCGCGCGGCGTGCCGCTGCACGGAGCAGGCTTTATTCTCAAGCCGAGCGAAGCCGAAGCTCTCGGCTTGTCTCGCCGGGCAGGGCTAGTCGAACACATCCGCCACTATCGCAACGGCCGTGACCTCACATCACGCCCACGCGGCGTTCTGGTCATCGATCTCGATGGGCTCGGCAGCGAGGACGTAAGGACACGCTTCCCGGAAGTTTATCAGCACCTTCTGCTGCGTGTGAAACCTGAGCGGGACAAGAACAACGAGGCTTATCGGCGGGAAAACTGGTGGCTGTTCGGTCGCAGAAATACCGACATGCGCGGTTTCACAGCTGGACTGCAGCGCTACGTCGCCACGGCCGAGACCGCCAAGCATCGCGTCTTCCAGTTTCTTGACGCTTCGATCCTGCCGGACAACATGCTCGTCGCGGTAGGCCTCTCCGACACGTTCCATCTTGGCGTGCTCTCGTCTCGAATCCACGTTGTTTGGGCCCTGCGCGCCGGCGGCTGGCTCGGCGTCGGCAACGATCCGCGCTACTCGAAATCCCGCTGCTTCGATCCCTTCCCGTTTCCCGATGCGAACGAGCTTCAGAAAGAGGCCATCCGGAAGCCCGCCGAGGCGCTGGATGCCCTGCGCAAGCAGGTGCTGGCCGATCATCCCGACCTCACCCTGACCAAACTCTACAATGTGCGCGAGGCGATCCGTGCCGGCGGCGCCCTGACGGCGGCCGAAGCCGGTATCCGCGACCGCGGGCTGGTGCTGATCCTCGACGAACACCACGGCGCCATCGATGCCGCGGTCGCCGCCGCCTATGGCTGGCCGGCCGATCTGGCCGGGGAGGAGGTTCTGGCGCGGCTCGTCGCCCTGAACCGGCAGCGCCTGCGGGAGGAGGCGCGCGGCACGGTGCGCTGGCTCCGGCCTGACTATCAGCGCCCGCGCTTCGGCGATGCCGGCCGAGGCGGTGAGCAGATCGAGGCGGAAGGGCTGGTCGCGGCGCTGCCGGCCGGCGCGGGCCGGCCACTCTTCCCCACCGATCCGGTGGAGCGCGTCGCCTGTGTGCTCTCGGCCCTGGCCTATGCTCCGGCAGCGCTCGACGCCGCCGGAATCGCCGCGCACTTCCGGCAGGGCCGCAAGGTTGAGCGCGCGATCCGCGACATCCTGATCTCGCTCGCCCGCGTCGGCGAAATCTCGACCGTCGATGGCGGGCGCAGCTTTGCGCGCCGTTTGAGCGCGAGCGGGTGAAACGGGCTTGAAGAAATCTGGTCGTCCCGGGCGCAGCGAAGCGGAGACCCAGTATCCATGCCAGAGCGTTCCGATCGAGGTTCGGACATGGATCCCGGATCGGCGCCGCTAAGGCGGCTTGTCCGAGATGACAGGCGTTCGGCGAGCACTAAGCTCACCGCTCCACCAACCACTCCACGATCCCACGTGCCGCGGCCACGCCCGTCGCGAAGCTCGCCTGCAGCAGATAGCCGCCGGTCGGCGCCTCCCAGTCGAGCATCTCGCCGGCGGCGAAGACGCCCGGCAGGCGCTTCAGCATGAAGCCGGCATCCAGCTCGTCGCGGACGATGCCGCCGGCCGTCGAGATGGCGCGCGCGATCGGCATCGGCGCGGCGAGGCGCAGCGGAACGGCCTTGATCAGCGCCGCCAGCCTATGCGGCTCCGTCGGCAGCGCGGTCCCCGCCGCCTCGCGCAGCAGCGCGACCGCGACCGGCGCGAGACCTGCGGCCTTGCGCAGGTGGTTGCTCAGCGTCTCGCCCTTGCGGCGCCGGGCCAGGCGTGCGGCGAGACCGCCCGCCGCGAGATCGGGCCGCAGATCGATCGCGATCTCCGCCGCGCCGTCACTCAAGATCGCCTCGCGGATCGGCGCCGAGAGCGCGTAGATCGCGCCGCCCTCGATGCCATCCGCATCGATCATCGCCTCGCCGGCCGCTTCCTCGCGGCCGAAGCGGATGACGATGCGCTTGAGTGGCTGGCCGGCGAAGCGCTCCTGCATCAGCGGCGACCAGGCGACGGTGAAACCAACATTTGCCGCCCGGAGCGGGGAGACCGCAACGCCGCGCCCTTCCAGCAGCGGCAGCCAGCCGCCATCGGAGCCCAGACGCGGCCAGCTCGCGCCGCCCAGCGCCAGCAGCATCGCATCGGGGCGGACAAGTTCCGTTTCACCGCTCGCGAGGCGGAAGCTCACCGCGCCATCTGCGTCCCAGCCGGCCCAGAGCCGACCCGGCGCGAGCCGGACGCCGAGCGCATCGAGCCGCCCGAGCCAGGCGCGCAGCAGCGGCGAGGCCTTCATCGCCCGCGGGAAGACACGGCCGCTGGAACCGACGAAGGTCTCGGCGCCGAGCCCGTCGGCCCAGTCGCGCAGGGCCCGCGGCGGGAAGGCCCGCAGCGCCGGCCCCAACCATTCCTGCGCCTCGCGATAGTGGCCGAGGAAGGCTTCGAACGGCTCGGAATGGGTGAGGTTCAGGCCGCCGCGCCCGGCGAGCAGGAACTTGCGGGCGGGCGAGGCCAAGCGCTCATAAATCGTGACGCGATGCCCGGCCTCGGCCAGCCGCTCGGCGGCGATCAGCCCGGCAGGGCCTGCGCCGATGATGGCGATGTCACAGGCAGGCACGGAAATCTCCGAATTGGATGCCGTCATTCCGGACAAGCCGCGCGAGCGGCGCCGATCCGGAATCCATCTTGAGCGCAACGCCTTACGATGGATTCCGGGCCTCCGCTACGCTGCGCCCGGAATGACGATGTGTTTCATTCGCTCCCTTGCATTACCCTGCTCGCCTTCGCGCCGAAACCCGCCAGGACATCCCATGCCCACCATCACCGCCTATATCGGCGCCGCGCTCTTCGAGATCGCCGGCTGCTTCGCCTTCTGGGGCTGGCTCCGGCTCGGCAAGCCGGTCTGGTGGCTGCTGCCGGGGCTGGTGTCGCTCGGACTCTTCGCCTGGCTTTTGACGCTGGTCGAGAGCGCAGCGGCGGGGCGCGCCTTCGCTGCCTATGGCGGGGTCTATATCGCCGCCTCGCTCGGCTGGCTCTGGGCGGCCGAGGGGGTGAGACCGGATCGCTGGGACCTGACCGGCGGCGCCGTCTGCCTCGCCGGCGCTGCGATCATCCTGGCGGCGCCACGCTGACACAGGCTGGCTCGGCTCGCAAAGCTCCACATCGTTCCACAACCGTCATGCTTGCCCTTGTGGCGAGCATCCACGTCTTGAACTCCGCATTTTGTGAAGGAAGACGTGGATGGTCGGGACAAGCCCGACCATGACGGGAACGGGCGTTCAGAAAGTCCTACCCGCCCGAATGCGGAGCGGGGATGAGCACGGCCGGCGTCTCGCGATTGCGCGCCGCTTCCTTGGTCTCGCGCAGCCGGCTCTCGCGCAATTCGTTGGCGCCCTCGAGGATCGGGTAGGCGATCGAGACGATATGGCCGTGGATGCGCTTCAGGTCCCGGATGATGTCGAGATGGATTGCGCTGGTCTCGATCGATTCCGGCCGGCCCGAACGCAGGCGCTGGAAATGGCTGTCGGCGGCGTGCCGCTCGGCCTCGCGCATCGCCGCCTTGTCGGCGAAGAGCTGGCGGGCGAGCACGATGTCGCGGGTGGCGAAGACGTTGAGCGCCAGCGCCAGCGCCGAGGCGACGCGCTGGTGGAAATCGCGGATCTCGGCCAACCCCTCGGGCGAGAAGGTAAAGCGCTTGCGGATCTTCTTCTCGGCGAGCTCGCGGAGGTTCTTGTCGATGATGTCGCCGATATGCTCGAGATTCGTGATCAGGGTGATGATCTCGAACAGGCGCCGGCTCTCCTCCTCGGTCAGCTCGTTGCGCGAGACCTTGACCAGATAGAGCTTGATCGACTCGTGGATGGTGTCGACGCCGTCATCAGCCTGGGCGATGACGCGCGAGAGCTTGAGCTCGTCCTTCTCCAGCAGGGTCATGGTGTCGCGCAGCATGATCTCGACGCGGTCGCCGAGCCTGAGCGCCTCGCGCATCGCGCCGGCGAGCGCCTCCGTCGGGCTATCGAGGGCGTTGGGGTCGAGATAGCGCGGCGCGACGGCTTCGGCCGTCTCCTCCTTGCCGGGCATGAAGCGCTCGACCAGGGCGGCGATCGGCCCGACGAAGGGCAGGAAGATCAGCGCACCGACCAGATTCAGGCCGACATGGAACTCGATGGCGAAGCGCGAGCCGGCCATCGGCAGGCTGGTCAGCCAGGCTGAAAGCGGGCCGACGAAGGGAATGACGGCGAGCGCCAGCAGGAGGCGCGTCAGCAGGTTGCCGACGGCGGCGCGGCGCTGGGCGGCGGGTGCGCCGAGCTGGTCGAGGACCGGGATCAGCGCATTGCCGAGATTGGCGCCGATCACCAGCGTCAGCGCGGTCGCCGGCGGGAACAGCCCGGAAGCGGCGAAGGTCGCGACCAGCAGGATGACGGCAATGCTGGAATGCACCATCCAGGTCGCGGCGACGGCGACAAGCACGGCGAGCAGCGGCTCGCTGCCGATGGCGCCGAGGATGACCCGGAAGGTCGGAGACTGGGCGAGCGGCGCGGCTGCGGTGTTCAATTCGATCAGCGAAAGCAGGATCAGGCCGATGCCGACCAGGACGCGGCCGATATTGCGCGGGCGCTCCATCGCCTCGCTCGACAGATACATCGCGACGCCGATAGCGAGGCACAGCCCCCAGAGCCAGCCGAGATCCATCGAGATGACGAAGGCGGCAAGCGCCGTGCCGAGATTGGCGCCGAGCAGCACCGCCAGCGCCATGGCCGAGCCGATCAGCGCCTGCCCGGCGAAGGACGAGACCAGAAGCGTCGTCGCCGTCGAGCTTTGCAGCACCATGGTCACGGCGACGCCGCTGCCGAAAGCGGCAAAGCGATTGCGGGTGAAACTCTGCAGGGCATGCCTGAGCTGCGAGCCGAAGGCGCGCATCGCGCCCGTTCGCACCAATCTGACCGCCCAGATCAGCAGCGCGACGCCGCCGGCCAGATGGATCAGGATAGTGGTTGCGCTCTCGCCCGTGGCCATTTTCGTGCGGTCTTTCCCCGATTCAGGTGCAAATCATCGGCCGAATCTATCAATTTTTGATTAGCCAACTCAACAGATATAAGCAGTGAAAGTGCTGAGAATGGGGCGAAACCGTCATGGCCCGTTCAGCGCCGGCCAGCGGCCGACCCGCGCTTGCTATCGCGACTCCCCTCCCCCTTGTGGGGAGGGGTTGGGGTGGGGGTCGGAAAGCAAGAGCGATCGACGGGGAAGTGTTTTCGACGCTGCTGTACGGCACTGACCTGAACCCGATCACCAAGCGGCACCACCCCCACCCCTATCCCCTCCCCACAAGGGGGGAGGGGAAGAGCCTCCCGTCATGACGTGAGTTCAGCACCAGCCGAAGGCCGAACCGTCAGCCCTGCCGCCCCTGGATCACTTCGTCGCTTCGCTCCTCGCGATGACGGCGTCCAGGCTCAGGTTGGCGGAATCAGCGTCACGCCCGATTTCGCGAAGGAAACCGCGACCGGAGCGCCCTGCTCCAGCAGGTCGCGGGCGCCGTACTGCACCACGAAGAGCTCGCCGACCTCGGTCTCGACCATGATGTCGAGGTGATTGCCGAGATAGGCGCATTTGCGGATCGTGCCCGGCAGCGCACCGGACTGCCCGGCCTCGCCGAGCAGCAGCGCTTCCGGCCGGATTGCGACCTTGGCCGGGCCAAGCCCGAGACCGCGCGCCGGCAGCGAGACCGTCGCGGAGCCGATGCCGACATCGGCGCGGCCATCCGCCACGGCCTTCACCGTGACGTCGATCAGGTTGGCATCGCCGATGAAGTCGGCGACGAAGGCGTTGGAGGGCTGCTCGTAGAGGTCACGCGGAGCTCCCTCCTGCGCGATCCGCGAATTCGACATCACGATGATGCGATCGGAGACGGCAAGTGCCTCCTCCTGATCGTGGGTGACATAGGCCACGGTCAGGTTGAGGTGCTGCTGCAGCTCGCGGATCTCCTCACGCACATGGCGGCGCAGCTTCGCGTCGAGGTTGGAAAGCGGCTCGTCGAAGAGCAGCACCTGCGGCTCCAGTACGAGCGCGCGGGCCACCGCGACGCGCTGCTGCTGGCCGCCGGACAACTCCGACGGGTAACGGTTCTCGAAGCCCTTGAGGCCGACCAGCGCCAGCTTTTCCAGCGCCATCTGCTTCGCCTGCTCCTTGCCGAGCCCCTTTACGGTCGGACCATAGGCGGCGTTCTCCAGCACGGTCATATGCGGGAAGAGCGCGTAGGACTGGAACACCATCGAGACGTCGCGGTCGGCGGCGGAGAGCCTGGTCACGTCCTTGCCGCCGATCAGGATCTGGCCCTCACTGGCGATCTCGAGGCCGGCGATCATGCGCAAAGTCGTGGTCTTGCCGCAGCCGGAGGGGCCGAGCAGCGTGACGAGCTGGCCGGCCTCGATGGTGAAGCTGACATTGTCCACCGCCGTCACCGCGCCGTAGCGCATGGAGACGTTGCGGAACTCGACGGAAGCGGGTCCGGCCTTCACGATGCGACTACTCCTGGCTTGAGCGGCTCGGCGGCCGAACTCGACAGCGGGATGAGCTTGCGGCGGCCGAGCTTGCGCTCGCCGACGCCGAGCTGGATGAGGGCGATGCCGAGCGCCATGAAGACGATCAGCACCGAGGAATAGGCGATGGCGAGACCGAACTCGCCGGCTTCCACGCGCCCGACGATATAGGCGGTGGAGAGATTGTATTCGGCCGAAACCAGGAAGATCACGGCGCTGACCGCCGTCATCGAGCGGACGAAGGAATAGACCAGGGCCGAGACCAGCGCCGGCTTGAGCAGCGGCAGCACGACGCGCCAGAGCGTGGTGAAGCTGCGGGCGCGCAGCGTGGTCGAGGCCTCGTCCAGGCTCTTGTCGATCTGCGACAGCCCGGCGATGCCGGAGCGGACGCCGACCGGCATGTTGCGGAAGACGAAGGCGATGACGAGGATCAGCCCGGTGCCGGTGATCTCGATCGGCGGCACGTTGAAGGCGAGGATATAGGCGACGCCGAGCACCGTGCCGGGGATGGCGAAGGAGAGCATCGTCGCGAATTCCAGCGTCGAGCGGCCGCGGAAGCGCTGGCGCGTCAGCAGATAGGCGGTGAGCAGGCCGATCATGGCCGTCAGCGGCGCCGAGATCGCCGCGACCTTGACCGTGGTGAAGAAGGACGGCCAGGCCGAGCCCTGGAAGTAGATGCCGTTGCTGAAATCGATGGCGAAGCCGGTGAGATAGTGCTGCAGCGTCGGCGTGAAGTCGCGGCCCATGTTGCGGACGAAGCCGCCGACCAGGATGACGATGTAGATCACCAGCGTCAGTGCCACCCAGGGCACGATCACGGCGGCGGAGAGCCAGGTGATGCGGCGTGGCAAGGGCGTCGGCAGGCCGGCATCGCCCTTGCCGGTCACGGTCGTGTAGGATTTGCCGCCGAGCCAGCGCTGCTGCACCCAGAAGGCGCCGAGCGTGAAGGCGAGCAGCACGATGGCGAGCACCGCCGCCTGCCCCTGATTGTAGGAGGCGCCGACCACTGCGAAGAAGATCTTGGTCGAGAGCACCTCGAAATTGCCGCCGAGCACCAGCGGATTGCCGAAATCGGCCATGCTTTCGACGAAGCCGAGCAGGAAGGCATTGGCGATGCCGGGCTTGAGCAGCGGCCAGGTCACGGTGCGGAAGGTCTGCCAGCGCTTGGCGCCGAGCGTCTGCGAGGCTTCCTCAAGGCTGGGCGAAATGCCCTGCACCACGCCGATCAGCACGAGGAAGGCGATCGGCGCGAAGGCGAGGACCTGCGCCAGCAGCACGCCCGGCAGACCGTAAAGCCAGCGCGAGCGCGGGACGTCGAACCATTCATAGAGCAGCGTCGAGACCGCGCCGGCCCGGCCGAAGAGCAGGATGAGGGCAAGGCCGATGACGAAGGGCGGGGTGATGATCGGCAGGATGGTGAGCGCGCGCATCATGCGCTTGCCGGGCATATTGGTGCGCAGGATCAGGAGCGCGCAGGCAAGGCCCAGCAGCGTGGTGATGACGCCGCAGAGCACGGCGAGGATCAGCGTGTTCCAGGCGACGCCGCAATTGGTGTTGCTGGTGACGCAGCCCAGCCCCCATATCGACGAATCGAGGAAGCGCGCAACGAAGGCCGAAAGCGCGAAGGCACCGCTCTGGTCGATCAGCGCGCTCTTCAGGATGATCGCGACCGGGAAGAAGATGAAGACGCCGATCAGCAGAATGATCAGGCCGATCGTCGAGGTGGTGAAGAGATCGCCGCGGCAGACACCGCGATAGGCGAGGCCGTGGCAGAGCAGGAAGAGCAGCGAGAGCAGCGTGACGAAGGCACCGCCGCCGATGCCGCGCTGCGCGGCGCCGGCGCCGCCGAGCAGGGCGGCGAGCCAGCCGATGCCCTGATCCTTCAGCACGATGGCGAAGGCCTGGGCGAAGAACAGGAGCATGCCCAGAAGACCCGCCCAGAGCAGCACACGCGCCGTACGCTGACGATCCTGGCTGCCCCAGAAGAGCGTGGCCGCGGCCAGCGCGACGCCGACCGGCAGGAGCCAGGGCGTCTGTCCGGAGAGAGCCAGAGCAAGTGCGCTGCCGGCCTTGCCGAACGGATACTCCGACAGCCAGCCCCAACCCGTCAGGCTCATGCCCTCGACGAGATACCAGGGCATCAGCGCATAGCCGAGCCAGCCGATCAGCAGCACGAATCGCGTCGCCGGTGCCATCCTTGCCCTGTCCCCTTGTAGAAAGTGATCCGGACCGGTTCACCCGGCCTTCGCGGTTGTGAATGCGATCTTGCGGTGCCCCGCCGCCGTCATCCCGGACGGAGCGAAGCGGAGATCCGGGATCCATACCTGAGCACGACAGGCCCAGTTCCGGCATGGATCCCGGGTCGAGCCCGGGATGACGGCGTGTGTCCGGGGCTAGTCGGAAACACGCCGAGGAGCCGCAGCTTACTTCGGCAGCGCCTTGACTTCCTTGTCCCACTTGGCGAGCAGGCGGGTGCGCTCGGCCGAGGAGCCATATTTCACGAAGTCGTAGTTGATCAGCTTCATCTGATCCATCTTCGGCGACTGTGCCGGCACGGGCGCCGCCTTGTTCGACGGCGCCTGATAGGACTTGGCCGGCGCTGCGAGCGCCTGGGCCGCCGGGGTCAGGGCCCAGTCGTAGAACTTCTTGGCGTTGTCGAGATTGCGCGCGCCCTTGACGATCGACATCGAGCCGATCTCGTAGCCCGTGCCCTCGCAGGGCGCGACCGGCTTGATCGGGTCGCCCTGCACGGCGAAGACCACCGCATCGTGGATGAAGACGATGCCGACGGCGGTCTCGCCGAGGCTCGCCGCCTTGGCCGGCGCCGCGCCCGACTTGGTGTACTGGCTGACGTTCTTGTGGAGCTGCTTGAGATAGTCGAAGCCCTTCTCCTCGCCCATCAGCTGCACGACCGTGGCGAGCAGGTTGTAGGCGGTACCCGACGAGTTCGGGTCGGCGACCTGGACGTCGTCCTTGAGCTTGGGATTGAGCAGGTCCGCCCAGCATTTCGGCTCCGGAATACCCTTCGCCTTGATCTGATCGGTGTTGAAGCCGAAGCCGAGCGCGCCGGCGTAGATGCCAACCGAGCGCTGCTTGGCGGCCTTCCACTGGTCGAGCGCCCAGCTATGCAGCTCCTTGTTCTTCGGCGATTCATATTCGAGGGTCAGCCCCTCTTCCGCCGCCTGGAGATGCGGATCGCCGGTGCCGCCCCACCAGATGTCGCCGCGCGGGTTCGAGGACTCGGCCTTGAGCTGGGCATAGATCTCGCCCGCCGATTTGCGGGTCATCGCGACCTTGATGCCGGTCTCCTTCTCGAAGGCGGTCGACATGGCGCGGCACCATTCCTCCTGGACGCCGCAATACATGACGAGCGACCCTTGGGCGCGGGCCGGCGTTGCAGCGAAGGCCGCGGTGGCGAGAGCGGCGAAGACGCCGGCCTTGAGCCAGGATTTTGATGACATGGTAACCTCCCTGATCGAAGAACCCGGCTTCTATGTCCGGTTCTTGTGACTGCCGTGAAACTGCGACGAGTGATCGCGAAAGATCAATGAAATACGGCGCCGGCTAAGCGATTCCTGTGATCTCCCTGAGCACAGGGGCCAATTCCGGCGTGCAGCACAGGATCGGATTGCCCCTGGCGATCCCCTCGCCAGCAAAAAAGTCGTTGATGAAGGCCCCCGCCTCGCCGGCGATGACGATGCCGGCCGCAACGTCCCAGGCGTTGATGTGCAGCTCGGCGTAAGCATCGCTGCTGCCGCCGGCGACATGGCAAAGGCCGAGCGTGCCCGAGCCGCCGCGCTTCATCGCGGCTCCCGCGGCATAGCCGCGCTCGATCACCTTGAGATAGTTCGCGGCCGGCACGCGGGTCGACCAGCCGAGTTCGACCGAGGCGCGGGCAATGTCGGTGGCGCCGGAAACCCGGATCGGATCGCCGTTCAGGGTCGCGCCGGCACCGCGCCGGGCGGCATAGACCTCACCGAGGGCCGGCGCCGCGACGACGCCGATCTCGGGCCGGCGGTTCGCGAGGAAGCCGATGGAGATGCACCAGTTGCGGTCGCCATGGGCGAAGTTCGCGGTGCCGTCGATCGGATCGAGGATCCAGACCGCGTCGGAGGCTTGGCCCCCGCCCTCCTCGCCGATGACGGAATCATTCGGGAAGAGCGCGGAGAGGCGCCGGCGCAGGAAGTCCTCGACCTTGCCGTCGGCGACCGTCAGCCAGTCCTGCGCGCCCTTCATGGTGATGCCCAGAGACTCGCGCTTGTTGAAATAGCCCAGCGCCAGATGGCTCGCCTCGGCCGCGAGGCCGAGCGCCGCATAATAGCGCAGATCGCGTTCCGCCGGCGTCATCACTTCACTCCCAGATCGACGCGGACGGGCTTGCCGGTCTGCGCGGATTCGGTCGCGGCATCGGCGAGGATCTGGGCCTTCAGCCCGTCGAGGCCGGTCGGCGAGGCCGCAGCCTTGCCGTGGCAGGCGGCGATGAAGGCGTCGAGCTCGGCGCGGTAGGCGGCGGCGTAGCGCTCCAGGAAGAAGTTCTGCACCGGGTCGGCGCGGAAACCCTGCCCGGTCGCGATCTCGACCGTGGTCTCGTGGATATTGCCGGCCCGCAGCATGCCCTTCGAGCCGTGGACCTCGATGCGCTGGTCGTAGCCATAGGTCGCGCGGCGGGAGTTCGAGATCTGGGCGATCTTGCCGCTGGCCGTCTTCATCACCACCGCGGCGGTGTCGACGTCGCCGGCCTCGCCGATCGCCTTGTCGACGAGAGCGGAACCGAGCGCGAAGACCTCGACCGGTTCCTCGGCCAGCAGGAAGCGCGCCATGTCGAAATCATGGATCATCATGTCGCGGAAGAGCCCGCCCGAACGCTTGATGTAATCCACCGGCGGCGGGGCGGGATCGCGCGAGATCACGGTGACGATCTCGATCTCGCCGGCTTCGCCCGCGCGCAGCCGCTTCTCAAGCGCCGCGAAATTCGGATCGAAGCGGCGGTTGAAGCCGATCATCAGCGGCTTGCCGGACTTCTCGACGGTCGCGAGGCAGCGGCGGATGCGGGCCGCGTCGAGATCGACCGGCTTCTCGCAGAACACCGCCTTGCCGGCGGAAATCGCCTGCTCGATCAGATCGGCATGGGTGTCGGTCGGGGTGCAGATCAGCACGGCGTCAATCGCCGGATCGGCGAGGATGGCCTCGGTGCTCGCAGCCTTCGCGCCGGCAGCGGCGGCGAGCGAGGCTGCCGCCTCCGGCATCGCGTCGGTGACGGCGACCAGCTCCGCATCGCCGCGCGCGGCGACGTTCAGCCCGTGAATGCGCCCGATGCGGCCGGCGCCCAGCAATCCGATCTTCATGGTGTCTTTAAGTCCTATGGTCTCATCCGGCGGCCGTCCTGCCGCGATTGGAGCCGGCGCGCTAGTCGTGCGCGCCGAGAATCGTCTGGTCGAAATCGATATTGGCGCCGGTCATCAATCCCGACTCGGCCGAGGCGAGATAGGCGACGGCCTTGGCGACCTCGCGCGGATCGATCAGCCGCCCGAAGGGCTGGCCGGCGGAGGCCTCCTCCAGCCAGCCGTCCTTGGCGTCGTGGCGCAGCTTCATGATCGCATCCTCGCCCGGCGTCGCCATCCAGCCGATATTGAGGCCGTTGACGCGGATGCGGTGCTTGATCAGGCCATAGGCGACATTCTTCGTCAGCACCGCGAGCGCGCCCTTCGAGACGCTGTAGGCGGAGAGGAAGGGCTGGCCGCCATGGGCCGACATCGACTGGATGTTGACGATCGCCCCCTCGATGCCGTGCCGGCGCATCAGCTCGGCCGCATCCTGGATCAGGAAGAAGGGCGCGCGCAGGTTCACCGCCATGATGCGCTCATAGAGCGCGGGCGAGGTGTCGAAGATGGTGCCGCGATCGGTATCGCCGGCCGCGTTGACGAGGATATCGAGCCGACCGAAGGCTTTCTCCGCCGCCGGGACGATCTGCCGCACCGCATCGAGATCGGCGAGATCGACCTGATGGAAACGGGCATCGCAGCCCCCAGTGCGCAGGCTCTCCGCCACCGCCTCACCACGCGCCGCATTGCGCCCGGTCAGCAGCGCTGCCTTGAGGCCACGGGCGGCGAATTCGCGCGTGATCGCCTCGCCGAGGCCTTGGCTGGCACCGGTGACGATGGCCGCCTTGCCCTGAAGGTCGCGGCTGAACGAACTGACTTGCGGCAAGGAAACGGCCTCCCGGAACACGGCAGGATTTTTTTATAGCTCCCGCTCAATGGAATAAACATTCCATTCTCAGCACAAACAAGTCAAGGCGATCCGGAAGCCTGCGTTGACAAAAAGCGCCGAAGGCGGTGTTTCATCCGGCATGGTCCCCGACCAGCGAGCCCATACGACCCATACGATCATGACGACCGCGAGACCCAAGGCCCTTTCCCGGCCACAGCGTCGTTCGGAACCGGCGGCCTTCCGGCGCGCGACCGGCCGAGGTTGACGGCAGCGCGACGCGCGCAGCCGTCCTCTCTCCCTGTCTTTATCCGTTCCCTGAAAGGGCCGCCTCCCCGGCGGCGTCAGCCATGCTCGATCTCAGCTCGACCCTTACCCTCTCCTGCCCGAACCGCCCGGGCATCGTTGCCGCCGTTTCGACCCTGCTGTTCGAAGCCGGCTGCAACATCCTCGACGCCCAGCAGTTCGACGACACCGAGTCCGACCGCTTCTTCATGCGCGTCGTCTTCAACCGGCTCGAAGGCAGCCAGCCACACGAGGCTATCGCGGAAGCGCTCGCCGCGCTCGGCCAGCGCTTCCGGATGGAGCTCAGCCTGCATGAAGCCAGCCGCCGGAAACGCGTCATGCTGCTGGTCTCGAAGTTCGATCATTGCCTGGCGGACCTGATCTACCGCTGGCGGATCGGCGAATTGCCGATGGACATCACCGGCATCGTTTCAAATCACGCGCGCGAGCACATCGCCTCGACCGATCTCGGCGACCTGCCCTTCCATCACCTGCCGATCACCCGCCAGACCAAGATGGAGCAGGAAGCGGAAATCTGGCGGCTGATCCAGGAAACGCAGACCGACCTCGTCGTGCTGGCGCGTTACATGCAGGTCCTGTCCGACGGGCTTTCGGCCAAGCTCGCCGGGCGCTGCATCAATATTCATCATTCCTTCCTGCCCGGCTTCAAGGGCGCCAAGCCCTATCATCAGGCGCATGAGCGCGGGGTGAAGCTGATCGGCGCCACCGCGCATTATGTGACCCCGGATCTAGACGAGGGCCCGATCATTGAGCAGGACGTCGAGCGGATCTCGCACCGGGATACGCCCGATGACCTCGTCCGCAAGGGTCGCGATATCGAACGGCGCGTCCTGGCGGGCGCCGTTCTCCACCATCTGGAGGACCGCATCATTCTCAACGGAAAGAAAACTGTCGTCTTTACCGGCTGACCCGCATAAAATTGCGACCGCGCGTGAATGGAAGGCACATTCATGCAAAGCTCGCCACATAAAACCGCCCGAGGCGCTGGCCGGGACCGAACGGTCCCGCGCTGCACAGTTGACGCTTTCGTTGGCACATGCCTTGCTGAGACCATCAACGAGAAAACGGCGCGAAAGCGCTGGGGATGACTTTTTGCTTAATGGTGGAGGCAGTTCGATGAATGAACAGGAAATCCGCGGCCTCGTCGCGGATGTGAAGGACGGCACGCTGTCGCGACGATCCTTCATCCAAAAGATGGCGGCGGTGGGCATCGCCGCCCCGATCGCGAGCCAGATCCTGGTCTGGAACAATGTGGCGATGGCGGATGCCACGCTGCCCTACAAGCCGATCAAGGCCGGCGGCGGCGGGCCGCTGAAGATCCTGCTCTGGCAGGCGCCCACCCTGCTCAACCCGCATTTCGCCTCCGGCACCAAGGACCAGATTGCCTCGCGCGTCTTCTACGAGCCGCTCGCCGGCTGGGACAAGGAAGGCAACCTCTTCCCGCAGCTCGCTGCGGAAGTGCCGACCCGCGCCAATGGCGGCCTCTCCGAGGACGGCAAGGTCGTCACCTGGAAGCTGAAGCCGGGTGTGAAGTGGCATGACGGCAAGCCCCTCACCGCCGACGACGTCGTCTTCACCTGGGAATACGCCAAGGACCCGGCGACGGCGGCCTACACCACCGGCTCCTACACCAACATCAAGGTCGAGAAGGTCGACGACCTCACCGTCAAGGTCATCTTCCAGGAGCCGACGCCGTTCTGGGCCGATCCCTTCGTCGGCGTGAACGGCATGATCATCCCGAAGCATCATTTCGGCGACTATGTCGGCGCCAAGTCGCGCGAGGCCCCCGCGAATCTGAAACCGGTCGGCACCGGCGCCTACAAGTTCGTCGAGTTCAAGCCGGGCGACATCCTCACCGGCACCCGCAACGAGGACTACCACGTCAAGAACCAGCCGCATTTCGACACGCTCGAGGTCAAGGGCGGCGGTGACGCGGTCTCGGCAGCGCGCGCCGTGCTGCAGACCGGCGAATACGACTATGCCTGGAACCTTCAGGTCGAGGACGAGGTCCTCAAGCGCATGGAGACCGGTGGTCGCGGCAAGGTCAGCGCGGTGGCGTCCGGGGACATCGAGTTCATCATCCTCAACACCACCGATCCGTGGACCGAGGTCGACGGCGAGCGCTCCAGCGTCAAGACCAAGCACCCGACGCTGACCGACCCGGCCGTGCGCCAGGCGATCAACCTCTTGATCGACCGCGACTCGATCCAGAAGTTCATCTATGGCCGCGGCGGCACCGCCACGGCGAGCTTCGTCAACGAGCCCAAGCAGTTCAAGTCGCAGAAGCTGAAATACGAGTTCAACATCGAGAAGGCCAACAAGGTCCTCGACGAGGCCGGCTGGAAGAAGGGTGCCGACGGCATCCGCGAGAAGGACGGCAAGAGGCTCAAATACGTCTACCAGACCTCGATCAATGCCCCGCGCCAGAAGACCCAGGCCATCATCAAGCAGGCCTGCCAGCGCGCCGGCATCGACCTCGAGCTCAAGTCGGTCACGGCTTCGGTGTTCTTCTCGTCGGACGTCGCCAACCCCGACACCTACACCAAGCTCTATGTCGACATGGAGATGTATACGACCACGCAGCCCCAGCCCGATCCGGAGCGCTTCCTCAACCAGTTCACCTCCTGGGAGATCGCGACCAAGGAGAACAAGTGGCTGGGCCGCAACGTCTCGCGCTACTCGGACCCCGAGGCTGACAAGGCCTACAAGGCCGCCCAGAAGGAGCTCGACCCGGCCAAGCGCGCCGCGCTCTTGATCAAGGTCAACGAGATCTTCTGCGAGGCCAACGTCATCCTGCCGATCCTGTCGCGCACCCGCGTGGCCGCAGCCTTGAACAACCTCTCCCACGACCATTCCGGTTGGGACGTCGATACCTGGAACCTCGCGGCCTGGTATCGCAGCTAAGTGCCGAACAGCCTCTCGCGGAGAGATGATCTCCGCGAGAGGCGCTTTTGCACCGGCCCATCCCTTCGGCTATCGGCAGCTGCAGGGATGAGTTGATCGCAATCGGCGTCAGTCCGCGGCGGCGCCGCGCACGCAAAGAGAAAAACACTACATGGCGACCTATCTCATACGGCGGCTTCTGATCGCCATTCCAAGTCTACTCGGAATCAGCGTGATCCTGTTCACGGTGCTCGCACTCGCGCCGGGCGATCCGTTCTCCGAAATGGCGACGAATCCGAACGTGCCGCCCGAGGTGCGCGAAGCCATCCGCGCCAGCTTCGGCCTGAACGACCCGATCATGGTGCGCTATCTGCGCTGGCTCGGGGCCATGGTCCAGGGCGACTGGGGCTTCTCCTTCGCCAGCCGCATCAATGTCGAGCAGCTCATCCTGCAGCGCGTGCCGACGACGTTGTTCGTGGTTGGCTCCTCGCAGATCCTGGCGCTGTGCATCGCCCTGCCGGTCGGCATCTTCGCGGCGACGCGGCCCTATTCGATCTTCGACCAGATCGCCAACACGCTGGCCTTCGTCGGCTTCTCGCTGCCGACCTTCTTCACCGGCCTGCTCTTCATCCTGATCTTCTCGGTGACGCTGGACTGGTTCCCCTTCGTCTATCGCTCCGACGTCGCCGCCACCGGCTGGCGCTGGTACTGGGAGATGTTCCGCCAGGCGATCATGCCGATCATGGTGCTCGGCCTGTTCCAGGCAGCCTCCTATACGCGCTACGTCCGCTCGGCCGTGCTCGACGTCATCCGGCTCGACTACGTCACCACGGCGCGCGCCAAAGGGCTCAGCGAGCGCACGGTCACGCTCAGGCACATCACGCGCAACGCGCTGATCCCGGTCGTGACGCTGGTCGCGCTGCAGATGCCCGCCGTGTTCGGCGGCGCCATCGTGACCGAGCAGATCTTCCGAATCCCCGGCATCGGCTCGCTTCTGATCGATGCGATCCTCGCCAACGACACACCGGTGATCATGGCCGTGACTTTCGTCTTCGCCTGCCTGGTGGTCCTGTTCAATCTCATCGCGGATGTCCTTTATGGCTGGCTCGACCCTCGCATCTCCTTCAGCTGATCCGACGGTGACGGCAGCCGCCACCACCGCCGTGGTCTCGCCGGGGCGCGAGACATGGCGCCGGTTCCGCCGGCACAAGCTCGCCATGGCCAGCACCTTCGTGCTCGGCTTCCTGATCCTCAGCGTCGTCGTCGGCCCCTGGTTCTGGACGATCCCGATCAACGACATCGACTTCTCGGCGCAGCTGCAGGGTCCGTCCTGGGCGCATCCGCTCGGCACGGACGACCTCGGCCAGGATATCCTGTCGCGGATGATGTATGGCGGGCGCATCTCGCTCGCCGTCGGCCTCGCCGCGATGATCGTGGCGACCATCGTCGGCGTCGTCATCGGCGCCTTCGCCGGCATGTCGCGCAAGATCGCCGACCCCGCCCTGATGTGGGTGACGGACCTGTTCCTGTCGCTGCCGCAGCTGCCGCTGCTGCTGCTGATCATCTATCTGTTCCGCGAGCAGCTGAAGGCGCTGTTCGGCGTCGAGGGCGGTGTCTTCGTGCTGATCGTCGTCGTCATCGGGGGCTTGCGCTGGATGCCGGTGGCGCGTCTGGTGCGCGCGCAGTTCCTCTCGCTGCGCGAGAAGGAGTTCGTCGAGGCGGCCCGTGCCCAGGGCGCGACCAAATTCCGCCAGATGACGCGCCACATCCTGCCGAACGCGCTCGGTCCGGTCATCGTCGCCTCGACGATCGAGGTCTCCTCGGCGATCATCGCGGAATCGACGCTCTCCTTCCTTGGCCTCGGCTTCCCGCCGGACATCCCGACCTGGGGACGTCTGCTGTTCGACGCCAAGGACCACCTCGACTCGGCGCCGCACTGGGCGCTGTTCCCCGGCGCCGCGATCTTCCTGACCGTGTTGTCGATCAACTTCATCGGCGACGGTCTGCGCGATGCGCTCGACCCGCGCCGTGTGATCTGATCCAGAGAAGGACCCGAAATGACGTCCCCGATCCTGTCGGTTTCGAATCTCACGACCTCCTTCCGGGTGGAAGGCCAGTGGAAATCGGTCGTCCGCAACATCTCCTTCGACATCAAGCCGAAGGAGACGCTGGCGGTCGTCGGTGAATCCGGCTCCGGCAAGAGCGTGACCGCGCTCTCGATCATGCGGCTGACCCCGCCCGGCTCGAGCAAGATCGAGGGCTCGATCAAGCTCAACGGCAAGGAGCTGCTGACGCTGCCGGATGCGGATATGCGCCATATCCGCGGCAACGAGATCGCGATGATCTTCCAGGAGCCGATGACCTCGCTGAATCCGGTGCTGACCATCGGCTTCCAGATCGCCGAGGCGCTGATCCTGCATCGCGGCCTGTCGCGCTCGGAGGCCGAGGCCGAAACAATCCGCCTGCTGGAGAAGGTGCGTATCCCCGCCGCGAAGTCGCGCTTCCACGAATATCCGCACCGCTTCTCGGGCGGCATGCGCCAGCGCGTGATGATCGCGATGGCGCTGGCCTGCAAGCCGAAGCTCTTGATCGCCGACGAGCCGACCACCGCGCTCGACGTCACGATCCAGGCGCAGACCCTCGAGCTGATCAAGACGCTGCAGGACGAGGAGGGCATGTCCGTCCTGTTCATCACCCACGACATGGGCGTCGTCGCCGAAATCGCCGACCGCACCGTCGTGATGTACAATGGCGACGAGGTCGAGACCGGCACGACCGAGGACATCTTCGCCAGCCCGCGCAAGCCCTATACCAAGGCACTGATCTCGGCCGTGCCGAAGCTCGGTTCGATGATCGGCAGGGGGCGCCCGATGCGCTTCCCGGTCGTCGACCGCAATACCGGCGAATCCGACGTGCCGACCGAGACGCCCGATACCGTGCAGGCGGCCGAGCGCCCGGTGCTGGAAGTCGCGGGGCTGACCACCCGCTTCGAGATCCGCGGCGGCCTGCTCTCCTCGGTCAAGGGCCGGGTGCATGCGGTCGAGAACGTCTCCTTCAGCCTCAAGGCCGGCGAGACGCTGGCGCTGGTCGGTGAATCCGGCTGCGGCAAGTCGACCACCGGCCGCTCGGTGATGCGCCTGATCGAGCCGCTCGCCGGCTCGGTGCTGCTCGACGGCGTCGACGTGCTGAAGCTCAACCAGCATGACCTGCGCGAGCAGCGCAAGCGCATGCAGATGATCTTCCAGGACCCGTTCGCCTCGCTCAATCCGCGCATGAACGTCGGCACGGCTGTCGCCGAACCGCTGCTGATCAACAACCTCGCCACCCGCAACGAGGCGCGCGACAAGGTCGCCGACCTCCTGAAGCGCGTCGGCCTGCTGCCGGAGATGGCCAACCGTTTCCCGCACGAGTTCTCGGGCGGCCAGCGCCAGCGCATCTGCATCGCGCGTGCGCTTGCGGTCGAGCCGCGGCTGATCGTGGCGGATGAGGCGGTCTCCGCGCTCGACGTCTCGGTCAAGGCGCAGGTCGTCAACCTGATGCTCGATCTGCAGGCCCGCATGGGTCTGGGCTATCTGTTCATCTCGCACGACATGGCGGTGGTGGAGCGCGTCAGCCACCGCGTCGCCGTGATGTATCTCGGCGAGATCGTTGAGATCGGCCCGCGCGAGGCGATCTTCCAGAACCCGCAGCACCCCTATACCAAGCGGCTGCTCGCGGCGGTGCCGATCGCCGATCCGGCCCGGCGCCTGCAGAAGCGCCCCGTCTCGAACGACGAGATCAAGAGCCCGGTGCGGGCGCCCGATTATGTCGTGCCGGTGCGCCAGTATCGCGAGGTCTCCCCCGGCCATGCCGTGATGATCTGGGGCGAGGAATGGGAGAAGAAGGAGCCCACCGCCGTCGCGGCGTGAGGCCTTCGGAGCTCGAAACAATCAGCCCGCGGCGCGAGCCGCGGGCTTTTTTCTAAGAGCCAATGCCCGTCATTCTGGGGCGGCCCGATGGACCGAACCCAGAACCGATGCGCGGCCCGTAAAGGCTCATCGTAAAGGCTCATACGGCCGGTCCGCTTCCCGATTAGGCGCGTCGGTTCGGATTCCGCGCTCAAGCGCTACGCGCTTGCCCCGGAATGACGGCGCAACTCATCACCTCATGCTGGATACGGTATTCGGTCAGAGGCTCTAGGCTCAGGACTCGTTGATCAGAGCCAGAAGATGACGGTAGCGGCGATACAGATTGCCGAGAAGAAGGTGTGGGCGCATCGGTCGTAGCGTGTGGCGATGCGCCGCCAGTCTTTGAGCTTGGCGAAGAGGTTCTCGACCTTGTGGCGCTGGCGATAGAGCGTCTTGTCGTAGGGATAAGGGGTTTTCCGGCTTCTGCTCGATGGAATGCAGGGTTCGATGCCTTTGGCGACCAGCGCCTGGCGGAACGCGGCGCTGTCGTAGCCGCGATCGGCGATGAGGGTTTTGGCTGGCGGCAGGGCCACGAGCACGAGGCTTGCGCCCTTGTGGTCGCTCATCTGGCCTTCCGAGAGCAGCATGATGATCGGGCGGCCGGTATCGTCGCAGACGGTGTGGAGCTTGGAGTTCAGCCCGCCCTTGGTGCGCCCGATACGACGGGGAAGAGCCCCTTTTTGAGCAGGCTCGCCGCCGTGCGGTGCGCCTTCAGATGCGTCGCGTCGATCATGATCCGCTCCGGCTTCGGCCCTTCGCCGGCAAGACCGGCGAAGATGCGGTCGAAGACGCCGAGCCGGCTCCAGCGGATGAAGCGGTTATAGAGCGTCTTGTGCGGGCCATAGTCCTTGGGCGCGTCCTTCCACTGCAGGCCGTTGCGGATGACGTAGACGATGCCGCTCACCACGCGACGATCGTCGACCCGCGGCACGCCATGCGAGAGCGGAAAATGCGGCGATATCCTCGCCATCTGGCGCTCGCTCAGCAAAAACAAATCACCCATCACGGCATCCTCCCAGACACCGTGAATCACAGATCAAACCAATTTAATAGGTCCTGAGCCTAGATTAGCAAACACCTAATAGAACAACTAAATTTATCGGAACTTGCAATAAAATCCAAATTCTATTCAATATCGTAGCCGACAAACCCCGAAACTCTCTCGGTTGATATTAAATTTATGCTCACTAAATTCCTTAGCGCGCTCGAAAGACCAAACTCGATAGGAGGTGTGAAATCACAAGAAGGTATTTCGTATGCCCCGCATTTGGACGATTTCCGTAGCTGCGTTTTTTTTCTTCACGGCCACACCGCATGCTCAAGCCCAAATGCAGCGTGATATGGCCCTGGATCTGATCGGCGCCGCGCTCGGGGGCGGGCTTGCCGGTGTCGCCGGCGTCTTAACGCGAGCCGCTATCGAGGATGCCGTGCGGCAGCCGAACTACCGCACATCTCGGCCCATCAATGTATCGACAACGCCGAGCTACGGAACTTCGCCGCAGGGCGGTTTCGCTATCTCGTCAGGCTATTCCGACCCGGACGCAGATGTAGACGGCTCAAGAATTCGTTTTAACAAGCCGTCCTCAAGCTCGATTTCAAACTCACGGCAAATGCGGTCTCGCAAAATTGCGAGCATCGAATCCATCATTTACGGCCTAGATGACGCGGACCGTTCAATTGAACGGCCCCGCTACCTTGCCAAAAGAGTCCATGCTCCGCGTGTCCGGTCGGCTCACGCCCATCACAATCAGCGCATTCACGCCCGTGGACAGCGTGTTGCTAATAGCGGGTCTCGATAAGAGCGCTCGACGTCGTCAATGACGCGACGACCAACGGACGCGCTTCGTCATTTGCGGCCTTCGTTCAATCCGGAATCCGCGCCCAATCCGCCTGCCAGGGCGCGGCGGAGGCGTCGCTGGGCGCGCGCCAGTCGCCGCGCGGCGAGAGCGAGCCGCCGGAGGAGACTTTCGGGCCGTTGGGCACGGCCGAACGCTTGAACTGGCTGGTCTCGAAGAAGCGGCGAATGAAGACGCCGAGCCAGCGCTTGATCACGGCTAAGTCATAGGCGACGCGCTTGCCCGCCTCCATGTTCGGCGGCCAGGCGCCGGCGGTGGCATCGCGCCAGGCATGCTCGGCGAGGAAGGCGATCTTGCTCGGCCGGAAGCCGTAACGCGTGGTGTAAAACAGGTTGAAATCCTGCAGCGCGTAGGGGCCGACGAAATCCTCGGTCTTCTGCGCCGGTTTGTCGCCATCGCCCGGCACCAGCTCCGGCGAGATCTCGGTTGAGAGGATATCGAGCATCACGGCCGAAGCCTCCGTCCCGAAGCGGCCGGACTGCGCCACCCAGCGGATCAGATGCTGGATCAGCGTCTTCGGCACCGAGCCGTTGACGTTGTAATGCGACATGTGATCGCCGACGCCATAGGTGCACCAGCCGAGCGCCAGCTCCGAGAGGTCGCCGGTGCCCATCACCAGCGCATTGTGCCGGTTGGCGAGGCGGAAGAGCACGGCGGTGCGCGCACCGGCCTGCACATTCTCGAAGGTGATGTCGTAGACCGGCTGCCCTTGCGCGAAGGGATGGCCGATATCGATCAGCATCTGCCGGCAGGCCGGCGTCATGTCGATCTCCTCGGCGCTGACGCCGAGCGCCCGCATCAGCCGCCAGGCATTGTCCTTGGTGTCCTTGCTGGTGGCGAAGGCCGGCAGCGTATAGGCAAGGATGTTCTCGCGGGGCAGCCCGAGCGCGTCGAAGCTGTGGGCCGCGACAATCAGCGCCTGCGTCGAATCGAGACCGCCGGAGACGCCGATCACGACCTTGTCGAGCCGCGTGCTCTCCAGTCGCTTGCGCAGGCCGTGCGACTGGATGTTGTAGGCCTCGAAGCAGAGCTCGTTCAGCCTGGCATCGTCGCTCGGCACGAAGGGGAAGCGCTCGACGGTGCGGGCGAGCCCGAGATCGGCGTCACGGTCCGGTTCCAGAGTGAAGTCGATGCGACGGAACGTGAGCCGGTCGCGGTTCACATCGGCGCTGTCGCCGAAGGTGTTCTGGCGGATGCGGTCCATCGCCAGCCGTTCGAGATCGACATCGGCGAGGATGAGCTGCGGCTCGGCGGCGAAACGCTCGGCCTCGGCCAGCAGCGCACCGTTCTCGTAGATCATCGCCTGCCCGTCCCAGGCGAGGTCGGTGGTCGATTCGCCGGTGCCGGCGGCGGAATAGGCATAGGCCGCGATGCACCGGCCGGAATGAGCCTTGCAGAGCGCATGGCGCCAGTCCGACTTGCCGATGGTGACGTTGGACGCCGAGAGGTTGAGCAGCACGGTCGCGCCAGCGAGCGCCGCAAAGGACGAGGGCGGAATCGGCGTCCAGACGTCCTCGCAGATCTCCATATGGACGACGAAATCCGGGATATCGGCTGCGGCCAGCAGAATATCCGTGCCGAAGGGCACCTCCTGGCCGCAGAGATCGACATAGAGCGCGCCCGCCCGCTCGCCCGAGGCAAACTGCCGGCGCTCGTAGAACTCGCGATAGTTCGGCAAATAGGTCTTGGGCACGGCGGCGAGGATGCGCCCGCGATGGATCGCGACGGCGCAATTGAACAGCCGCCCCTCGACCCGCAGCGGCGCGCCGACCACCGCGACGCCGCGCAGCGCGCGGCTCTCCTCGACGAGGAGGCCCAAGGCCTCGCGCACGGCATCGAGCAACGCATTCTGCTGCAGCAGATCGTCGATCGCATATGCGCTGATGCCGAGTTCCGGGAACAGGGTCAGCGACGCCCCGCTCTCGTCCGCCCGCCGCAGCATCGCGATCGTCTCGGCCACGTTGAAGGCCGGATCGGCCACCTTCAGCCGCGGCGCGGCGCAGGCGATCCGGACGAGACCGTGGTCATGGATGTTGCGGAAGCTCATGCAGACCCCGTAGCACCGGCGCAGCCAGGCCGAACATTTGGCTTATCGCGCAGGTAAAGCCCACCGAGCAAGGGGCCATCCCCCAGCTCCAAATACAGGGCTGCTGAGCCTGCACGATCACGAAGCACACGCGCGTCGCGACCTGACAGGTCATCGTACACGGCAGAAACAAGGACTCTCCTGCGACTGCAAAGCCGCATCGCTTGCCAAAACGAAGATAGGTTGACATCGCTCAAACCCGACGGCAAGGCGACCGACCGTACCGTCTTTCTCCCATGCATATTTTACCACGCGGAAAGCCGTTCATGCGCTCCTCGACGACTGATGGCCTTGAAACGGTCTCCCAAGAGCTTGCCGCACAGTTCGCCCGGATCACCGCAAGGGACTATCAAATCGGAATCATCGGTCTCGGCTATGTTGGCATCCCGCTCGCGCTGACCGCCTGCAAGTCCGGCTTCAAGGTTGTCGGCTTCGATATTGACGCGAAGCGTGTCGCGCAGATCAACCGTGGCGAGAGCTTCATCAAGCATATCCCGACGGAAGCGCTCGCCGAGGCCCTGAAGGAGGAACGCTTCCGGGCGACGACGGATTTCGACCAGCTGCGAGAGGTCGATGCCATCATCATTGCCGTGCCGACGCCGCTAACCAAGCATCGTGAGCCGGACCTGTCCTATGTCGAGAGCACGGCGCACGCCATCGCGCCGCGGCTGCGCAAGGGTCATCTGGTCGTGCTGGAATCGACGACCTGGCCGGGCACGACCGACGAGGTCATGCGCCCGATCTTCGAGGCCACCGGCCTCAAGAGCGGCACCGACTTCTACCTCGCCTTCTCGCCCGAGCGTGAGGACCCCGGCAATCCGGATTTCGGCACCTCGACCATCCCGAAGGTCGTCGGCGGTGACGGGACCGATGCCTTGGCACTGGCGAACGCCGTCTACAGCGCTCTCGTTGTCAAGACCGTGCCGGTGTCGAGCTCCGCGACAGCCGAGGCGGTGAAGCTCACCGAGAACATCTTCCGTGCCGTCAACATCGCGCTCGTGAACGAGCTCAAGGTGATCTACGGCAAGATGGGCATCGACGTCTGGGAGGTGATCGATGCCGCCAAGACTAAGCCCTTCGGCTTCATGCCGTTCTATCCGGGCCCCGGCCTGGGCGGGCACTGCATCCCGATCGACCCGTTCTACCTGACCTGGAAGGCGCGCGAGTTCGACGTCACCGCCCGCTTCATCGAGCTCGCCGGCCAAATCAACACCGCCATGCCGCATTGGGTGGTGGACCGCGTCGCCGAGGCGCTGGACCGCCGGCAAGGCCGTGGACTGAGCAGCGCGCGCGTTCTTGTCGTCGGCATCGCCTATAAGAAGAATATCGAGGACACCCGCGAAAGTCCCGCGCTGAAGCTTATCGAGCTTCTGGAAGAACGCGGCGCGACAGCCGATTATCACGACCCGTATGTTCCGGAGCTGCCTCGGACCCGTAAGCACGGCAACCTCGCAGGGCGCACCTCGGTTCCTCTGACGACCGACAATATCGCAAGCTATGACGCCGTGCTGATCGCCACGGACCACGACGCGGTCGACTATCGGGCTCTGGCGGAGGCCGCCCGCCTCGTCGTCGACACTCGCAATGCCTGTGCGAAAGCGGGGCTGGGCGGCGACAAAATCGTCAAGGCGTGAAGCGGCAGCAGCGACCCGCCGCCGCTCTACAAGATGCGCGTGAATCACCCAGCATATAGAACGTATCTCGATGCGTTTCCTGCGGCCCCGGAGCCACAATCGAAAGCTGCAAGCGGCTTGACACTGCCTAAAGAGGCTGCTTCTTGCCGGATCGACTTGAAATTGGACGGCTTTTCGTCTCGGAGTTCTGTGACGTGTCTCTGAAATTTCTCGTAACCGGCGGCGCCGGCTTCATCGGCTCGGCGGTCGTGCGGAAGCTGATCGAGGAGACCGAGCATCAGGTCTGCGTCGTCGACAAGCTGACCTATGCCGGCAATCTGGCCTCGCTGGAGCCTGTTGCGGGCAGCAACCGCTATCGCTTCGAGCAGACGGATATCGGCGACGCTGAGCGGATGCAGACGATCTTCGCCGATTTCGCTCCCGACGTGGTGATGCATCTGGCGGCCGAGAGCCATGTCGATCGTTCGATCGACGGGCCGGCCGCCTTCATCGAGACCAATGTCGTCGGCACTTTCACGCTGTTGCAGGAGGCGCTGCGCCACTACCGGGCGCTGCCGGAGGCTCGAAAAGAGGGCTTCCGCTTCCACCACATCTCGACCGACGAGGTCTTCGGCTCTTTGGGCACTGAGGGCTTTTTCCGCGAGGATACGGCCTATCAGCCGAACTCGCCCTATTCGGCGTCCAAGGCGGCCTCGGACCATCTCGTGCGGGCCTGGCACCACACCTACGGCTTGCCGGCGGTGATGACCAACTGCTCGAACAATTACGGCCCCTATCACTTCCCCGAGAAGCTGATCCCGCTGATCATCATCAACGCGCTCGAGGGCAAGCCTTTGCCGGTTTACGGCAATGGCCTCAATGTGCGCGACTGGCTCTATGTCGACGATCATGCCGACGCCCTGCTGACCGTGGCCACGACCGGAAAGCTCGGCGAGAGCTACAATATCGGCGGCCATAACGAGAAGGCCAATATCGAGGTGGTCAAGGCGATCTGTGCCATTCTCGACGAGCTCAGACCCGATCCGGCGGGACCGCGCGAGCGCCTGATCTCCTATGTCACCGATCGGCCGGGCCATGATGCCCGCTATGCGATCGATGCCGGCAAGATCGGCCGCGAGCTCGGCTGGAAGCCGAAGCAGACCTTCGAGACCGGTCTGCGCCGCACGGTCGAATGGTATCTCGCCAATCCGACATGGTGGGGCGATATCCGTTCCGGCCTCTATCGCGGCGAGCGCCTCGGCGCGGCCTGAGAAGGGAACGGAAGCGATGCTGAGCGTCGAGGACACGGCGATCCCTGCCGTCAAGATCGTCACGCCGCAGAAATTCGGCGACCATCGCGGCTTCTTCTCGGAAATTTGGAGCCGCAAGGCCTTCGTCGAGGCCGGGCTCGATCTCGATTTCGTCCAGGACAATCAGTCGCTGTCGGCACCGGTCGGCACGCTGCGCGGTTTGCATTTCCAGTCGCCGCCCTTCGCGCAGGACAAGCTGGTGCGCGTGACGCGCGGGCGCATCCTCGACGTCGCGGTCGACATCCGGGCCTCCTCCCCGACCTTCGGCCGGCATGTCGCGGTCGAGCTCTCGGCCGAGAACTGGAAACAGCTCCTGGTGCCGGTCGGATTCGCCCATGGCTTCGTCACGCTCGAGCCGGATACCGAGGTGCTCTACAAGGTCACGGCGCCCTATGCGCCCGATAACGACCATGGCCTTGCCTTCGACGACCCGGCGCTGGGCATCGACTGGCGCCTGCCGGCCGACAAACTCACCCTCTCCGACAAGGACCGCAAGCATCCGCGCCTGGCCGAGATGTTGCGGTATTTCGACTGATGGGCCTGCGCATCGCCGTCACCGGCTGGACCGGCCAGGTCGTCCGCGCCATGCTGGAGCGCGTGCCGGCGGGCGTCGAGGTCATTGCGCTCCGCCGCCCGGAACTCGATCTCGCCGATCACCGGACGATCGCGCCGGCTTTGCGCGCGGCCAGGCCCGGCGTCATCGTCAATGCGGCGGCCTATACGGCCGTGGATCAGGCCGAGAGCGAACCCGATCTCGCCATGCGCATCAACGGGGGGGCGGCCGGCGAAGCGGCGCGCGCGGCCGCCATCCTCGGCATTCCCGTCATCCAGCTCTCGACCGACTACGTCTTCGACGGAACACTCGGCCGGCCCTATCGCGAGGATGACGCGACCGGGCCGATCTCGGCCTATGGCGCGAGCAAGCTCGCCGGTGAACAGGCGGTCGCCACTGCCACGGCGAACCATGCCGTGCTGCGCACGGCCTGGATCTACAGCCCCTTCGGCAAGAATTTCGTCAGGACCATGCTGCGTCTCGCCGAGACGCGTGACGAGGTCGGCGTCGTCGCCGATCAGCAGGGTTGTCCGACCAGCGCGCTCGACATCGCCGATGCCGTCTTCGCCGTGGCGCGCAATCTTGTCGCCCGCCCCCAGGACGATACGCTGCGGGGCGTCTTCCATATGAGCGCCTCAGGCAAGGCCGTCTGGGCCGACGTTGCCGAGGCGATCTTCGCTGAACGCGAGCGCCTTGGCGGGAGGCCGGTCGCGGTGAAGCGCATCGCGACCGCGGACTACCCGACGCCGGCGCGACGGCCGGCCAATTCGCGGCTCGACTGCAGCAAGCTCGCCGCGCGACACGGCGTTGCGCTTCCCGCGTGGCGCGCTTCGCTCCCGGCTTGCGTCGAGAGGCTCCTCGAGGACCAGGGATAGACACATGAAGGGCATCATCCTCGCCGGCGGCTCCGGCACGCGGCTGCATCCGATGACGCTGGCGATGTCGAAGCAGCTTCTGCCGGTCTACGACAAGCCGATGATCTATTATCCGCTGTCGACGCTGATGCTCGCTGGCATCCGCGAGGTGCTGATCATCTCGACCCCGCACGACCTGCCGAACTTCAAGCGCCTGCTCGGCGACGGTTCCGACTGGGGCATGAGCCTTTCTTACGCGGAGCAGCCGCATCCGGGCGGGCTGGCGCAGGCCTATCTGATCGGGGCGGAATTCGTCGCCGGCGAAGCCTCGGTGCTGATCCTCGGCGACAATCTCTACTATGGCCACACTCTGCCGGAGATGATGGCGCGCGCGAAGGAGCGGACCAAGGGCGCGACCGTCTTCGCCTATCACGTGCGCGATCCGGAGCGTTACGGCGTGGTCGAGTTCGACGCGAACGGCAAGGCGATCTCGATCGAGGAGAAGCCGCAGAACCCCAAGTCGCATTGGGCGGTGACGGGCCTGTATTTCTACGACGCGCAGGTCGTCGAGATCGCCAGGTCGTTGAAGCCCTCCCCGCGTGGCGAGCTCGAGATCACCGACATCAACCGGATCTATCTGGAGCGCGGCGAACTTTCGGTGGAATCGATGGGGCGCGGCTTCGCCTGGCTCGACACCGGCACGCCCGACAGCATGCTCGAGGCGGGCGAGTTCGTCCGCACGCTGGAGAGCCGGCAGGGCCTACGCATCGCCTGCCCGGAGGAGATCGCCTATCGCCAGGGGTGGATCTCAGCCGAACAACTCGCCGCGCTTGGAGAGAAGCTGGCGAAGGGTGACTATGGGCGTTATATTCTGCTGGTAGCAAGGACATAGAGCCATATTTGAAGCTGAAACGCAATGAACAGTGGAAGCGCTACTATCGGTGGCTCCTGACTTCGCTGAGCCAGTAGAAATACACCTTGCAGAACTATCAAGCCTAAGCGACGCGAGCATCAGCGGTCTCAGCCGCCACCGGTTTCGTGAGCAGCTACGGCGTGATAATCGGCCGGAGCAATGAGCTCGCTTTGGAGACTTGAATGACCTGGCGGAACACCGTGATCTTATGGTGGCGTCGGACGGAGCAATTTTATAGCGACCTCCCCGACATTACTCGCCATGAAGGCCTAGTCACCGCGACGACGGTTCTGGGCTACCGCCTGGGTCGGATGATCAAGCACCGGCTTTTGTCGTCCATCCATTCCCGCCGTGCGCCTTACCGGGAGCGACACGTAGTACCGGCAACAATTATTGAAGAGAATGCCCCGCTGAAGCCGGGCGTCTTGTTCGTCGGGTACATTGAGGCGGGACTTGGTCTTGGCGTCTCGCTAAGAGGGTTGATCAATTCTACCGCCGAAACGGATGTTCCTTTCGCGGTTTTCCTTTCAACGTGAACGTAGAGTCACGTTTTATAGGAACGTTCCGACCAGAACGTTACGACCTAAACGGGCGCTATCAGATCAACGTCATTGAGACTGCGACCGATCAGTTACCACTCGTCCTGCGCACGCTCGGTGCAGACCGCATGGTGGCAAGCTACAACATTCTGCGAACCTATTGGGAACTGCCGCATGCACCGGAGCAGTGGCGGGCATTGCTTGAGGGCATCGACGAGATTTGGGTACCGAACAATGTCGTGGCCGAGGCCTTTCGCCAGATATTTCCGCGCGCCATCACGATCATTCCCCCCTGCGTCGAAGCACATGCCGCCGCCTCGCTGAATCGGGCGGCGCTTGGCCTTCGCGACAGGACGTTTTATTTCCTGTTTACTTTCGATTATTTTTCCTTTCCGTCACGTAAGAACCCCCTTGGCGTGCTGCGCGCCTTCCAGGCAGCCTTCCCTAAGGGAGACGAACGAGTTGGCCTGATAATCAAATCGACCGGATCGCAAAGCCAGTTTCGCGAGGTCCGGGCGGTCATCGCCAGCATCGCGCGGCGCGATCCGCGTATCGTTGTGGTTGAGACCAACATGTCGCAAGCCGAGGTTATGTCGCTGATCGCCAGTTGTGACTGCTGTATCTCGCTGCACCGTTCCGAAGGGTTCGGTCTCGGCATGGTCGAAACGATGCTCCACGGTAAGCCAGTCATAGGTACCGACTTTTCCGGTAGCACGGACTTTCTGTCGCCGAAGACAGGTTATCCGGTGACATACACGCTGCGGCCGGTACGGCGTGGCGAGTACATCTATCCGGAGGAACAGATCGTCTCGGCACCGAGCCGTTGACGTTGTAATGCGACATGTGATCGCCGATGCCATAGGTGCACCAGCCGAGCGCCAGCTCCGAGAGGTCGCCGGTGTCCATCACCAGCGCATTGTGCCGGTTGGCGAGGCGGAAGAGCACGGAGGTGCGCGCACCGGCCTGCACATTCTCGAAGGTGATGTCGTAGACCGGCTGCCCTTGCGCGAAGGGATGGCCGATATCGATCCGGTTCACATCGGCGCTGTCGCCGAAGGTGTTCTGGCGGATGCGGTCCATCGCCAGCCGTTCGAGATCGACATCGGCGAGGATGAGCTGCGGCTCGGCGGCGAAACGCTCGGCCTCGGCCAGCAGCGCACCGTTCTCGTAGATCATCGCCTGCCCGTCCCAGGCGAGGTCGGTGGTCGATTCGCCGGTGCCGGCGGCGGAATAGGCATAGGCCGCGATGCACCGGCCGGAATGAGCCTTGCAGAGCGCATGGCGCCAGTCCGACTTGCCGATGGTGACGTTGGACGCCGAGAGGTTGAGCAGCACGGTCGCGCCAGCGAGCGCCGCAAAGGACGAGGGCGGAATCGGCGTCCAGACGTCCTCGCAGATCTCCATATGGACGACGAAATCCGGGATATCGGCTGCGGCCAGCAGAATATCCGTGCCGAAGGGCACCTCCTGGCCGCAGAGATCGACATAGAGCGCGCCCGCCCGCTCGCCCGAGGCAAACTGCCGGCGCTCGTAGAACTCGCGATAGTTCGGCAAATAGGTCTTGGGCACGGCGGCGAGGATGCGCCCGCGATGGATCGCGACGGCGCAATTGAACAGCCGCCCCTCGACCCGCAGCGGCGCGCCGACCACCGCGACGCCGCGCAGCGCGCGGCTCTCCTCGACGAGGAGGCCCAAGGCCTCGCGCACGGCATCGAGCAACGCATTCTGCTGCAGCAGATCGTCGATGGCATAGGCGCTGATGCCGAGCTCCGGGAACAGGGTCAGCGACGCCCCGCTCTCGTCCGCCCGCCGCAGCATCGCGATCGTCTCGGCCACGTTGAAGGCCGGATCGGCCACCTTCAGCCGCGGCGCGGCGCAGGCGATCCGGACGAGACCGTGGTCATGGATGTTGCGGAAGCTCATGCAGACCCCGTAGCACCGGCGCAGCCAGGCCGAACATTTGGCTTATCGCGCAGATGACAATCCCAGAGCAATGCTGCTCCGGCATCCCTGCCCGGCTGACGGATCAAGAAACCAAAAGCAGGTCAATCCAGCCGCCAGCTATTATTCCGCCACCGTTACAGCGAAAGGCATCGGCCTGCCCAGATATCTCGACGGAAGCATCGTCGCCGAGCAATTAAACAAGTAATCCCGGTCACCGTCTAGGCAAAGACCGGTCAGCGCGGGGCTGCGGCAGGATCGCGATAGCGCGTCGCCTCGAAAGCGGGGACCTGAGCCGCGAAACGGTCGAGCCAGCCCGTCAGCGCGGGGAAGTCCGCGCGCCAAGCGCCCTCGAAGCGCAGGTCGAGATAGCCGAGCGCCGAGGCGAGGGCGAAATCACCGATCTGGAGCCCGTGGCCAGGGCGGGCAACGATCTCGCCGGCGCGCTCCAGGCCGCGTGAAATCTTGGCCTGCTGGTGCGCTACCCAGCGCGGCTCGCGCTTTGCTTCTTCGCGCCAGCGCCGTTCGTAAACGACGAGGACGATCGCCTCCATCACGCCGTCGGCCAAAGCCTCATAGGCTCGCGCGACGAAGCCGGCGTCCCCCTGCGGTGTGAGTGGGCTGCCGGCGCGCGCGTCGAGATAGGCGGCTATCACGGCGGAATCGAAGAGCGCCTCGCCCTGCGGCATGACCAGCGTCGGAATTTTAGCGAGCGGATTGGCAGCGAGGAAGGCGGCGTCAGGCGCACCCGTATCGACGAAACGCTCCTCGACATCCTCCTCGAAGCCGAGATGGCGCGTCAGCATGCGCACCTTTCGGGCGAAGGGTGAAATCGGGGCGCAGTAGAGGATCATCAGCTGCGTCCTTTCATGGCACGCGCCAGCCGCCCGCGCACGACCGCGCCGGCTCCGACGGCGAGGCGGCCAAGCGTGTGCGCGGGCCGTTGCGCGAAGGCCGCGCCGGCCGGACGCAGGATGGCGCCGAGCTTGCCCTCGAAGGCATAGGTGCCAACCGCCTGCAACCAGATGTCTGCCACCGCCTTGCGGCGGTCCGTCGGCGCGAGGGCGTCGAAGACATCGCGATGCTTCGCAAGCAGAAGTTCGGCCGAACGCTCCACGACCTCGCCGAGCCGCGCGCGGCGATTATAGACGCGCGCCAGCGGTTCGCGAACGGCAACGATCGTGCCCGTTCGCGTGTAACGGATCAACCAATCCCAATCCTCGAAGCGCGGCAAGGTCTCGTCGAGCGGACCAATGGCGTCAAAAACGGCGCGGCGCGTGAGCTGCGTCGTGCCGGGGCTCAGGTCGCAATCCATCGCCAGATGCCGTGCCCAATCGGGGCTGTCCTCGAGCGGTTGCAACCGTGTGACCGCGTGGTCGAGCAGATGCATCTCGACGCCGGTACAGGAGACCCCTGCATCGGCCGGCGCGGCCTCGAGCGCCGCAACCTGGATTTCGAGCTTGCGTGGGAACCATTCGTCGTCGGAGTCAAGGAAGGCGACCAGCGATCCGCGCGACGCCGCCACGCCAGCATTGCGCGCAGCTGAAGCACCGCCATTGCGCTCGCGGCGCAGCAGCCGCAGGCGCGGATCATCGATCGCCGCGACCGTCGCGACGGAAGCATCGCTCGAAGCATCGTCGACGACGATCACCTCGATGTCGCGGAAGCTCTGCGCCAGGGCACTGTCCACCGCGCGCCGGATGGTGGCGGCGCGGTTGAACATCGGGATCACGACGCTGACCTGCGGTGTCGATACCGTCATGTCTCCTCCTTCCGCACGGTGGGATCGAGGCCGAACGTCTGGTCGAGGACCGCTTGCCTGCTGAAGCGAGCAGGCAGCAAGGGCGACGCGACCGCGTGCAGCCAACCTGACAAGGGCTGCGCTGCAGCATAGGCGAGATGGCCTGCCGCGCGACGCTGGGTAGCATCGACGGGCTCGGCCCAGCGCCGTTTCAGCAGATAGGATTGCAGGGTGTAGCGCAGCGCCGGCGTGTCGGGCGCGCGAAGGCCGACGAGCGCAGCATGATAATAGGCGGCGCTGAGCGCCTGTGGCCCGAGCGCACGCACATGTGGGGGAAGGTCGGGTCGCGCCAGCAGGCGCTTGATCGTCTCGATCTTCTGGAGCGCCAGACGCGGCCCTTGGCCGCGGCGGGTCGCGCCACCGGCATGCAACCGCCAAGTCGCAAGCACGCGCGGCAGCCGCTTCACCATGGCGCCGCGCGAGCCGAAGCGCAGCCAGAAATCGTAATCGGAGATCAGCGAAGCGCGAGCGTCGCGGACGGGCTCGCCGGCGAGAACACTGACCCGAAAGAAGGCGCCGGGGCCGGGGATGCAGAAATGCTGGCCGAGCAGCACATCGTAGTCGTAATCGCGCGTCGCAATTCTCGCGAGTTCCTGCCCCCTCGCATCGATCTTGAGCCAGTCGGGATACACCGCATCAAGGGTCGGGTCGTCGTGAAAGGCGGTCCGCACCGCGTCGAGGAGACCAGGCAGGATCGGATCGTCGGCGTTGACGATCCCGACGATGTCGCAGGTCGCGCGGGCAACGCCGGCGTTGACGGCCTGTGCCTCGCCGGCATTGGCCTGTGCGACCAGATCGATCGGCAGATCGGCCGCAATGAGGCGAGCCCGCGTATCGTCGGTCGAGCCGTCGTCGACCACCACGTAGTGGTCGCCGGATTGCAGTTGCTCCACGACGGAGCGCGCCGTCTCGACGATGTAATCGGCGCCGTTGAAGACCGGCGTAACCACGGCGAGCCGAGGTCCCGCCGTCATGGTGCCCGCCTCTGCTCAGCAAGGCTGCGATAAAGCGCTTCATAGGCCCGCGTCATCGTGCCGAGCCCGTATTGTGCGCGGGCTTCGGCGAAAGACGTCGTCCAGCGCGGATCTCCCACGCTCGAGAACGTCAAGGCGGCAGCCAGCGCTTGCGGATCGGCAGGGGGGGCCAGCGCCTCAGGCGGACAGGGCAACCGCCCGACATCGCCGACACGGGTCGCGGCAATCGGCTTGCCCATCGCCAATGCCTCGAGCAGCGCCATGGGCATGGCCTCGCCATAGCGGGAGCCGAGCAGAACGGCGTCGGCGGCGTCGAGCAGGCCCGGCATGTCGGCGACCGCTCCGAGTGACAGGACTACGGGTCCGAGGCCGCGCGCGGCGATCATGGCGCGTAGCCCGGCATCCGAGTCATCCATGCCGCGCCCGGCCAGCAGCAGCCGCGCCTCCGGTGCCTCGCGCCGGAACAGCGCGAAAGCGTCGAGGCAATTGGGCAAGTCCTTCTGCGGATCGTTGCGGGCGCTCAACAGCACGGCGAAGGCGTCGTCGGAAAGGCCCAAAGCCGCGCGCCGCGTTGCACGTCGCTCCGCGTCGGCGCGGAAGCGGGTGAGATCGACACCGTTGTCGATGACGAGGCCGCGTTCCGGCGCATAGCCGTGCGCCTCATGAAAGGCTCGCGCCGATGCCGCGCAATAGACGATCGCATCGGGTACCGCGCGCGAGCGTGCAGCGAGCACGCGATCGACCAGGTGCAGCTGAGGGTTGGCGAGAAGCCGCGGGAAGGTGGTGTTGTGGATCGACCAGACGAGCCGCGCGCGTGCGGCAACGGCAAGGCTGAGGAACGCGCCGTAATAGAGCCAGCCCTGCACGACATCGGGCTTGAGCCGTTCAATCAGAGCGCGCAGCCCTCGACGCGACGCCGGCAGATGGGTCAAGGCCCCGAAGCGGCGTGTCAGGTCGAAGCCGAGATCTTCGACGCTCAGGCCGGCCCGATCGAAAAACACCTCATCCTGCATGAGCGCGACATGGTGGGTTACGCCGTCCGACGGATGGGTGGCGAGCTCGAACAGCAGCCGTTCAGCACCGCCCTGGCGCAGATGGGGCGCAACATGCAGAATTTTTAGCCCGGCCATGCCGCGCCCTCTCGCCTCACGATTTACGCCACACCGTGCGGTTGACGTAGTCGATATAGCTCAGAACGATGGCGACGACCTTGCGCGACACGGGGCCGGCGACATAGTCGGCGACCGGCCGCGGCGTGAGCCCGGCGGCATGGGCACGGATGACGAATCGGACCGAGTCGAGCACCGATTCGCGCGTGAGCCCACACATCACGAGCGTGCCTTCATCCATGCCCTCGGGGCGCTCATGCGCCTGGCGGATGGTCACGGCGGGGAAGCCGAGCAGCGAGCTTTCCTCAGTGATGGTGCCGCTGTCGGAAACGACACAGGCCGCCGTCATCTGCAGCTTGATGTAGTCGTGGAAGCCGAAGGGCGGCAGGAACCGAATGCGCGGATCGAGCTCGGTCTCGCCGAGCGCTTCCAGCCGCTTGCGGGTGCGCGGATGGGTCGAGACAATCACCGGCCAATCATAGGTCTCGGCCAGTCCCTTCAGCGAATCGAGCAGGTCGGCGAGATTGCGCTCGCTGTCGACATTTTCCTCGCGATGGCTGGAGACCACGAAGAACTGGCGCTCGGTCAGGCCGAGCCGGCCGAGGATGTCGGAGGCCTCGTAGCGGGGACGGAAATGCTCGAGCACCTCATGCATGTGCGAGCCGACGTTGAAGGTCAGCTCGGGCGGCAGGCCTTCGGCCAGCAGATAACGCCTGGCATGCTCCGTCAGCGTCATGTTGATGTCGGAGAGGTGATCGATCACCTTGCGATTGAGCTCCTCCGGGACACGCTGGTCGAAGCAGCGATTGCCGGCCTCCATGTGGAAGACCGGAATCTTGCGCCGCTTCGCCGCGATCACCGCCAAGCCCGAATTGGTGTCGCCATAGATCAGCATCGCATCGGGCTTCTCCTGCTCCATCACCGCGTCGGAACGCTTGAGCACTTCAGCGATGGTGTCGATCGCTGAGCCCCCCGCCGCCTCGAGGAAATGATCCGGCTTGCGGATGTCGAGGTCCTCGAAGAACACCTGATTGAGGCCATAGTCGTAATTCTGGCCGGTATGGACAAGGACGTGCTGCGTCTGCTCGTCGAGCAAGGCGATGACGCGGCACATCTTGATGAGCTCGGGGCGGGTGCCCACGATCGACATTACTTTGCGCATGTCTAGCCTTGCAGCTCAGCCTGGATGTAGTCGAGGCCGAGAAGCAGCTTCTTCACTCCCTCAACGTCGAGAATCTCGGTGTTGTCGGAGGTGTAGTCCTCCGCCATCGAAATCGCGCTTTCGCCCTCGACGAAATATTTGGCGTAGTTGAGATCACGGTCGTCCTGCGGGACACGGTAATAGCCGCCGTGATCGGCAGCGCGCGCCATCTCCTCGCGCGAGACGAGCGACTCGTAGCGCTTCTCGCCATGGCGGGTGCCGATCACCTTGATCGGAACCCGCTTGTCGAAGATCTGCATCACCGCCTCGGCGAGATGGCCAATGGTCGAGGCGGGCGCCTTCTTGACGAAGATGTCGCCCTGCTCGGCATTGCGATACGCATAGATGACGAGATCGACCGATTCCTCGAGCGACATCAGGAAGCGCGTCATGTTGGGATCGGTGATGGTGATCGGCTGGCCCGCCTTCACCTGCGAGACGAACAGCGGGATCACCGAACCACGCGAAGCCATGACGTTGCCGTAGCGCGTGGCGCACAGCGTCGTATCGCTTTGGGAGAGCAGACGGGCGCGGGCGACTGTGATCTTCTCCATCATCGCCTTGCTGATGCCCATGGCGTTGATCGGATAGACCGCCTTGTCGGTGGAAAGCACGACGACACGCCGGGCACCGGCGTCGATAGCGGCTTCGAGCACGTTGCTCGCGCCGAGGACATTCGTGCGCACGGCCTCCATCGGGTAAAATTCGCAGGAGGGCACCTGCTTCAGGGCGGCGGCGTGGAAGATGAAGTCGACGCCACGCATCGGCGCGCGCAGGCTGCCGGGCTCGCGCACGTCGCCGATATAGAACTTGACCCGATCGTTCTTCAGCTCGAGGCGCATGTCCTCCTGCTTCTTCTCGTCGCGGCTGAAGACACGGATCTCGCCGATGCCCTCGCGCAGGAAGCGGCGCAGAACGACGTTGCCGAAGGATCCGGTTCCGCCCGTAATGAGCAGAGTTTTGCCCTTGATATCCATGGGGTCAGGTCACTTTCTCTTGGCGTGCGCTCAACGTGCGGCGCGCATGCGGGCAATCAACTCCGGCCACGCTGGGGCGACATACCCTGTCGCCGCCTGGAAGCGCGAGCCGTCCATTGAGCGGTCGATCGCGACCGCATCGTCGGGGACGATATCGATCGCCTTTCCGTATTCTTGCGCTACCAGCTTCAGCAGCTCAAATTTGTTGATCTTGTCGGCTGCAACATGCCAGAGACCGCGCAGCTCCGGGCGCGGAATGACGACGTCGCGAATGACGCGCGCAAGTTCGACCGTCGGCAGGCCGGTGTAGATCGCCTTGCGGTATCCCTTCACCGCCGGGCCTTGCTGATTCAGGAACCAATCGACCAGCGAATGGGCGGAATTGAGCTCATGTCCGATGATGGAGGTACGCAGCGTGATCGCGTTGGGATAGTCGACCTCGCCAAGAAACTTGCTCTTGCCGTAGAGATCTTCGGCGTTCGAAGGGTCCGTCTCCTTGTAGTCACCCTTGCGACCGTCGAAAACGCAGTCCGTCGAGACATGCACGAGGCGCGCGCCCGCCGCTGCGCAGAGTTCAGCGAGACGGTGTGGCAGCAGCGAATTCAACGTGATGGAGACAAGCGGATCCTTGGCGGCGGAAAGTTGCTTGACCACGCCGACACAGTTGATCACCACATCAGGACGCGTCTCGCCCATCACCCGGATAAGACGGTCCTGATCGGTCGCATTGACATCGCTGAGCAGGCGCGCTGTCGCGCCTTGCGAGACGAGTCCGGCCGGCGCACCGCCACGGATCGTGCCGACGACGTCGAAGCCCGGCGAGGTGGCAAAGAGCCGGTAGGCAGCGTTGCCGAGCATGCCAGCCGCGCCGAGAATGAGAATTTTGGTCAAGAGCATCTCCGCTCAAACGGTGAAAACAGCGTCTTGACCATCATCGCAAGCACGTCGGACAAGTCCGCAAAGACAGGCACGATTTACTCAACCGATCCGGGATTGTCGAGCCGCCCGACCCGCACCGCAACAGAACGCGTTTGCGGGACGTGGATGCGAGGTGCTAAAGGGGCGCCGCGGCCGACGATCCGGTGCGGCTGGAGTTCAAGGATTGAAGCGTTGACGAGTTGGGGCGATCATCTGCGCCAAACGACGGAACTGACCCTGCGTCTAACAATGCGTGACTTCGAAGCACGCTATCGGGGCAGCGTATTGGGCGTCGGCTGGGCGTTTCTGACTCCGCTCCTGACCGCGCTGATCTTCACCTTCGTCTTCTCCTCGGTGTTTCAGACGCGGTGGGGGACGGGGCCGGACGGAACCGACGCCAACTTCACCTTGATATTGCTCGTCGGCGTTCTGCTGCATTCCATGCTCGCGGAGACGCTGAACCGGGCTGCGGGATTGATCCTCGCCCATAGCAGCTATGTAAAGAAGGTCGTCTTCCCGCTCGGCGTGTTGCCCATCGTCGTCGTGTTGGGTGCCCTGATCACCGCAGCCTTCGGTCTGCTGATCGTCGTGCTGGGCCATGTCCTACACAGCGGCCACGTCGAGGTAACCGCACCGCTCTTCATCCTGATCATCATCCCCTATTTGTTGTTGCTGCTCGCGACGGCCTATGTGCTTGCGGCCCTGGGCGTCTATCTTCGCGATATCGGACAGATCGTGACTTTTATCGTCACGGCCTCGATGTTCCTGACGCCGATCTTCTACCCGATTTCCTCGGTTCCTCCCGGCTTCCGGACGGCGATGCAGTTCAATCCGTTGACCATTGTGGTCGAGGAGTCTCGCAACGTGCTCTTGTTCGGCCGGGCTCCGGACTGGCAGGCTCTGGCGTTTTTGTGGCTGGGAGCGCTGGTGACCCTGCCCGCAGCGTTCTGGGTCTTCAATCGTCTGCGCGTGGGTTTCGCCGATGTCCTCTGAGATCGCGATTGAGGCCAGGCGGCTCGCTAAAGCTTACCACATCTACCAGAGCCCGTCCGACCGGCTCGCCCAGGCCGTGATGCCGCGCCTGCGGCGGGCGCTGGCGCCGACCTTGCGCGCGTTCGGTCTGAAATGGCCGGAGAAGAACTACTATAACAATCACTGGGCCCTCAAATCCCTGAGCTTCGAGGTTCCCCGCGGCGACAGCATGGCCATCATCGGCCGCAACGGGTCGGGCAAATCCACATTGCTGCAGCTCGTGTGCGGGACGCTGTCCCCCACCGAGGGCGAAGCACGCGTCAAAGGGCGTGTCGCTGCGCTGCTGGAACTGGGATCAGGCTTCAACCCCGAATTCACCGGCCGCGAGAACGTCTATCTCAACGCCTCGATCCTCGGCATGAGCCGCGAGGAAACGCAGGCCCGGTTCGACGATATCATCGCCTTCGCCGATATCGGCGACTTCATCGAAAGACCGGTGAAGACCTATTCGACCGGCATGGCGATGCGCCTGGCCTTCGCGGTGATCGCCCATGTCGATGCGGATGTACTGATCATCGACGAGGCGCTGGCGGTCGGCGACGCCTATTTCCAGCAGAAATGTCTGCGCTGGCTGCGGCAGTTCCGCGAACGCGGAACAGTGCTGTTCTGCGGCCATGACACCGGCGCGGTGATGAGCCTGTGCGACAGCGCGATCTGGATCGACAAGGGCGACCTGGTGATGCAGGGCTCCGCCAAGGATGTCTGCGAAGCTTATTCAGCGTCCATCATGAGCCAGGCGCAAGGGTTGTCGGATCAACCGATCCCGCGACCGCGCGCCAAGGCGAATACGCGCCCGGCCGATGCGCCGGCGACGACGGGCGAGGAGACGCCGCCCGAGGCGCAGCCGAAACGCGCTTCACTCCCCGAACCGCCCAAGCCCGACCGGCCGGCGATCTTCGACACCATGGCAGACAGCGCCGATTTCGGGAGCGGCAAGGCGCGCATCCAGCGCGTGAGCCTCACCCATGCCGACGGTTCACCGCTGCATTGGATCGAGGGCGGGGAGGATGTGCAACTTCTCATCGACGTCGCCGTTATCGAGGATCTCGAAGCGCCGATCGTGGGTTTCCACGTCAAGGACCGTCTCGGCCAGCCGATCCTCGGCGATAACACCTTCCTGAAGACTCTCGCCAACCCGATCACAGCGCGTGCCGGCCAGACACTTGAGACGACCTTCGCGTTCCGATTGCCCGCGCTCGCGTCGGGGCGCTATTCGGTGACCGCCGCCTGTGCTTCCGGAACGTTGGAGAATCACGTGCAGCATCAATGGATGCACGACGCATTGATGTTCGACGTCCACTCGCCCTTCCGGAACGGCGTCCTGGTTGCAATTGATATGGACCGTGTCGAGATCGCTGCTGCAGATTCGTTCCATTCGAGCGCCTCCTCCGATGCTTGACGCCTACGCGCGTTCGCGACGAAGAATTGACAACATTCTCCGTTTCATGGATGCCGAACCGGCTCACATTTTCCGGTGGAGCAGGTAGTACGAGCGCTCGATCTCGATACGTGTCGAGTGCATAGTGGTGGATATCTACGTGACGCAATCGTCTCTCACTGCCCGTCTGCTGGGCCGTATTCCAGGTTTGCGCGGCGAAGTTCGCAGGTTCGCCGAGGAGCGCGATACCTGGCGCGAGGAAGCACGCAAGTCCGCCGAGGAGCGCGACGCTTGGCATAAGGAGGCGCGCAAGTCCGCTGAGGAGCGCGATACTTGGCGCGAGGAAGCGCGCAAGTCCGCCGGCGAGCGTGATGTCTTAACGGAACGACTGGCGGCAAAGGCGACGTTGGAAGACCAAGTCAACCACGTGCTCCAGCGGATCGGCGCCCATCACGATTCCACATATCTGAAGCTGGACAATGTCTCGGCCCAAATCCTTGGCGTAGGCGCCCGTCAGGAGGAGGCCGTCGCCCGCCTCGGACGCCGATTGCAGGGCAGCAGCCCCGGCCTTGGAGGCGATGGGCGCGCCGCGGAACTCTACCTCGATTTGCTGGAAGCATCGCTCACTGGACTGCTGATTGAGGATGCGTCGCAGGCGCCCTGGACAGAACGCAAGTTCGACCCCTCGCTTCGCGCCATCGGCCGCGATTGGCCCGAACAAGCGATCACGATGATCGGAACTGCGCGCATGCGCAATTTGCGGATGCTGACGACACGGGCGTTGGAAGAAGGCGTTCCGGGCGATTTCATCGAAACCGGTGTGTGGCGTGGCGGCGCCTGCATCTACGCCAAGGGAATTTTCGAGGCTTACGGCGCAAAGGACCGCAAGGTCTTCGTCGCCGATAGTTTTCGCGGCCTGCCCGAGCCCGACGCGGCACAGAATCCGGCCGATGCTGGCGACACTCACCACACCTATGCCCAACTCGCCATTTCCCGTGAGGCTGTCTCCAGCAATTTTCGCCGTTACGGGTTGCTCGACGAACAAGTCGTCTTCCTTGAGGGGTGGTTCAAGGACACGCTTCCCGTCGCGCCGATCGATCGGCTGGCCGTGCTGCGACTCGACGGCGACATGTACGAGAGCACGATGGATGCGCTCAACGCGCTCTATCACAAAGTATCGCCAGGCGGCTTCGTCATTGTGGACGACTATGTGCTCGAGCCCTGCGCCAAGGCCATCCATGATTTTCGTGGACAACACGGCATCGAAGCCCCGATGGAGCCCGTGGACGGCGCAGCGGTCTGGTGGCGCGTTCCCCTATGAAGGATGAGGCGGCTTCAAAGCTCAAGGCGAGCATTTGAGGCTAACCGCGTCTTAACTATTCTGGCTATTGCGAGCGCTCGATCTGAGCTGCCTCTTGTTCGCGCCTTTCCGTGAGCGCGGCCAGATTGTGGGGTGGGCGAGCGCATGGGCGGTCTCTCAGTTGACATCGGGCAATCCGGCGATTGTCATCACAGGCGGCCAATTCTGCGATATCCACAGCCAGTCGTCATCGCTGCCGGAATCGTTTCCGACACGATCAAGCGAGAAGATGGCATGGACCTGTTGATGTGCAGGATGATGCCGCCTAGGCGGAGCGTTCCGTTGCCGCGAATCTGCAATTCCGCAGCCATAAATCATACATTAGGCTTTGTGGGTGTCAGCGAGATATGTCTTTTGGATCAACGTCGTTTATCCGCAGGGCTGACGTGACGGACTACCTTCATTCCCGAAATCGATCGGCTAACCGTCGCAGGATGGCGCTATCAGCCTGACCCGGTCACCTTTCTGGGGCGCCTTCTCTCTAGACTTGGCACATTGACCTCTGCTGGTCGGCCCCTTTTGGTTCCACATGCCAAGCGCGAGAGCTCTCGCGGCTTCCAGAAGACAAGCGATAGCTTGATCGCTTGTCAGGAAATTGTCGCGAAAAAGGCGCCCCCCTTGTGGTTTGCGCCAACAAGGCTCGGATGGTTCCACATTCGCGAAAAGATCGCGTGCAGCTCTGGTGTCTCCCCAATAAAATAGGCTGCAAAATCAGGTTTTAATTTCTCTCCGGCAAGCAGCCACGATGCCAATAGGTATTGCTCGTTGAAATACCATTCCAACCATGCGGGCGGATAGTCGTCCGGCAAAAATATATCGTGGATTCCGAAAACCGACCCACTCTTGAGGCGAGGAAGGATCTCGTTGAAAAAGACAGTTACATCGCTGTTTTGGAAAGATCTGTGACTACCATCAAAAAATATCATGTCATTTGGCGAGAGACCTTCGAAAAATTCCATAGAAATCTTCTCAAGCGGCTCTCGAATTACTTCATCACAGATTGCGTCAATTTCAGTGCGCGGTTCCGGATCAATTGATATCAGCTTTGTATCAAGCTGGTGGTCGCGGATCGCGCGCCTGGCAAACTTAGTAGAGAAGCCCGAACCGATCTCGATCAGACGCTGCGGCTTGTGCAGCGCTATCATTCCATAGAGTGCCATCGCGTCCAAAGCCGGGAAAGCCGGATTGATCCAGTTCGGCTCCGTGGCGTCTGCAACAACATTGCTCGGGATGGTCAGCATCGGAGCCAGCAAGGGCAGCATGGCACGCATCTGCAATGCGAAATGATCCGAGCAAGCCTTCAGCCGAGCCAGCATAAGCGGCTCAGATGGCTGACCATGGCCATGTCGCACTTTTGGGGTAACAGGAAAGTCCAGCTCGATCAGCTGATTGCGATTCTTGAGATATAGCCAATGCGCGTTGCGGTTGATTTCTTCTGCCGAGAGTTCGGGTTTTGAAGCGAGTGCATCCTGCTTCGAACGCAATTCCCCGAGAGCGGTCGCGCTCGCCTGCCGTTCCGCATCCGATTGCGCAAGTAGCGCGTTTAGCTCTGCGGCCAGTTTGTCCGCTTCACGCCTCGCGGCTATTCTCCCTGTCTCGGCCTGCCGCGCAAAATCATGCAGGCGACGAAGGGGCGGGAAGAGGCGAGCAGTGTCGCGAGCGATTCGACGCAATACCATCACAAGTACTCGCATCCTGTTGTTAAAGGCTGAAGCGTAGCTGTCGTATGCTAAAAAAACTCAAGCTTCACCTGCCGGAGAGCCAAGAGTTCCACAAAACTGGATCAGAAGGCAAGGCTATTGCCACTCTGATGACGTGCAGCTTGACATGGGGCCTCGATAGCCATTTAGCTCGGCGGCTGCTCAACAAGCTCAAGCAGCTTAGGTCTGTTGCAGCCAGATACGAGGCGTTTCGTGCCGAGCCCATGGGCTTCGCAAACTCGCCGCTATGGTCCCTCAATACGGGTAGGAAATTGCCGCTGTCGCCTCAGCGGTGGCCTCGTCGTTGAACTAGACCACCTCCAATCCATGCGCCTGCCCCGCCTTGCCGCCTTCATAACCAAGAAACCTGCGCACCGCACGCTCCATCCGTGGGAGCGTGAAGTCGGCGAGAAATGCACCTCGTGCCGCCAGCGCCGTCGCCTCGTACAGCGTGCTATCCTCGATCAAATGGGCGAGCCCATTATAGACCGCCGACGGATAGAGATCGCGGCAGAGATATGCTGCACCTCGCTCGTTCAGATAGGCGTAAGGAGCCGAATAGGATGGGCCGTGAAACAGGATCGGCCGCCCCGCCGCGAGATAAGTGGGAACCTTGGACGGGAAACTGAGGCGTGAGACCTCCGCCATCCGTTCCGCGAACGGATACGGACAATAGGCAATGTCGCAATGCTCGGCGAGCGTCCGGATCACCTCAGGTTGATCCATCCACCCCATGAACCGGAGGTGCTCGTCAGGAACGTCGTTTGGTGGCCGCTCATGGCCGAACGTCATCAGAACGACTTTACGTTCCCCCACCCGCCATTTCGCGATTTTGAGGGCCGTGACAAGCTGTGCCCATTCCTCGCTGGCATAGAATTGGCCGACCATGCCGATGACGACGCTGTCGTCGCTGATGAGCTTCGGCGGCGGCGCTTGCGCGAGCGCCGGATCGATCGAGGCGATGACCGCCGTCGAGGGAACGCCGTAGGTTTCCTCGTAATGCCGCGCCATCGGAATCGACGCCGCGGCACAGCTTGCCGCCTGCTGTAAAGTCCGATCGAACAGGGCGAGATCGAGCCGGCGATTGACAGGATCAACCCCGTGGGCGTCGAGCCACCAGCGCAGCGGATCCCATACGTGAACGCGCAGCGGGACGCCGAGCCCGCGCGCCACGGGCGCGGCGATGCGGACCATCGTCTGCCCCTGCAGAATCGCCCACAGGTCAGTCGCACCAACCGCCCGGCCATAGGCTATCGCCTGGCGGATGAGGCGGCGGGGCAGGGCTATGCGCTTCATCGCCTCGATCGCTGCCGCACCGGCTCTCCCCACCCTGATGCCGCGCAGAACGCGGCGCTGCAGTTCGGTGGGCTTGCGAACCGTCTTCATCTCGATGCCCGCGAGATCGTCGCAGAGCATCGGCCGAAGATGCGGATTCATGACGCAGAAGATCGCAAGCTCGTCCTTCGGAAGGAAGCGACACATCTGCGCCGTCACGATCCCCGCAGTCAGATTGCTGCATGGGGGAATGTCGGTCAGGAGAAGGATGCGCTTCCTCGGCGCTTCGCGCGTCATCCCTGCACCACCTTTCGATAGAGGGCAGACATCCTGCGCGCGAAATCGATGTCGCTGTAATGCGCTTCGACCCAGCGCCTGCCCGCCGCACCGCGCCGCTGGCGCTCGTCGGGAGACTGCACGAGACGCTCAATCGCCGCAGCCAGGGCGGCGACATCACGCATCGGGGTGGCGACCGCAACATCCGGTGCTCCGGCGACCTCGGGCAGCGAAGTGCCCTCGAAGACGATGATCGGCTTGGCGAAGGCGAGGGCCTCGATCGCCATCATGCCGAAGGCTTCGGCCGTCGAGGGCATCAGGAAAATGTCTGTCGCGGCAAACGCGTCCATCATCAACTCCCCGTCATTGACCCAGCCGAGATCGATGATCTGATGACGCCCGATGAACTCGTTGAGATGCCCCTTGCCGTGGGTCGTCAGAATGGTCAGGGGGATGCCGGTGTCGGGTAGCTGACGCAGCGCTTCGACGACATATTCGAACCCCTTGAACGGGCTGTCTGCAAAGGCGCGCACGCCGAGTACCAGCCGGCCCGGCAGGACGCCCAGACGGGACCGCGCCGGCTGTGGATCGACCGGACGGAAGCGTGTCAGATCGATCCCGAAGGGAATGACTTCGATATTTTGCCCCGCGGCGATAGGGGACTGCGCAGCCATGTCGCGCATGTAGCGGGAGGCGACCACGATCTGCGCGCGGCTTTTGGCGACGATCCGCTTCTTCCAGGCGAACTGTTCCGCCGTACGGTCCTTGCGCATTGTGAAGGGAAGATCGAGCGACGGACACTGTCCGCATCCTTCCCGCCACCGCTCACATTCCAGCGAATAGATGCAATGGCCCGTCATGGGCCAGGGGTCGTGCCAGGTCCACACGCTCGGCTTGCCGCGCGTGAGCCAGGGCAGGGCATCGAGGCTGAAATAACCGTCATGGATGATATGGAAATGGACCAGATCGGCTTCGCGATAAGCTCCCGACAATGCCAGCGCGTAAGCCTGCCATTGCAGGCGCGAATGGATCGAGAGCCTCGATTCGATCCGACTGATCACCCTATTGGCCAGGCGCGCTCCGGGGACCTCGAAGAAGAGCCGCGAGTCGGGGCTGTCGCTCAGCTTGCTCCATACGAGATGCGTTGACTCGATGCCCTCCGCAGCAAGCAGATGGCGAATGTCGAAATTGTTGAAGCGACTGCCCACGACGTCGCTTGCGTTGATCTGGAGAACTTTCAGCGGGGTCCACTCCCATCGCGGCGGAGCGGCACGCCGAGCGCTTGACGATAGAAGTCTCGGATGGCCGGTGTCATCACGGACTGATCGAGGCGAGACCGGATGATCTCGAGATTACGTACCGCCGCCTCGTCAACCAAGGCATCATCCGCCAGTGCACGTTCGAACCGCGCGCAGATCTCTTCGAAATCGTCGGGAGAGACGGAGAAGCCGGTCTCACCCTGCACGAACCATTCCTCGCAGCAGGAGGTGTTGGTCTGAACCGGAAATGCACCCATCAGCATCGCCTCGAGCACCGAGGTCGAGATTCCATCGGAGATGCTGACGGCCAAATAAGCTCGGGCGCGTCCGAAGCATTCCAAAATCTCGTCATGCGTGGCGAGATCGATGACGCGGATGTTGAGGACACCAGCAGCCTTCAATTCGAGCGCGCGGGCTCGGGGACGGGCACCGACCGAAAACATGACGATCTCATAGTCTTTCAGGCGGTCGGCGAAACGCTCGAGCACAGCAAGGGAGACCATGGCACGGCCGGCGAAATGATCGTAGCCCTTGACCATGATGAGCTTGCGCTGCGATGGCGGGGTTTGGTCGCGCAAGCGCTGGGCGGCATCAACATTGATGCCCCCGGAATTGGCCAGAATTGGCAATTCGGGGCCTTGATAACCAAAACTGCGTCCGAGCGCGAGATCGCGGCGGCATTCGCAGGAATAAAGGTCGACCGCCTCGCATACGCGCCGGATTTGACGCGCATGCGCTTCGTCGCGACCGAAGTAATAGATGTCACTGCCCCAGTTCGTCGCGAGCCAGCGCGGGAAGCCACGGGATGGACTTTCCGCAAGCATGAGATCGCGCGCTGCCAGCACAAGGTAGGCGTTGTGCTGGAATTCCAGGGAGTGGATGAGGTCCGGCTGCACATCGGCGATCACTTCGGCCAGCATCTGCGGGCCATGGAGCGCCATAATGGTTTCCTCGCTTTCGTCGGGACGGCCGAGCCGCACCCGCGCCTGCGGATCGTCACCATCGAACGGAACCGGACGAACGCGAAGAGGGCTTCCATCCCGCGGCGGTGACTCCGGCGCGGGCGGTGGCGCCGCACGGCGGGCGAGCTTCTCCCGCAGCAGGCGGATCGCGTCCAACGGATCCTTGAGCACATGCCGAAGAAAGCGTACCGCCCGCCGGCTGATCGAAACCGACGGTGCGGCGACAACAGGCGATGCGGGCGTCGGTCGGTGGAACGTCAGGCCGCGGATGTAAGCGTGTGGAGGAGCAGGGTCGACCGGATACAAATGCAAGTCAAAGCCCGCGTCCAGGAGAGCTTCGATCCAACGTGCCGCATGCACGGAATGATGCATCGCCACGAACAGGATGCGGGGGCGTCTTCCATCCGACAAAGGCTTCATTCTATGCGACCTCGCCAAGCGCAGCCGAAAAGGCCGCACGGGCGCGATCGACGCCAAATTCCTTCGCCGCGACCCGCGCGTTGGCGACGAGATGGGCCCGCAGCGTCGCATCCTCGCTCAACCGGGTCAGGGCCTGTGCGAGCGCCTCGACATCCGGTTGATCGATCACCAGCCCCGCCTCGCGCGCCGTGAAAAACGACGATACGAACGACCCTCGCGGCGCGTGAACGACGACAGGCCGTCCCGAGGCGAGATATTCCGCAACCTTGGCGGGTGCCGATGAACGTACGACCTCTGGGATCGGAGATTCGAAAGCAAGGGGTAAGAACAAAATGTCGGCCTCGCGCTGGCGCATCAGCGCCTGCTCCTGCGGCAGGTGGTCGAAGCGATGAACAAAGGGGCCGACAAGACCGTTGTCACGAACCTGCGCCTCGCTCTGCGCCGTGTGGACATGAAGATGGAAGCGCCCCTCAGCCCGCTCCAGCGCAGCGATCAGATTCCGGAAGGCGCTGGCCTGCGCGCTGTAGACCGAACCGGTGTACAGCACCGTCCAGGGAGCTTGCGCGCTCGGCGGGGGGCCTGCCTGCGCCACGCGGTCCGAACCAATCTTCCCCAGCTCGATCTGCTTCAGAGCGACCGGATTGCGGACGATGGCCATGGAGGTGCCAGGAACGCGGGCGCGCACATCCTCGGCCAGCACCTCATTCGGGACGATCACCTTCGCCGCGCGCGCCGCCCACCGCTTTTCCCAGAACCGAGCCAGGCTACGATAAGGCCCCTTCTCCCATTGATAGACAGGATCGTCGAACAGATAGGCGATAAAGGGCAGTTTCAAGCGCCTTGCAGCAATGGCGGCGGCCGGCAGATCGAAGGGATTGCCGCTGCACCCCACGATCACTTGTACCGGATGCTGCTTGACCGCTGCCACGATTTCGCCTGCGCGCGCCCAAACGTCCCGCACCAATCCGGCGAAATTGTTGAGGCGCTGGATATGCTCGTTTCCAAGGGTCCGCATGATCTGGAACCTCGGCGACGACAGCGCAGCGTAAACGCCAAATCCAGCTTCGCCCGGGTCGAGCGCCTGAAGTTGATCGGATAGAAACAGATGCCGCGACTCGCCGCGCTCTTGCGCCAGAAGCGCGCCCAGCACCCGCGCCTGACCGCTGGCAGAGGGCGGCACAGCAGTTGTGACGATCGCTAAGCGCTTCATTATACTGCGTACTATGTCCTGAAAAGCCGAGAAGCCCGAACCTGGCCAGCGCGGCGAGCGCATAGCACCCGCCCGACGGCACGGTCAACGGCAGGGATTTCCCATGCCCAAGTGGGCAATCGCTCAGGCTTGGCTTGGCAAGTCTCGTCAGGCCTTGATCACGTTAGCTGCGAAGGCCCCGTTCCGCTCGCAAGCATTGCGCGTATCGACAATCAGCCGAGCTTCCGCGACGAGCCTTTTGTAATCGACAGCGTCGTGGTCGGTGGCGATGAGAACGGCATCGAAATCGCCTATCGTGCCGGGGGCGAGGTCAATGGATTGGCGCCCGGCAAGGCCGCCATGCTCCCTGGTCTGCGGAATGATAGGAACATGCGGATCGTGATATGACGCATAGGAGCCTCGTTGCTCGATCAGCTCGATCAGGCGCAGTGACGGGCTTTCGCGCATATCGTCGACATTCTTCTTGTAGGGAGCGCCGATGACGAGAATCCGCGCTCCGTTCAGTCCGCGCGCGAAATGCTGATCCAGACCTTGCGCGAGCCGTTCGACAACCAGATACGACATCGCAGTGTTGATTTCGCCTGCCAGCTCAATGAAGCGCGCCGAGCTTCGATGCTGGGTACCCATTGCTGCTCCTCGTGAAAAGGATGCATGCGAATGCCTAGCAATCCCACCTTCGGCCACATCCTCGCAGCCATGACAAGTATGATCCGGTCCTATGTCGGGGCGAGAACTTCAACTCGTTTCCGGCGCGGCGACTCGCGATTGGTTTTCGAGCCAAAATTAGCCACAGAGAAGCAGTACGGATATGCAGATCCACGCGCTGACACACCTTTCCGACCTATTTCAGATTGCTCCTTCACTGCCGACATAACGGGCAGGTCCGCAACACCAAGGAGGACCGGTAGGTCGCGATCGAGGCGCTGAAGCTGACGCGACGGATCGTGGCACAGGCACCCTTGGCACGCTTCCGGTCGGAAGAATATCTGCCGGGCGATACGGCCCAGCCCGACGAAGCGCTGCTGAAGGCAGCCGCTAAGCTCCGCACGACGATCTTCCACCCCGTCGCAGCCGCGACGACGATCCGGGCGCCATGCTGGACGAACGGCGGCGTGTCCGCGGCGTCTCGGGCCTGCGCGTCATCGACACCTCGGTGATGCTGGCGATCACATCCGGCAATACCGGAAACTCGACGATGATGATCGCCGAGAAGGGCGTGGCGATGCTGCTGGAGGAAGAATACCAATAATGGCACCAAGTAGTGCGAAGCGGTCGGCCGGCGTCCTCGGTAAAAGGGAGCGGACAGAGAACGTCTATCGCTTCGAACGCGAGAGCGCACGGGGGTGAAAATCAAGCCGTTAGCGTGATCCGCCACCTCCGATGGATCAATCCATCGAGCGGCCGATCACTACGAGATGAGGGCAACGGCCCGAACTGGTCATGCGAACGATCTAGTTGAACTTGACGGATGGCATTTTCTTCGTTTGGGGTTCCGCGGCAGAAAATGTTCGATCGAGGAGTGCGGTCTCCGAACTAGGAATGCCGCCCTCGAGCGTCCGGTGATAAAGCGTTTGGAGGGGGCCAGTGGGGCCGATCGGGAATGCCGCGAATGCGACGACCTTGGAGCCGGTTTTCGGCGACTATTCTTGTAACTATTGCCACTGCGGCCGTAGCCACATGGCTTTTCACCTTAATGGCTGATCCGTATGATACGGGTCGTTTCGCGGCTTTTGGCAAGCGACCACTGTCATCGATATCAACTCGGATGGCTATCGCCAGTCTCGGCCGAAATGATCGGTTCGATGCAGCGGTTATCGGCAACTCGCATGTTGCTCCTCTATCGCCCCATCGGCTTTCCACTAACACCGGCCTAGAGTTCGTATCTCTGACTCTTCCAGGAGCGTCGGTTCAACCCGAGTTGCAACTGCTGAAGTGGTTCCTCACCCATCGAAAAGCGCCGCCAAAGCTGATCGTCGTCGGCATCGACGATGTTTGGTGCCGACAATCACCAAAATATGCGGAGGAACCAGCGCTTCCGACTTGGCTCATCAGCGACAATCCATTGTCGTATGCGGCAAAGCTATTTCGCTACGACAGTGTAGAGCAGGCGGTACAGCGGTTCACCAATTCCGGGAGATCCGTCGCGCGACCGCCTGATCCTCGTGGTTTTTGGGACCTCGAACTGGACTATAAATGGGAAGAAGAGAAAATCCGCTCCGAGCTTGCTAAGCCCTGGATTCATTCGATCAACTTGTCCGGCAGTTATCCGGCCTTGGGATTGCTTCAGCAAACGCTGTCGTTCGCCCCACCCGATGTGGCCGTGGCGCTGATCATGCTCCCCGTTTGGGCCGATACGCTGCCACAAGGAGGCGCCGAGCTGATCTCCGAGGGACTGTGCAAGCGCGCATTCAAGAACTTCGCCGAGTCTCTTAACCGTGGAATATTCATTGACCGCAGAAAGGCAGATACACCCACGAAAACCCCAAAGAACTTTTTCGATAGAACCCATTATAGAGCGCCGATCGCCGAGCAGGTCGAAGCCGAGCTAATCCAAGAGTTCCAGCGTCTCTTGTGAACTTGCTTACTGGAGGGGCGATCTAGCGCGCGACTTAGGCGCGATCACCGAGCTTTACGAAGCTATGATCGCAATAGTTGTAGATCCTGGTGTCGACGATGCTCCACTCGGCATAAAGACCAGCAATTTGAATGTGCCTGAAAGGCTGGTCCCCGAGTATCAAACGATGGCCAAAGACCTTGAGGAAGTAGGTCACGATCATTTTCCAGTGCCGGGCGCGTCGGGCAGTTCTCGTACCAATGTTTCACTTGTTCTGCCCCAACCGTCAGCCGAAGGAAACAGAGCGGCGACAAGCCCAAATTTCCATATCGACGGTGTTTCTCGAAAGGATGAGGCGTCTCCGGCGGTACGAACCATCGGTTTATGGGGCCAATGAATCTAATTTTAGCCTTTGGTCGATTAACTCCGCCCTTTTAATGCCGAGTGCGAGCTCACCCGGAATGCCACAATAACACGGCTGCAGCTGTCTTAGAGAACGTCGGGACCGATTGTGGGAGGGCCGTGCGGCCCGGCGTCCTTGCCCAGCCATGAGTAAGCGCTCGGCCGTTCCCCTCGTGCGCGGAGAGCTCAGAATATGCCAAGCCTCCTGTTCAGGAGAACGGGATGGTTGGGATGGAAGCGGACGGCAAAATGGGCGTCCATTTGGACGTCTCGACACCTGGCTACGCCGGCCGGCTTGAGGTTGTTGAAGGCCCGACGGGTCGGCGGGTTCGCTCTGCGTCGGAGAAGGCGCGGATTGCGGCGGAGAGCTTGATGCCGGGAGCGCAGGTGAGCGCGATTGCCCGCAAGCATGGCGCGACGCGCTGGCAGATTTATGATTGGCGGCTGCGCCTTCGTCTGGGAGAGCTTGTCCTTCCGGAGAGCCAGGAACCGTTATTCGCGCCGCTGCTCGTGGAAGAAGCGCCGCTGCCGCGGGTGACGCCGAAGCCGCCGAAATCGGCACCGGCGAAGGTCGAGATTGCGATCAACGGTATGGTAATCCGAACGACGGTCGAGGTCGAGCAGTTGGCGCAGGTGATCCGTGCGGTGCGGGCTTCGCGGTGATTGTGCCGGGCGCCGATCTGAAGATCTACGTGGCGACGCGTCCGGTCGAATTCCGTCGAGGCCTTGATGGGCTGGCGGCGGCGGCACAGGAGATGCTTGGCCTTGATCCCTACAGTGGGGCCGCCATCGTCTTCCGTGCCAAAAGGGCGGATCGGATCAAGATCTTGGTCTGGGACCGCACTGGACTGGTGCTGGTGCACAAGCGGCTTGAGGGCTCGAAGTTCGTCTGGCCGCAGCTTCGCGGCGGCGTGATGCGGATGTCGCCTGCGATGTTTGCGGCGTTGTTCGAGGGGCTGGATTGGAGATTGGTTCGGCCCGAGAGGGTTCGGCGTCCGCAGCTTGCCGGGTAGGTGCGGCACACTGACTCAGGCCCGTGCCGGGAATGGCGCTGACGGCAGATCCGTGCTCGAAATAGCCCATGAACGTCGCCGTTCTCCATGATGAGGTCGAGCGTCTGAAGGCCGAGTTGGCGCAGACGCAAGAGGCCCTGGCTCAGTCCGAGGAAGCGCGGCGGCTGGAGAGCATCGTCAGCGACCTCCAGCGCGAGAAGTTCGGCGCCCGGTCCGAGAAGCTCTCCGTCGAGCAATATCATCTGCCGCTGGGGACGTCGAAATCGCCCAGGGCGTGCTCGATGCAGCCCACGAGAAGGCGCAGCGGATCATCAAGGGCCGCCCGAACGGCGCCGGCGCGTCTCACCACCGCAATTGCGGTCATCTGCCGGCCCATCTGCCGCGGGTCGAGCGGATGATCGAGCCGCAGAGCAGGCTGTGCCCGTGCGGCTGCGGCGAAATGGCGAGGATCGGCGAGGACGTCAGCGAGCGGCTGGACGTGGTCCCGGCGCAGTTGCGCGTGCTGGTTACCCGCCGCCCGAAATATGCCTGCCGCCGCTGCTCGGGCGCGGTCGTGCAGGCCCATGCCCCCCGAGCATGTGGTGCCAGGCGGCCTACCGACTGAAGCGCTGATCGCCCAGGTCATCGTCGCCAAATTCGGCGACCACTTACCGTTCTATCGACAGGCCGAGATCTATGCCCGCCAGGGCATCCGGCTGGATCGGGCGACATTGGGTAACCGGGCTGGCCGGGCCTGCTTCCATCTCAAGCCCATCGCCGATCGCATGCGCCAACATCTGGCTGCGGCGGAACGCTTGTTCATGGACGAGACCACCGCGCCGGTGCTCGATCCCGGGCGCGGGAAGGTCCGGAAAGGCTTCTTCTGGGCGATCGCGTCCGATGATCGCGGCCATGCCGGCCAGGATCCGCCGATCGTGCTGTGCCACTATGCGCCGGGACGCAGTGGCGAGCATGCCGAACGCTTCCTTCAGGGCTTCCGCGGGCAGTTCCTCCAGGTCGACGCCTATGAGGGCTATGATCGGCTGACTCGTCTGGAACGGCCGCAGGGGCCGTGGCAACTCGTCCATTGCTGGAGCCACCTGCGCCGGCGCTTCGTCAAGCTCGCGCGCAACACCAAGTCGCCGATCGCCGAAGCCGCAGTCCGCCAGATTGCAGCGCTCTATGCCATCGAGGCAACCGTGCGCGGGGCCGCGCCGCAACTGCGGCTCGCCGCCCGGCGGGAGCACTCCGCGCCGATCATCGCTGCCTTCAAGCCGTGGCTCGAAAAGCAACTGTCGATGATCTCCTCCGGCTCCAGGCTGGCCGAAGACATCCGCTATGGGCTCGTCCACTGGGAGGGGCTTACCCGCTTCCTCGACAATGGCCGCCTCGAGCTCGACACCAACCCGGTCGAAAACGCCATCCGCCCAGTTTGCCTGACCCGAAAAAATGCCCTGTTCGCGAGGCACGAGGTCGGGGCGGACTGGGCACTGCTCTCATCCCTCGTCGCCTCACCCGTCGCCCATATTGCCGAAACCCTCGACGCCATCATCAACGGCCACCCGCAAAGCGCCCTCGAAGACCTCATGCCGTGGCGCTTCCGGAAACATCAAGCCCAAATCCGTAGGGCCGCGGCGCGGCGCTTACAGCCATGAGCCGCATGCCGCCTCTTCATTCGACGGGCTGTTGCTCCGGAGCGGCGCCGGCGCTGGAGCGCACCGCAAGCATGATCCCGCCAATACGGAGATCGCGTTCTGCGTAACCCGCGAACACAGCATCAAGAGCGCTCGGCAGTGGGGCGTCTTCGCGTACGACATCCCACAGAACCTCGACCTGCGCAGCCGGCATCGATCGGAAGATGCGCAGCCAATCTGATGCACGTAGTCGATTGCCTCGTGCATCCGCATCGCTTTCCCGCCAGTCGGTGTCGGCGGCGAGAAAGGCATGCGGATTATATCGGTAATCGAGATGGTCTTCGAGATGGATGGCATGCAAGGCAACGCCACCCGGGCGCAATGCGGCCTGCGTGTTGGCGACGATGGCCCTTACGTCAGCGAGCGGCAGATGCTCCAGCACCGAGGCGGAATGGATGAGGTCGAAGGTGCCGGCAAATTCCGTCTCCCGGCCAAAATCAGCCGGGGCCAGGTAGTCGATCCCGTGCTCTGAAAGTGCCTCGAGTGTCCAATTGCCAAGCTGATCAAGGCGGGTGATCCGTTCCGCAACGGTCGCCCCCGACGCCGCCGGCGCCAAAGCGGCCAGCAACACATCGCGGTCGGCAGACGTAAACGCGCGGCGCGCGAAATGCAGGTGCAAGAGGGGGTGAAAGTCGACAGCCACGACTCGCGTTGCCCCCGCGAGCCAGAACACCAGCGCCTCCGAGAGCAAGTGCCCGCTGCCGAATTCAAGGCAGGAACGGCCCTCGACGGAGCCACATGTGTCTCTAATCAGGGCAGCGAGCCCGGGCGCAATTCGGTCGATGCGCTTTTCGCCTCGGGCCCGGTGCCAAGCCCAGAGAGTGTGCGTCCAGTGTTGAGCATGGCCTTGGCCGCCGATGGCGCGCCGCAACGACCTGCGCAACGGCGTAGGCAAGCGGCCTACCAAATGAGCCAGAGTTTGCACTGGCACGGGTGATGCCCTCCAAAAGGACTAAACGGCACCCAAATCCGTTCGGCGGGGCGCACGACAACCGTGCAAAATCCGAGGCAAAAGTCCAGAAGTAGTTGTAGCGGAGTAGGCGTCTCTCAGTGAGGAACCTTCCAATTATTCAGTTTCGGACGATGCAGGGCGCCTGGTAATAGGCGGTCTTGAAAAAACGATCAGCTGTGTTTCGGATGCAAGTTTGACCCAATATGGCGGCAAATGGCGTGCGCGCGCCTGAGGCGGACAGTGAGCCGGCCAGCAATTGATACGCGCCGAGCTTTCGCAAGCAGACTGCACTCCGCGCTCGGCGCGAAGCATTATCGGCATGAGGGTCTAGCCGAGATCGCCCGGACGATCGGGCCGATCCTGGCGCGCCACGGTCTAGCCTACCGCTTCCGCTCCAAGACCGAAGGAGAGCACGTCACTGTCATCTGCGTGATCTCGCACTGCGAGGGCCATAGCGAGGAGAACAGCCTCTCCGCCGGTGCCGATCACAGCGGTGAGAAGAACGCCATCCAGGCGATCGGCTCGACGCTGACCTATCTGCAGCGGATGACGCTGAAGGCTGCGCTCGGCCTTGCAGCCGCCGATGACGATGACGGCAAGGCGGCCGGAGCTGGCGAGACCGTCACGCGCCAGCAGGTTCGCGAGCTCACCGCCCTGATCGACGAGGTGGGCGCCGAGCGCGAGGCGCTGCTGCGCTTCTTCAAGATCAAGGGTTTTGCCGAGCTCCCGGCCCGCCGCTTCCGGCAGGCGCTGGTGATGCTCAACGCCAGGAAGAGACGGGAATGACCATGCTCGAAATCGTCAACTGCATCCAGGGTTCGCCCGAATGGGCACAGGCACGCCTCGGCATCCCGACGGCCTCAGAGTTCGCCTCGATCCTGACCAAGGGACGTGGCGGCGCCGAGAGCCGGACACGGCAAAGCTATCTCTACAAGCTCGCCGGGGAGCGGCTGACGGGCGAGGTCATGGCGTGCTTCAGTTCGCCGCATCTGGAACGCGGCAGGCTGATGGAGGAGGAAGCTCGCAGCGCCTACAGTTTCGTCACCGGGCTCGATTGCGAGAGCCTCGGCTTCCTGCGCCGCGGCCAGGCCGGCGCCTCGCCCGATGCGCTGATCGGCGAGGACGGGCTCCTGGAGATCAAGACCAAGCTGCCGCACCTCCTGATCGAGGCGCTGTTGAAGGGCTAGTTCCCGGCCGAGCACAAGGCGCAGTGCCAGGGCCAGCTCTGGATCTCGGGCCGGGCCTGGATCGATCTGGCCATTTATTGGCCCGGACTGCCGACCTTCATCTGCCGCGTCGAACGGGACGAAGCCTATATCCGCGAGCTCACAGCGGCAGTCGACGCGTTCAACGACGAACTCGATCGGGTCGTCGCCCGCGTCACGGCAAGGGCGAGGTGGCCAAGGCCCAGGCCATGGCTGCGCCGATCTATTCCGGCCGCGGCCTCGCCGATGCCATGGAAGCCGGCATGCTGGACGCCCAGCGCAACCACGCCCTGCGCCAGATCATGGTCGGCTGCATGGCGGGGCGCGGCTACAGCATGACGCCGGTTACGGTGCAGCCATAGACAAGCCCGAGCTTGCCTCAAGGGCGGGCGCGGCCCTTCGGACGCACGATCCGCTCCGGGCGCTCCCGGATCACCGGGGTCCGCGCCGTCAGAAATTTCAGCGCCTGGCTCGTCGCATCCACCTGATCGTCATGGCGCGCCAGCGGGAAGGCCAGAAGCTCACCCAGATAGTCGCCCAGCCAGTGCGCCTCGCGCGGCAGGAATACCTCAAACCGCGTGGCCTGCGCCATCGGCCGGGCCGTCTTCTTGATCCGCGATGGCTGCAAGAGTGGGTAGAGTACCCCGCTCTTGCGCAGATCCTGCGACAAGGCCCGCCCCAGCTCGGTATCCTCGATCAGTCTCGCATCGACATGATGGCGCTGCGACAGCTCGACCATCTTACGGCGTAGCTGCGGCGCCTCCCAGCGATCGCGCACCACATCGATCAGATAATAGCTCTGCCCCACTGCACCCCAGACTGTCCCGCCCGACCAGTCCGAATGCTCGGCTTGGGTCGAGGCTGTATCCCAGGATGCGATCGTCAGCTCGAAGGCTTCGGGAAGCTCATCATAATGCTGGAGCCAATCGCGCTTGATGATCTGCCCCTCGGCCGGCAGCGGGTTTTGCTGATACTGCGCCGAGAAGTTTAACGCGCCGAGATTGAGCTTGGCGGCCCCCAGCCAAGCCCGTGTATCGCGGCCGGGATGAAGCCAGTTCGCCGCGGCGACGCTGATAGATTGCCACGCCTTGATGCTCTCCGCGATCATGTGGATCTGCTTGCGCGCGTTGCGCGGCGACGGCGTCAGCTGCGCGAGCGCCTTCATCACGATCTGCGGCGCGAAACACGCCGCTGCCTGTTCGAGGATCGGGTCGTCGGCAACGCTGCCGCGACGCTGGCGCGTCCGCACACGCGGGGTGGAGGATTCGGAGGACATTGCGATCGTTCCTTTTGCAAGGAGACGACCAGAGCAAGCGAGCACCCGCGGCAAAACGCGCGCCTCCGCATCGCTGCCGAAGGAGCTGGTCTCACCTAACGAGGGCTGCTCACCTAAAGTGAAATGCCTCAGTCTGGATGCCGGGACTCGAACTGATCGGTCTCGGCCAATGCCGACGATGATTCGTCGGCACCTATCTTCATAGCGCCCTCAGAGCGCGGATTCAAGGACTGATGTCCTGAGAACTAGGAACATATACTGGCTTTGTCCGCTCGAGGGCACTCTGCCGCCTGCCTCGCACGCCCTTCTGTCCGCTCGGTACCGGCGCAACCTCCCTGCCCGTGTGAGAGAAATTCCCAGCTACCTCAAAAACAGCTCCCTGCTCCGCGTCAGCTGGAATCCCTGCTGCCACAAGCGCCCCATCGCCTAAAGTGCCTTGAAAATCCCGGCGTTTCGCCAGCCCTGGACACCCCACAGGGGCAGCTCTCCTCGCCAAATTCCCTGATAATTCCCTCATACTAGGGAATTCTGGAGTATCGAGCTTTAGCTAGAGGGCATTCTTTATTCGCGGCGCCGCTAGACCGTTCGCCAAGACTTGTGTCGGTTCCGTAGACTTACTAGAGAACCGACAGTCAGGAGCGTGCAAAAGATGGTCTCAAAACTAGTCCCAGTCGTAATGTGTGGTGGGGCCGGTACGCGTCTTTGGCCGGTGTCGCGGGACACGATGCCGAAGCAGTTCATTTCGCTGCTGGGGCAGGGCTCGACCTTTCAACGGGCGATGCGGCTGGTGTCCGACCAATCCGTGTTCGCCGAGCCGATCGTGATCACCAACGCTGAGTACCGTTTCACGGTTCTCGAGCAGTTGCAGGCCATCGGGGTATCGGCGCAGATCGTGCTAGAGCCGATGCGCCGCGACTCGGCCGCTGCGGTGGCGGTGGCGACGGAGCTGGCGCTGGCGCGCGACGAGCAGGCCGTGGTCGGTGTCTTTGCCGCCGATCATATCGTCCAGGACGGCGCGCTCTTCGTCGAGACCTGCCGTAAGGCTGGCGCCGTCGCGGCACAGGGCCGGATCGTGACGATCGGCATCCCGCCGAGCCATCCCGCCACCGGCTACGGCTATATCCATCCGGGCGAGGAGATTGCCGGCGATGCGCGGCAGGTCGCAGCCTTCGTCGAGAAGCCCGATGCGAAGCGCGCCGCCCAATACCTGCTGGACGGCTATCTCTGGAACTCCGGCAACTTCATATTCGACGCCGCGACAATGCGCGCCGAGCTGGAAGCCTTCGAGCCGCAGGTGCTGGAACCTGTGGTCACGGCGGTTGCCGCCGCCAAGCCCGATCTGGATTTCCTGTTGCTCGACGCCGAGGCCTTCGGTCAGGCCAAGACGATCTCGATCGACTATGCCGTGATGGAGCGGACGAAGAAGGCGGCGGTCGTCGCCGGCAATTTCGGCTGGTCGGATGTCGGCGGCTGGTCGGCTGTTTGGGATCTGTCGGAGAAGGATGCCAACGGCAACGTCGTCGAAGGGCGCGGCTATGTGCTCGACGGCTCGAACAATCTCATCCGTTCGGAGGATGCCCTCGTCGCCGTGATCGGGCTCGACGATGTGGCGGTGATCTCGACGCGCGATGCCGTGCTGGTGGCGCCAAAGGCCAAGGCGGACAAGGTCAAGGAGATGGTCGCGCTGATCACCTCTAAGGGTGAGGCCGAAGCAGGAGCGCATCGCGAGATTCACAGGCCCTGGGGCAAGTATCTCTCAGTCGATATGGGCTCGCGCTACCAGGTCAAGCGCATCACGGTGAAGCCAGGCGGCGTCCTCTCCCTGCAGAAGCACTACCATCGCGCCGAGCACTGGGTCGTCGTGCGCGGCACGGCGGAGGTGACGCGTAACCACGAAACCATCGTCGTACACGAGACAGAATCGATTTATCTGCCGATCGGCTGCGTCCACCGCATGGCCAATCCCGGCAAGATCCCGCTCGAACTCATCGAAGTCCAAGTCGGCTCCTATCTCGGCGAGGACGACATCATCCGCATCGAAGACGTCTACAAGCGCGTCTGAGATGAGCAGCCTGAAATTCGGGATCTCCAGCCTGCGTGGCCTTGTCAGCGAACTGGCCGGCCTGCCGACTACAGCCATGTCCGCGCCTTCTGCGCACTGCTTCAGGAAGACGAAGCCCCCGGGACGGCAGCCGAGGTTCTGATCGGGCAGGATCTGCGCGCCTCAAGCCCTCTCATCGCCGCGCAGGTCGCACGGCATCGCCGATTCCGGCCTGCGCCCGGTCGATTGCGGTGCGGTTCCAACCCCCGGCCCTGGCTCTCGCCGCGAACAGACTGAGTGCATAGGGCGAAGCCAACCCGACAATCTGCGGCAACCGCTTCGAACAAGTTTCCCTGCAACTTCCCCGCAAATTTGGCGATCTGCCCAAGCCTCGTACGCCAGCGACGCCTCGTGCCAGATTAATGGCAACTCCTAGACCTGACCGCCGAAAGGCCCCCGCCGCGATGTAGACGCCGATCGGGCGCATCCTTTTCCCCCGACCGCTGTGCATATCCGCGCACTGTCGTGCCAGTTTGACCTGTGCCAAGCTGCTCTTCAGCCAGGAAACTGGCCGTTTTCGTCGATCACGCCTTGGAAGCCCCATGCTCGATACGCCTTCGACCGACCGCCGCCTGATTGGCACCTTCGACTACGTGGTCATCGGTGCGGGCTCGGCCGGCTGCGTGGTCGCCAACCGGCTCGCTGCCGATCCGGACACCAAGGTTCTGGTGCTGGAAGCGGGTGGCAAGGACGACTGGATCTGGTTCCACATCCCGGTGGGCTACCTCTTCGCCATCGGCAACCCCCGCGCCGACTGGCTGTTCCAGACCGAGCCGCAGGCCGGCCTTGGCGGGCGAGCGCTGGCTTATCCGCGCGGCAAGGTCGTCGGCGGCTCCTCGGCGATCAACGCCATGGTCTATATGCGCGGCCAGGCAGCCGACTATGACGGTTGGCGCCAGCGCGGCCTCGCCGGCTGGGGCTGGGACGACGTGCTGCCCTATTTCCTCAAGCACGAGGACCATATCGCGCCGCCGCCCGGCGGGATGCACCAGGCTGGCGGGGAATGGCGCGTCGAGCATCCGCGCGTGCGCTGGGCGATCCTCGACGCCATCCGCGACGCGGCCGAGGCGGCCGGCATCGCCAAGATCCCGGACTTCAACACCGGCGACAACGAAGGCTCCTCCTATTTCCAGGTGAACCAGCGGCGCGGGCGTCGGCTCAGCGCCTATCGCGCCTTCCTGAAGCCCCTGCTCGACCAGCGCGAGCGCTCTAACCTGCGACTGGAAACGCGCGTCCATGTCGAGCGCATCGTCTTCGAGGACGGCCGGGCGAAGGCGGTTGAGTTCACCCATGGCCAAGGCACGCAGAGCGAGGAGAAGCTCAGGGTCGAGGTGCGCGGCGAGGTCGTGCTGTCGGCCGGCGCCATCGCCTCCCCGCTCCTGCTCGAGCGCTCCGGCATCGGCGACGGGGCGCGGCTGCAGAGCCTCGGCATCGAGACGCTGATCGATGCGCCCGGCGTCGGCGAGAACCTGCAGGACCATTTGCAGATCCGGCCGGTCTACAAGGTGCACGGCGTCAAGACGCTGAACAGCGACTATGCCAGGATCTGGCGCCGGCCGCTGATGGCGTTGCAATGGGCGGCGCTGCGCTCCGGCCCGCTGACGATGGCACCGTCGCAGGTCGGCGCCTTCGCCAAGTCCGCGCCGCATTATGCGACGGCGAACCTGCAGTATCACTTCCAGCCGCTCTCGCTCGACAGCTGGGGTTCGGGGCTGCATCCCTTCGACGCCTTCACCGCGAGCGTCTGCAATCTCAGGCCGAGCAGCCGCGGCAGCGTGCATCTGCGCTCAGCCGGGCCCTACGGCACCCCTGTCATCTCGCCGAATTATTTCGACACGGAGGAGGACAGGCAGGTCGCGGTCGACGCGCTGAAGCTGACGCGACGGATCGTAGCGCAGGCGCCGCTGGCGCGCTTCCGGCCGGAAGAATACCTGCCGGGCGAGGCGGCCCAGTCGGACGAAGCGCTGCTCGAAGCCGCCGCCAAGCTCGGCACCACGATCTTCCATCCGGTCGGCACGGCGAAAATGGGCCGCGACGACGATCCGGGCGCGGTGCTGGACGAGCGGCTGAGGGTGCGCGGCGTCTCGGGCCTGCGCGTCATCGACGCCTCGGTGATGCCGACCATCACCTCCGGCAATACCGCCAACCCGACGATGATGATCGCCGAAAAGGGCGTGGCGATGCTGAAGGAAGATGCGCGCCGTTAGACCGGGCGGAGCGAAACGGCACTGCGAGTTCCGCACCGGCCGCCGGCCGACCCGCGCTTGCTGTAACGAGCGGCGGGCGAAAGATGGGGACGGCTGGCAGTGTGGCATGCGATCGCAATGGCCGCGCGCGACTCCCCTCCCCCTTGTGGGGAGGGGATGGGGGTGGGGGTCGCTCCGCTTGGTGACCGGTCCGAAATCTCGGTCGACCAGCGCCGCCTCACTTCGATACGCCGCCCCCAGACGTTCGCCCCCCACCCCTGTCCCCTCCCCACAAGGGGGAGGGGAAGAGCCTCCCGTCATGGCGCGACTCGCGTCGTTGCTTCTTAGCGAAAGCGAAGCAATCCAGAACGTCGAGTTCTGCCTTCCTGGATCGTTTCGTCGCGGCCGCTCCTCACGATGACGGGCAGCGCGTTGCATGGAAATGCCATAAATCCGGGCTTATGAATCCGGCTGCGATGTCCAACGAACTCCCGCCCCTGCCCGTGCCGGAGCGCGGCCCGCTCAAGCGCGGGCTGCTCGCGGCACTGCGCGCCATCCTCACCGTCTTCATCGTCTTGGATGAGCTGCTGCGGCCGCTCTACCGGCCGCTGATCCGTTGGCTCGCGAGCCTACGTTTCATGCGCAGGCTCGAGGAGACAGTCGCTGCCCTGCCGCGTCCGCTCGTCCTGCTGGCGCTGGCGATCCCCTTCGCCATCGCCGAGCCGCTGAAGCTCTTCGGCCTGCTGCTGTTCGCGCGCGGGCAATTCTGGACCGGGCTCGTCGTGACAGCCTTCGCGCATCTGATGAGCTTCGTCTTCGTCGAGCGCATCTATCGCGCCGGGCGCGAGAAGCTGTTGAGCTATCGCTGGTTCGCCTGGGTCATGGGACAGGTTGTGCGCGTGCGCGATCAGGTGCTGGGCTGGGTGCGTGCGTCGGCCGCCTATAGCTTTGCCATCCGTACCCGCGACGCCGCCCGGCGCTGGTGGCAGGGGCTCATGGCCTGAGCCCCACAATGGGTAACAACCTCAGCTAGCGCCCACTGCGCGCCAGCAACACGAGCGCGCTGGCGGCGAGCGCCGAGACGGCGATCAGCAGCAGCGTCGAAACCATGACGCCGCCGCGCTGCAGCGAAACGGCGAAGGCCAGCGGCGCCGCCGCCTTGATGACGAGGCCGGGCGCCGAGAGCTTGCCCATCGTCGCGCCGAAGCCAACCGGGCCGAAGAGCTGGAGCGGAACGGTGCCGCGCACGATCGAGCTCAGGCCCATGCTGATGCCGAAGGCGATGGCGAAGAGGCCCGCGACCACCGGCTGCGAGCCACCGACCAGCAGGAGCGCCAAGCCGAACGGCATGAGCCAGGCGGAAGCCCAGGCGGTGTTGATCGGCGAGACGGAGCGGCCGAACAGCATCTCGGCGAGGCGGCCGGCCACCTGCGACGGCCCGAGCATCGCGCCGATGCCGACCGCAACGGCGGCGCTGAGCCCGAAGCCCTGCAGCAGCGCCAGCATGTGGACGGCCATGGCCGAGATAACGAAGCCCTGCAGCGAGAAGGCCAGCGCCAGCAGCAGGAAGGCGCGGCGACGCGCATTGCCCGTCAGATAGGCCGCTTCCGGCTCCTGCGGCGCCGGCGATGCGGCATGCGCGGCCGACACGACCGGCCGCTTCACACGTCCCGGCAGGAAGACGAGATGCAGCGGCATGCAGACGAGGATCTGCGAGAGGCCATAGAGCCGGTAGACGCCGCGCCAGTCGAGGATCGCGAGCAGGCTGCTGGTGAGCGGCCAGAACAGGGTCGAGGCAAAGCCGCCGATCAGGGTGAGTTGGCTGATGGCGCGGCGCGCCTGGCCTCCCCGCGCCTGCGTCAGCGCCGCGAAGGCAGCGTCGTAGAAGACGGCAGTGGTGACCGCCTGCAAGGCCACCATCGCGAGGACATAGCTCACGATGCCGCGCGCCTCGGACAGCGCCAGCAGGGCGAGGCCAGCCAGCGCCGAGCCGATCGTCATCACCAGCCGCGTGCCGTAGCGGTCGATCAAGCTGCCGGTGACGGGCGCGACCGCGCCACCGAGGAGAAGACCGGCCGCGAAGCCGCCATAGGTCCATTCCGGCGCCCAGCCGAAGCTCGCGGTGATACGCGGCGCCAGCACGGTGAAGGCGTAGTAGAGCGCGCCGTAGCCGAAGACCTGCGTCACGCCCAATGCAAGGATGAGCGACGGCCCGCCGGGCCGTCCGAGTTTGGGCCAGGGCATGGCCGCCCCCTGTTCCCGTCAGACGATCTGGTTGCGCAACGCCGTCTCGCCACGGGCGAGGCGATCGAGATTGTCGAGGAGGATGTCGACCACATTGCCTTCATAGGCCCGGGTCTCGCCGGCACTGTGCGGCGTGACGATGACCTGCGGCAAGCGCCAGAGCGGCGAGGCGGCCGGCAGCGGCTCCTCATGGACGCAGTCGAGCCCGGCGCCGGCGATCCGGCCATTGCCGAGGGCATCGAGCAGCGCCGCCTCATCGACGACACGGCCGCGCGCGACATTGATCAGGAAGGCGGAGGGCTTCATCGCCGCGAGGATGCAGGCGTCGATCAACCCTTCCGTCTCGGGCGTCAGCGGGCAGGTCAGCGCGACGAAATCGGCTCCGGCCACCGCGTCAGTGAGCTTGTCGGGATGAACGACCGCTTCGACATGAGGCTGCGGCTCGGGGCTGCGCCGGACGCCAATGACGCGCATGTCGAAGGCGCTCGCCAGCTTCGCCAGCCTCAGGCCAATGCGGCCGAGCCCGACGACGACCAGCGTCTTGCCGCCGAGCTCGTCCTCGCGGCGGGCGCGGTCGCCGATCATCGGGCGCCAATACTGCTTCGCCTGGTTGTCGCGGGCGAGATGGATCTGGCGGGTGAGCGCGAGGATCAGCGACATCGCATGCTCGGCGACGGCCCGCTCGTTGACGCTCTGCGCACTCGCAAGGCGGATGCCGGCTGCTCCGATCGCCGCCTTGTCGAACTGGTCGGTGCCGGCGCTGATCGACTGGATGAAGCGCAGCTTCGGCAAGCGCGGCAGGAGATCGTTGCGCCACAGGCCGGAGACGACGAGCACATCCGCCTCGGGCGCGCGCTCGCGCAATTCGTCGAGATTGCGCACCTCGAAGCTCCTGGCGGCTCGTCCGCGCGTCGCGAACTCGTCGCCGAGCTGGTAGGCGGCGTGGGCGAAGCCGATCGTCAGTTCGCCTTCCGGCGGCAGGAATGCCATGCGTCTTCTCTCCCCGAATCCTTTTCGGTGGACGTTAGCCTCCGGGCCGGCTCCTGTCCCCGCATCCACCGCATGCAAGCTTCACGCTGGCGGCGATGCCTTCCGCGCATCGGCGGTGAGCGCCGCCTGCAGGCGCGACCAGCCGGCCTCGTCGCCCGGCAGACCGAAGCGCAAACGATCCGGCGCATTCTGGAAGCGGCGGACATAGATGCCGTGGCGGCCGAGGCGGGCGAAGAGTGCCGGCGCTGCCGGCGTTTCGAGCAGGCGGAACAGGCTCGTGCCGCCGAGGATGCGGCCATGGGGCGCGAGCAGCGCGTCGAGGCGGACGGCATCGCGCGCCCGCGCTTCGCCGGCGCTGGAGAGCCACTCGGCATCTGCCAGAGCCTGCGCACCGACATGGAGCGCGGGACCGGCCACCGACCAGGGCCCGAGCGCCGCCTTGAGCCGCGCCATCAGATCGGCAGCCCCGATGGCGAAACCCAGTCGCAGTCCCGCCAGGCCATAGGTCTTGCCGAAGGAGCGCAGCACGATCGTTTCAGCCGGCAAATCCGGCACGATGCTGGTCTCGGGCGTGAAGTCAGCGAAGGCTTCGTCGATGACGAGCGGGCCGCCGCGTGCAGCGCAGCGTGCGGCAAGTTTCGCGAGCTCCTCTCGCGAGAGCAGCCGCCCGTCGGGATTGTTGGGGTTGACCACGACGATGGTCGCCGCCGCTTCGCCGGGCGCCACCGCCTCGGTGACCGCGAAGCCCGCCTTGCGCCAGGCATGGCCGTGCTCGGCATAGGTCGGGCCGAGAATGGCCACGGGCCCGGACGGCGCAAGGCGCGGCAGCAATTCGATCAGGATCTGCGTGCCGGGCGCCGCGACGATGCCGACGTGATCGGGAACGCGATAGGCCGTGCGGGCTGCGGCGAGCAGCGCGGCCTCGTCATCAGCGCCCGGCAGACGCGCCCACAGGCTTAACGGCAGCGCGGGAAGCGGATAGGGGATCGGATTGATCCCGGTGGAGAGATCGATCCAGGGTTCCGGCGCATCCGGAAAGAGCGCGCGGGCCGTGGCGAGATCGCCGCCATGCCAGATGCCGTCCTCAGCCACGATTGCGCCTGCCCCGCATGAACCTCTCCGCCAGCTTGCCGTTGCTCGTGCTCGCCCTCGTGATCGAGGCGGCCTTCGGCTATCCGCAGCGCTTCTATGCCGCAATCGGCCATCCCGTCACCTGGATCGGGCGATTGATCAGCGTGCTGGATCGGTTGCTCAACCGCGAGGCTTCATCCTTGATCACGCGCAAGGCCATGGGGGTGCTGGCCCTGGCGGTGCTACTCGCGGTCACCATCGCGCTGTCCGCGCTGGTTCAGCATCTGTGCCTGTACTTCGGTCCGCTCGGCCTCGTGCCGCTTGCGTTCGTCGCCTCGACGCTGATCGCCCAGCGCAGCCTCTATGAGCATGTCGCCCGCGTTGCCGAGGGGTTGGAGTGCGAGGGGCTGGAAGGCGGGCGACGGGCCGTTTCGATGATCGTCGGGCGCAACCCGCAGACGCTGGACGAGGCGGGGGTCGCGCGCGCCGCGATCGAGAGCCTGGCGGAGAATTTCTCGGACGGCATCGTCGCGCCCGCCTTCTGGCTCGGTGTTGGCGGGCTGCCGGGGATCGCCGCCTACAAGGCGATCAATACCGCCGATTCGATGATCGGCCACCGCACGCCGCGCCTCCTCGCCTTCGGCGGGGCTTCCGCTCGGCTCGACGATCTCGTCAACCTGCCGGCTTCACGGCTAACCGCATTGCTGCTCGTTGCCTCGGCAGCGCTCGATCGCACAGCGGATGCCAGCGGCGCCCGGCGAGCCTTGCGGCGCGATGCCGGCAAGCACCGTTCGCCCAATGCCGGCTGGCCGGAGGCGGCGATGGCCGGAGCACTGGACCTGCGGCTCGCCGGGCCGCGCGTCTATGGCGAAACCCGCGTCGAAGATCACTGGATGGGCGATGGCCGGGCCGAGGCGACGGCGGCCGATATCCGCCGGGCGCTTACGCTCTACAAGCGTTCCTGCGGCCTGCTCTGGGCACTGGCGGCGCTTCTGGCGGGTGTGACGCTGCTCTGATCTTCGCGACCACCTCGCCCCGGCACCGTCATTCCGGGGCATCGCGAAGCGATGAGCCCGGAACCCATGAACACGGGGGTTTCGGGAAGAAGCGGCGACGCTCCCGCATGTCGTTTATCCGACGGTGTTCATGGGTTCCGGGCTCGGGCCTTCGGCCCGCCCCGGAATGACGGCGCGGTTCGTCGCAAACCCACTTGGCCGCGATTGTCGGCCGATGCCCCGTCCTTAGTTCGGAACCGGCACGGCGCGCCGCGCGATTGCTTGCAGATCGGCACCTTGCGACAGCGAGCCGAAATGGCCGGACCAGCCGCCCGCCAGACGCGAGGCGACGAAGGCATCGGCGACCGCATGCGGCGCGTGGCGGATCAGCAGCGAAGCCGACAAGGCCAGCGCCATGCGCTCGACGAAGCGCCGGGCCAGATGCTCGTGGCGGAGCACATCGACGAGATCGGTTTCGAGCTCGGCAAGGAAGGCGTCGTAGCGCGGATCGTTGCCACGCGCGGCGCGCAGTTCGTCGAGCAGGGCCGGCACGCAGTCCGGATAACGGCGGATCGAGCGGAGAACGTCGAGGCAGACGACGTTGCCCGTGCCCTCCCAGATGCCGTTGAGCGGTGCCTCGCGATAGAGCCGCGCCATCAGATGGTCCTCGATGAAGCCGTTGCCGCCATGGCATTCCAGCGCCTCGACCACGACCGGCGTGGCGCGCTTGCAGTTCCAGTATTTGGCGATCGGCGCGCCGATGCGGCCGATCAGCTTTTCCGCCTCGCTCTCGCCCTCGCGGTCGAGCGCATGGACGAAGCGGAAGGCGAGCCAGGCCGAGGCCTCCGCCTCCAGAGCGAGGTCGGCAATGACGTTCATCATGATCGGCTGGTCGATCAGCGCCTTCTGGAAGGCGCGACGATGTGCGGTGTGATGGGCCGCCTGTGCCACGGCATGGCGCATCAGTCCGGCCGAGCCGACGGCGAAATCGAGCCTTGTATAGTGGTTCATCTCCAGCCCGGCGCGGATGCCGTGCCCGGGCTCGCCGATCAGATGCGCAACGACGCCGCGGAATTCGACCTCTGAAGAGGCGTTCGACTTGTTGCCGCACTTGTCCTTGAGCCGCTGGATCTGCAGCCGGTTGCGTGAGCCGTCCGGCAGCCAGCCCGGCACGACGAAGCAGGAGACGCCTTCTTCCGTCCGCGCCAGCGTCAGGAACACGTCCGAATGTGGGACCGAGAAGAACCATTTGTGACCGGTGAGCGAATAGGTGCCGTCCGCGTTGCGCGTCGCCACGGTCTGGGTCTGGCGCAGATCGGAGCCGCCCTGCTTCTCGGTCATCGCCATGCCAACCGTGCCGCCGCGCTTCTGCGCGGCCGGGAGGGGGCGCTGGTCGTAGTCGGATGAGGTGACCAGCCGGCCGAACTCGGCCCAGCGTGCGGGGTCGCGCTGCAGGACGGGGATCGCCGAATAGGTCATGCCGAGTGGGCAGCAGATGCCGTTCTCGCCCTGATTCCAGAGATAGGAGACTGCCGCGCGCGCCACCTGCGCGCCGGCCCGCGGCTTCGTCCAGCACAGCGAATGAAACTCGTCGCGCATGGCGAGGCTCATCAGCTCGTGCCAGGCGGGATGGAACTCGATCTGGTCGACGCGTCGGCCCCAGCGGTCATGGGTCCGAAGCTCCGGCAGGCTGCGATTGGCCTGCCGCGCGAGGTCCTGAACCGCTTGCGAGCCGACATGGTGGCCGACGACACTCGCCTGCTCGCGGAACCAGCCGCCTCCGAAGGCATCCAGGATGCGGCCGAGCGCCGGATCGGCCGCGAAGGCGTCGTAATCCGCCAGCGCCGGGGCCTGGTTCAGCACCTCATGGGTGTCGTAGCCGTAAGCGTCGAGAGCGGTCATGCGGCCTGTCCTTCTCGTGAGATCAGTGCGGCGAGGGAAAGATCGGCAAGGGCCGCGGCGATCTCGCGGCCGCGCTCGGACGTGGTCGCTCGTTCGGGCGAGAGCGGGCCGATCAGCGCTTCCATGAAGCCGCCGACGATCATCGCAGCGGCGGCATCCGAATCGACGTTACGGAAGACGCCCTGTCTCCCGCCTTCGACGACGAGCGCGCGGAAGATGCCAGCGATCTCGCGGCGATAGTCGAGCCGCGTCGCATCGACGGCCGGGTCGGCGGGCTCGGCGATCATCGACCAGGCGAGGCGGCGATTGGCGAAGGCACGGCGCGCGAAGGCTTCGACCGCGGCGGTCAGGCGCTCCGCGACGGGGGCGTCGCTCGCGGCGATCTCGCGCAGCACGGCGAGCTCGCGCGACGACACGGCCGCGACAATCTCGGCCATCAGCTCGGCCTTGGAGGAGAAGTAGGAGTAGACGCTACCGGTCGAGACCCCGCTAGCGGAGGCCACCGCGGCGATGGAGGTCTCGTGGAAGCCAACCTCCGAGACGATGCCACGCGCAGCGGAGAGGATCGCCTCCCGCTTCCCGGCCTTGCGCGGTTGTCTCGGCACCATCTCGGGCATGCGCGATCTCGAAATTGAACTTGAATTCAAATTCAATTTGAGAGCAAATCCGACTACCGTCAAGCGTCGCTGCGTGAATTGTGGAGTTGGAGAGCTTTCACCGGGCGCTTGTCGCGCCGTGCAAGATGCCGGGATTGCTGAGCATGCTCGACGATCTTCAACTTGCAGACTCGCACATTATTTTTTCGGCGGCTCGTGTTGCCGATTGGCGGCCGGGTTCCAGCCTTGCGCATCGCCAGATTGTGGCCGCCCTTCGCAAGCGCGACACGACAAGGGCGGTTGCGATACGCGAAGCCCATATTCGGGGGCTGGAACACGCGGCGCATGATCGTTTCGGCTCAACGCCTCCGACAAGCCGCCCGCTGGAGACGCGTGACGCAATAGGTAGGTGGCGGAACGCATGCCGTTCAGATGGCCCATTGGCCGGGAAGGGAAACGATGAAGATCGCTGTGATGGGGGCCGGCGCCGTCGGTTGCTACTACGGTGCCATGCTGGCGCGGGCCGGTCATGCGGTCACGCTTGTCGCGCGGTCGCAGCATGTAGCGGCGATCCAGGACCATGGCCTCATCCTGGAAACCGCGACCTTCTCCGAAGCCGTCGCGGTTACGGCAACCGCCAAGCCGTCCGGAGTCAGCGATGCGGAACTCGTTCTGTTCTGTGTCAAATCAGGCGATACCGTCGCGGCGGGCCATGAGATGGCGCCTCATCTCCAGCCCGGCGCCACGGTTCTCAGCCTGCAGAACGGCGTCGATAATGCCGAACGCTTGCAGGAGGCCCTGGGACGGCCGGTAATACCGACGGCCGTCTATGTCGCGACCGAGATGCCGCGCCCGGGGCATGTCCGCCATCATGGCCGCGGCGAGCTCGTTATCGGCTCGGGCCCTACGAGTCCGGCGCTCGCCGAAATGTTCGGGCAGGCCGGTGTCCAAGCCGAAGTTTCCGACCGTGTCGTCGAGGATCTCTGGAGCAAGCTGATCGTCAACTGCGCCTACAACGCGCTCTCCGCGATCCCGCAGCTGCCTTATGGACGGATGATGCGCGTGGAAGGCGTGACCGCCTCCATGAAGGACATCGTCGAGGAGTGCCTCGCCGTGGCGCGAGCCTGCGACGTGCACGTCGAAGACGGCATTCTCGCCAAGGTGCTCGGCCTCGCCGCTACGATGCCCGATCAGCTCTCCTCGACCGCCCAGGACCTGGCCAGGGGCAAGCGAACCGAGATCAGCCATCTCAACGGCTATATCGTCCAGACTGGTGAAAGACTCGGCATCGCAACGCCTGCGAACCGCCTGCTGACGGTGATCGTCAAGCTGATGGAAGAGGGCAACCAAGACTAAGGGAAACACCCCGCTCGTCGCGGGCTGCCGCTTCAATACGGCGTTAGCTTCTGAAGCTGCCGGTTTAGCCTAACCTCCACAGGAGTAGCCGGCTCAGGCCGGCAGCTAGAGCATGCTGCGTTTTCACGGAAGCGCGGGTCATCCCGGCCGGAGCCCTCGGGTCCGATCTTCGATCGGCCCAAGGATAAACTCCGCAGAGAGCCGGGATCCATGCCTGAACCTGGACCGGAAACGCTCCGGCATGGATCCCGGGTCAAGCCCGGGATGACGGCGTGTTTCCGCATAAAATCAGCAGGCTCTAGAGCATTTTCGAGCGAAGTGGACACCGGTTCGCGTGAAGAAAATACGATAAAACAAAGATTTGAAGCATTTCCGCGATTCGGAGAAACGCGGAAATGCTCTAGAACTCGATGCCCTGCTGCGCCTTCACACCAGCGGTGAAGTGGTGCTTCACCAGCGTCATCTCGGTGACGAGATCGGCCGCCTCGATCAGCTCCGGCTTGGCGTTGCGGCCGGTGACGACGACGTGCAGGTCGGGGCGGCGAGCGACCAGCGTCGCCACGACATCGGCGAGCGGCAGATAGTCGTAGCGCAGGGCGATGTTGAGTTCGTCGAGCACCAGCAGCCTGATCTCGGGATCGGCCATCAGTTCTTTTGCCTTGGCGAAGGCGCGTTCGGCGGCAGCGATGTCACGGAGCTTGTCCTGCGTCTCCCAGGTGAAGCCTTCGCCCATGCTGTGCCAGCTCACCTGATCGCCGAAGGCTTCGAGCGCCTTGCGCTCCCCGGTCGACCAGGCGCCCTTGATGAACTGCACCACGCCGATGCGCCAGCCATGGCCGAGCGCGCGCAGGATCAGGCCGAACGCCGCCGTCGACTTGCCCTTGCCGGGGCCGGTGTTGACGATGAGCAGCCCCTTCTCCAGCGTCTTGGAGGCGACCTCGGCGTCCTGCACCGCCTTGCGCTTCTCCATCTTCGCCTTGTGGCGGGCAGCTTCGTCGTCGGTCGTCGCCATCATCTCGCTCGTCCTACTTCACCTGCATCGGCAATCCGGCGACCATGAAGACCACGCGGCCTGCGCGCGCCGCAAGCGCCTGATGCAACCGCCCCGCCTCGTCGCGGAAGCGGCGGGCGAGCGCGTTCTCCGGCACGATGCCGAGGCCGACCTCGTTGCCGACCAGCACGAGCGGCGCGGATATGCGCTCGCAGGCGGCGATGAGGGCCTCTCGCGCGGCGGCCGTATCGCGCTCCGCAAGGATGAGATTGGTCAGCCAAAGCGTCAGGCAATCGACCAGGATCGGCCGGCCGGCCGGCTGGGCGGCGATCGCATCGGCCAGATCGAGCGGCGCATCGACCGTCTGCCAACCCGTGGGCCGGCGCGCCCGATGCTCGGCGATCCGCTCCCGCATCTCCTCGTCATAGGCCTGCGCGGTCGCAATGTAGCTCCAGGGCGCCGGGTAAGCCTCGATCAACGCCTCGGCATGATGGCTCTTGCCGGAGCGGGCGCCGCCGAGGACGAGGGTGAGGTTGGGCAATTCCATCGAAAAGTCCTCAGCCGTCATGCTCGGGCTCGACCCGAGCATCTCCTGCAAGAGATTCTCGGGTCTGCGCTTCGCTTCGCCCGAGAATGACGGCGCACTGCATTGCACAGCTGCGCGGTGATGGCTAATGATGATCGGTGACGGTGCCTCCGCGAGGAGGTGAAAAGGGAACGCGGTGAAACGCCGCGGCTGCCCCCGCAACTGTAAGCGGATGTCTTTCGCCATCGGCCACTGGAGCGTTCGCTCCGGGAAGGCGGCAAAGGGCGCCAAATCCGCGAGCCAGGAGACCTGCCGTCGACCCGCAATGATCCAACCGGCTGCCGGCGGGGCGGCCACGGAGAGCCTTATGAACACCGCTTCGGTTTCCACCACCCAGCTCAGCGTCTCGGAGCGCGTCAAGGCGGTCGCCGCCGCGCTCGTGATCGGCGTCGCGCTGATCTACACCACCGGCTTCGCGGCCTCGACGAACGTCCACAACGCCGCGCACGATACCCGTCACGGCCTCGCCTTCCCCTGCCACTGAGGGAAAGCATCCATGGTCACGCGTGTTCTCACGGTCAGCATCCTGGCCGGGCTTCTGGCTGGGCTGATCGTCGCCGCCCTCCAGCATGTCACCACCACCCCGCTGATCCTCAAGGCCGAGACCTATGAGGCGGCGCTGCGCCTGAAGGCGCCGACGCTCGCCGCTTTCGACGGCGAGGCCCGGATCATCCTTGCGCACGGCCCCACAGGCGACGCGCCCGGCCACGACCATGCCGAGTGGAAGCCGCAGGACGGCCTCCAGCGCACGCTCTTCACCAGCGCGGTGACGATCGCGAGCGCGATCGGCTTCGCGGCGCTGCTGCTCGCGGGCATGATCGCGGCCGGCGACACCATCGATCAGCGCAGCGCCCTGGTCTGGGGCGCCTGCGGCTTCCTCGCGCTCGGGCTCGCCCCGGCAATGGGGCTCGCTCCGGAATTGCCGGGCGCCGCCTCCGCCGCGCTGGAGCAGCGCCAGCTCTGGTGGCTCGCGACCGCCATCGCCACGGCGCTCGGGCTTTTCCTGTTCCTGCGCTTCGAGCAGCCCTGGCTCAAGCTCCTGGCCGTAGTCGTGATCCTGCTGCCGCATGTCATCGGCGCCCCGCATCCGGCCGCGCCGGAGAGCAAGGTCCCAGCCGAAGTCGCGGCGCATTTCGCGGCGCTGTCCCTCGGCATCCAGGCCGCGCTCTGGCTCGTCACCGCCTTCATGGTCGGCGTGCTCTGGCCCTGGGCCAGCCGCCGCACCGCCTTAGCGCGCTGAAGGCAGCGGGGCCCATCGGCCCCGCGCGAAAGGCAAGCCATGTCCGAGGGCGACCTCACCATCCATGTCTGCACAGCCTGCAGACGGGCGCGCGCCGATCTCCCGGAAGGTTACGACCAGCCGGGGCTGGCGCTCGCCGAGGCGCTTGCCGAGCGCCTCACCAACAAGGGCAGCGCGATCCCCGTGCTGCCCGTCGAATGCCTCGCCGTCTGCAAGCGGCCCTGCACCATCGCGCTCAGCGCCGACGGCAAATGGACCTATCTGATCGGCGACCTCGATACTGAAACCCATCTCGACGAGATCGTCGGCGCGGCACAGGCCTATGCCGCCAGCGCCAACGGCATCGTTCCCTGGAAAGAGCGGCCCCAGTCCTTCCGCAAGGGCGTGGTCGCGCGCGTGCCGCCTTTGCCGGCGCGCCAGCAAGGATGACCTCATGAACGCTCCGCAGACCGCCAACCTCGGCAAGACGCCCTGCACGATCATCACCGGCTTCCTCGGCGCCGGTAAGACGACGCTGGTGCGCCATCTCCTCGAGAACGCCGAGGGCAAGAGGCTCGCCGTGCTCGTCAACGAGTTCGGCGATCTCGGCTTCGACGGCGAGTTCCTGAAAGGCTGCGGCATCGCCGGCTGCAGCGACGAGGACGTGGTCGAGCTGCCCAATGGCTGCATCTGTTGCACCGTCGCCGATGATTTCGTGCCGGCGCTGGAGAAGCTGCTGAATCGGCCGAACCCGCCCGAGCACATCCTGATCGAGACCTCCGGCCTCGCTTTGCCGAAGCCGCTGGTGCAGGCCTTCAACTGGCCGGCGATCCGCTCCCGCGTCACGGTCGACGGCGTCATCGCCGTGGTCGACGGGCCGGCGGTGGCCGAGGGCCAGTTCGTGGATGACCCCGAGTCGCTCGCGGCGCAGAAGGCGGCCGATGCGTCGGTCGAGCACGACAATCCGCTGGAGGAGGTGTTCGAGGACCAGATCCTCTGCGCCGATCTGATCCTGCTCAACAAGAGCGACCTCGTCGACGAGGCCGGCCGGGCCCGGGTCAAGGCCGAGATCGCCGAGCATCTGCCCAAGGCGATCAAGATCGTCGAGACCGCCCATGGCAAGGTCGAGCCGGCGCTGATCGTGGGCTTGGGCGCCGCCGCCGAGAGCGACCTCGCGGCCCGCCCCTCGCATCACGGCGAGGGCGAGCATGATCACGACCATGACGATTTCGACTCCATCGCCGTGCCCCTGCCGGCGGGTCTCACGCCCGAGGAGCTGTCGGCGCGCGTCGCCAAAGCGGCCGAGGCCGAGGGCGTGCTGCGGCTCAAGGGCTTCACCGCCGTGCCGGGCAAGCCGATGCGGCTCGTCGTGCAGGGTGTCGGCCGGCGCGTCGGGCATCATTTCGACCGGCCCTGGGGCGCGAGCGAACCGCGCGACGGGCGCCTCACCGTGATCGGCCTCAAAGGCTTCGACCTGAAGGCCGTGGAAGCGGCCCTCGCGGGGGCGTAACATCGACCGATGCACCTTCTCCCGACCAGCGAGATCAGGCTCGACGATGGCGAAGACGCCGTCGATCTCGCCCTGTCGCCGGGAGATGTGCTCGTCCTCTCCTTCACCGACAGCGACCTTTCGGCGCTGGCGGTGGTGGCAGATGACGGCAGCCTGTCGGTGCGGCTCGCGCCGCTCAGGCGACTGAAGCATCCGCTCTCGGTCGATGTCCTGATCGAGAAGACGGCGGCGCAGTGCCGCTTCGTGCTGGTGCGCTGCCTCGGCGGGCTCGATTACTGGCGCTACGGCATCGAGCAGCTCGGCGCAGCCTGCCGCGAGCGTGGCATTCCGCTCGTAATCCTGCCCGGCGACGAGCGCGACGATCCAAGATTGGGCGAGCACGCGACCGTGCCGGCGGAGTTCGCGGCCGAGCTGCTAGCCTATTTCCAGGCTGGCGGCGGCGCGGAGAACATGCGCCGGCTGCTGGGGTTGATTGGGCGGTATCTGGCAGAGCTTAAGCCCTCATCCGCCTGCCGGCACCTTCTCCCCCGAGGGGAGAAGGAAGCAGACATGCCCGTCTCGCCCTTCTCCCCTCGGGGGAGAAGGTGGCTCGGCGAAGCCGAGACGGATGAGGGCCGGCGCGACGCTCCCGACCTCGCGCCCGTCCCATTGCCGTCTTTCTTTGCACTTGGCGCCGATGGTCTCCCGCTGCCCTGGCGCGATGCACTCGCCGCCCTGCCCGCCGACCGGCCGCTGGCACCGATCCTGCTCTACCGCTCCGGCGTCGCCGCCGGCGACACGGCAATGGCCGAGGCGATTACCGCCGCCCTCGCCGCCCGCAGCCTCGCGCCCCTTCCGCTCGCGCTGACCAGCCTGAAGGACCCCGCCGTCACAGCCGAACTCGCCGCGCTGATCGCGACGCGCAGACCGGAACTGATCGTCACCACTACCGCGTTCTCCGCCCGCGAAGGCGCCGATTTCGTGCTCGACGCCGCCGATTGCCCGATCCTGCAGGCCATGCCCGTCGGCAGTCCGCGCGAAGCCTGGGAAGCCTCGCCGCGCGGTCTTTCGGCGGCCGACCTCGCCATGCAGGTCGCGCTACCGGAGTTCGACGGGCGGATCGGCGCCATTCCAGTGGCCTTCAAGGCGGAGGAGAACGACCCGGCGATCGGGCTCAGCGTCCGCCGGCTCGTGCCTGATGCGGACGGTGTCTCTGCGCTCGCCGATCTCGCGGCGGGCTGGGTCGCTCTGGCCCGGAAGCCAGCGGCAGAGCGTCGGTTGGCGTTGGTGATGTCGGACTATCCCGCGCGCGGCGGGCGGGCCGGCTTCGCCGTCGGGCTCGATACGCCGGCGAGCGTGACCGCGATCCGGAAGCTATTGGCGGGAGCGGGATATTCCGTCGATCTCCCCTCCTCGGTCATCCCGGGCGACCCACCGGGTCCGACCTTCGGTCGGCCCGATGGCAGGCTCCGGGAGACCTGGGATCCATGCCTGAGCGCTTCCGATAAAGGTTCAGGCATGGATCCCGGATCGTCGCCGCTGACGCGGCTTGTCCGGGATGACGGTGCGGATTTGGATGAGGGGGCTCGCTTGATGGCAGCCCTCACCGCAGGCCCGGCCGGCCTGAGTCTCCCGCTCACCACCTATCGCACCTGGCTCGCCAACATCCCCGCCGCCGCCCGCGAAACACTGCTGGCCGCACACGGCGCCCCCGACGCCGACCCCGCCTGCCACGACGGCGCCTTCCGCTTCCGCGCCGTGCGCTACGGCCAACTCACCGTCGCCCTGCAGCCGCCACGCGATGCCGCGCCCGACAGCAAGGCGCGCTATCACGATCCCGACGCGCCGCCGGGCCACGCCTATCTCGCCTTCTATCTCGCACTGCGCGAGCCCGAAGCCATCGACGCGCTGATCCACCTCGGCACGCACGGCACCACCGAATGGCTCCCCGGCAAGGCCGTGGCGCTCTCGGCTGGCTGCTGGCCGCGCCTCGCCGTCGGCGGTCTGCCGGTGATCTACCCCTATGTCGTCGACGATCCCGGCGAGGCGGCTCCCGCCAAGCGGCGGCTTTCGGCCGTCACGCTCGGCCATCTGCCGCCGCCGCTGGCCGAAGCGGATGCGGCCGGCGAAACCGCGCTATTGCGCGACCTCGTCGAGGAGTTCTCGCAGGCGCAGGTGCTCGATCCGCGCCGGGCTGACATCGTCGCCGCCGAAATCCGCGCGCGCGCCGAGGCGAGCGGGCTCGCCACGTCCTGCGGCGTCGCGCCCGACATGGAGATGAATGAGGCGCTGACGCGGCTCGACGCTCATCTCTGCGACATCGCCGAGCTGCCCTTCCGCGACGGCTTGCATGTCTTCGGCCATTCCGACGCCGACCCGGCCTCCGCGCGCAACGAGCGCGAAAACCTGCTCGCCGCGCTCGATGGTCGCTTCGTCCCGCCCGGCCCGGCCGGCGCGCCGCATCGCGGCCGGCCGGACGTGCTGCCGACCGGGCGCAATCTCTCGACCCTCGATCCACGCGCGATCCCGACGCGCGCTGCGACCCGGCTCGGCAAGCTGGCGGCGCAGGCAGTGGTTTCGCGCCATCTGCAGGAGCATGGCGACTATCCGCGCCGGATCGTCATGGATCTCTGGGCCTCCCCCACCCTGCGCTCGGGCGGCGAGGACATCGCCCGTGCGCTGGCGCTGATGGGCGTGGAACCACTCTGGGACAACGCCTCGACCCGCGTCACCGGCTTCAGCATCGTCCCGCAGCCGAAGCTCCCCTTCCCGCGCCTCGACGTGACCGTGCGCATCTCCGGCACCTTCCGCGACACCTTCCCGGGTCAGATCGCGCTGATCGACCAGGCTGCACGGGCGGTCGCGGCTCTGGACGAGCCGGACGACTGGAACGAGCCGGCCGCCGCCCGCCGCCGCGGCGAGCATGGCGCCCGCATCTTCGGCGCCGCGCCCGGCCGCTATGGTGCAGCAATGGCCGACCGCGCGCTCGACGGCGACTGGACCGAGCGGGCTGAGCTCGGAGCGGCCTATCTCGCGGCTTCAGGCCATGCCTATGGCGGGCCGGAAGGCATGGCCACGGCCGATGCCGGCTTCGCCGACCGCATCCGTACTTCGGACGCCTTCGTCCATGTCAGCGACACCGCCGGGCGCGACATTCTTGAGGCGACGAGCGCCGCCGACGTCATCGGAGGGCTTGCCGCCGCGGCCAGGGCGCTCGGCGCCGATCCTGCACTCTACAGCCTCGACAGCTCGAATCCGGAAGCGCCGAAAGCGCGCACGCTGGCCGAGGACATCGCCCGCATCGTGCATGGCCGATTGACGCATCCGCGCTGGATCGCCTCCCAGCTCGCCCATGGCTGGCGCGGCGCAGCCGAACTGGCGGAAGCGGTCGATACCTTGTTCGTCTTCGCCGCCAGCACGGACGCCGTCGCGGACGGGCTGTTCGACGCCGTCTTCCAGGCTTATTGCGCCGATCCGCAGATCTGGGTGGCGCTCGAAGCCGCCAACGCGCCGGCCGCCGCCTCGATCCGCTCGCGGCTGGCCGAGGCCGCCCGGCGCGGGCTCTGGACCAGCCGGCGCAATTCGGTCGGCGCCTTCCTGGCGCAGGAGGCGCCGGAATGAGCGCACTCCCAAAGGAAGCACTGCGGCGCGGCTGGTGCCCGAGCACGCTCAGTCCGATGGAGACCGGCGATGGCTGGCTGGTGCGCCTGCATCCGCCCGGCGCGAAGCTGGCACCCGCGCAATTGCGGCGGATCGCGGCGCTGGCCGGCGAGCATGGGAACGGTCTCATCGAAATCTCGGCCCGCGCCAACCTGCAGATCCGCGGCGTGACGCCCGACAGCCATCCGCTTCTGGTCGAACGCCTGCTGGCGGAGCATCTCGTCGACGAGCATGACGGCGACGGGCCGCAGCGGCTGACACTGGTCTCGCCGCTGGCGGGCCGCGATCCGAACGGCCTGATCGATGCGATTGCCCTGGCCGAACAGGTCGAGCTGCGAGCCCGCATGATTCCCGGCCTGCCGGCCAAGCTCGTCATCATCGTCGACGATGGTGGCGTGCAGGCGCTGGACGGTTTCGTCGGTGATATCCGGCTCGTCGGCATCGGCGCGGGACGCGTCGCCTTGCGTCTTGCGGATCGTCTCTGGCAAGGGCCGCTCGCCGAAGCGGGGGCGGCCGCGACGATCGAAGCCATCTTGCGCCGTTTCGCGGCGCTGCGTGCCGCCGCCCCCGACCATATCCGCCGCCTGCGCGATCTCCCGCCCGAGGCTTTGGCCGGTCTGAGTCCTCTGCCCGAAACGCCCGCCCCCGCACCACGCCCCCGGCCTCGGCGCGCCGGGCTGTTCGCTCTGGGAGAGGATCGTTTCGCAGCGGTCATCGGCCTGCCCTTCGGGCGCTGTAATGCGGCGACGCTCGACAGGCTCGGCGCCGGCATTGAGGCAAGTGCAGCCGAGATCCGGCTTTCACCGTGGCGAGGACTGGCCTTTCGCCATCTCCACCTCGCCGAAGCGGAGCGCCTGCTGGCGTTCGCGACGGACCTCGGCCTCATCACTTGCGACGACGATCCGCGCCTGTCGGTGCAGGCCTGCGCTGGCAGCCCCGCCTGCTCGCGCGCCGAGGCGCCGACCATGACGGATGCGGCCGAGCTTGCCACGGCTGCGGCCGATCTGCTCGCGCAGGGCGTGACGCTGCATGTCTCCGGCTGCGTCAAAGCCTGCGCCCACCCCGCCGCGGCCGACCTCACCCTGGTCGGGCGCGAGGGGCGCTATGACGTCGTGTCCGGCGGCACGACGCGGGACAAGCCGGTCGCGACGCTTGACCTTTCGATGCTCCTGGCGCGATTGCAGCCTGGGCAGGAGATTCGCGCGCGGCTCGCCGAGGCCGCGCGTTCAACGGGACCGCGCGGTTGAGCAGGGCATACGATTACATTCAGGACGGGGCAGCGATCTATGAGCGCTCCTTCGCGATCATCCGCGCCGAGGCCGATCTCGCCCGCTTCAGCGGTGCGGCCGAGCGCGTCGTGGTGCGCATGATCCATGCCTGCGGCATGACCGACCTGCCCGAGGACGTCGAGATGTCGGCCGGTTTCGCGGAAGCTGCGCAGGCAGCGCTCCGGGCCGGCGCGCCGATCCTCTGCGACGCCAAGATGGTCGCCAACGGTGTGACACGTGCGCGCCTGCCGGCCGGCAACGAAGTCATCTGCACGCTCGACGACCCGCAGGTTCCGACGCTGGCGGCGCAGATGGGCACGACCCGCTCCGCCGCCGCGATGGAGCTGTGGAAGCCCAGGCTCGCCGGCTCCGTCGTCGTGATCGGCAATGCACCGACCTCCCTGTTCCGGCTGCTCGAAATGCTCGATGCCGGCGCCCCGAAGCCTGCCGCCGTGATCGGCATCCCCGTCGGCTTCGTCGGCGCAGCGGAATCGAAGCAGGCGCTCGCCAGGGACGGGCGCGTGCCCTGCCTCGTCGTGCATGGGCGGCGCGGCGGCTCGGCCATGGCGGCGGCGGCCGTCAATGCGCTGGCGCAGGACAAGGAATAGTCGGGTGAGCGGGACAGCAAGAACCCTGCTCTACGGCGTCGGCCTCGGACCGGGCGCACCGGACCTGATGACGGTGCGGGCGCGGGAGATCATCCTCTCGGCCGACCGGCTGGTGCATTTCTGCAAGCGCGGAAGGCGTGGCAACGCCCGCAGCACCGCTGACGCCATCATCGCACCCGATCCGGCCCGCGAGATCGAACTCGCCTTCCCGGTCACGACCGAAGCCAATGTCGGCGAGCCCGACTATGACGGGCCGATCGCGGCGTTCTACGAGGAAGCAGCCGAGCGGCTGGCCGCAGAGATGCGGGCCGGGCGGTCGCTCGCGGTCCTCTGTGACGGCGACCCGTTCTTCTACGGCTCCTTCATGCATCTGTGGCGGCGGCTGAGCCCGCGCTTCCCCACCGAAATCGTGCCCGGCGTCACCGGCATGACCGGCGCCTGGGGCGAGGCCGGCGCACCGATCACCTGGGGCGACGACGTGATGACCGTGCTGCCCGGCACGCTATCGGAGGCAGAACTGGCGCGGCGGCTGGCCGACACCGACGCCGCCGTGATCATGAAGCTCGGCCGCAACCTGCCGAAGGTGCGCCGCGCGCTGACTGCCGCGGGGCTTGAGGGCCGTGCGATCTATGTCGAGCGCGCGACAATGGCGCGGCAGGTCGTGGCGCGGCTTTCCGACAAGGCCGATGACGAGGCGCCTTATTTCGCCATGGTGCTGGTCCCGGGCGAGGGGCGGCGGCTGTGAGCGATCACCCTTCGCATTCCGGCTCAGCTCCACCGTCATCCCGGACAAGCGGCGAAGCCGCGCCGATCCGGGATCCATCGGAGGCCGCGCGTTCTACGATGGATCCCGGATCTCCGCTTCGCTCCGTCCGGGATGACGACGCGAAGGGGGACAGGGCAGAGAAAAGGGCGCCGGCTGTGACGGGCTCGCTTACCATCATCGGCCTCGGCCCTGGCACTGCTGAGTGGATCACCCCGGCCGCCCAAGCCGCGGTTGATGCCGCAAGTGACCTCGTCGGCTACGGCCCCTATCTCGACCGGGTGCCGGAGCGGGCGGGCCGGACCAAGCACGCCTCCGACAACCGTGTCGAGGTTGAGCGCGCGTCGCATGCGCTGCGGTTGGCGGCGGAGGGCCGCAAGGTCGCAGTGGTCTCGGGTGGCGACCCCGGCGTCTTCGCGATGGCGGCGGCGGTGTTCGAGGCGCTGGAAGCCGGGCCGGCGGAATGGCTGGTCATCCCGATCACGGTCGAGCCCGGCATCACCGCGATGCTGGCGGCGGCGGCGCGGGCCGGCGCCCCGCTCGGCGGCGATTTCTGCGCGATCTCGCTCTCGGACAACCTGAAACCATGGGATGTCGTGACGGCGCGGCTGACGGCGGCACTCGCTGCCGATTTCGTGATCTGCCTCTACAACCCGATCTCGAAGGCGCGGCCCTGGCAGCTCGGCGCGGCACTGGAGCTGGCGGTCAAACATCGCGAAGCGGAAACGCCAGTGCTCTTCGCCCGCGCAGTCGGGCGGCCGGACGAAAACCTGCGCGTGCTGACATTGGCCGAAGCTGTCACGGCCGCAGGCACGGCCGATATGGCGACACTCGTGATGATCGGCGCTTCGAGCACGCGGCGGATCGCGCGCGATGGCGCCGCGCCTTACGTCTATACGCCGCGCTCGGTGACGAAGAGCCCCTGGGTCACCAGCCAGGGCAGGACCTGATCGATATGATCGACGGTCTCGACATCGGGCTTCGGCGGCCGCTCCACCATGATCACCGGCAAAGAGAGCCGGCGCGCCGCGACGAGCTTGCCGACCGTCGCCGAGCCGCCCGAGTTCTTGCTGACCAGGACCTCGACGCCCTCGCGGCGCATCAGATCCTCCTCGTCGTCGGTGTCGAAGGGGCCGCGCTGCTGGATGACGTCGACATGCGGCACCGGCAGCCGGTCGCCGATCGGCTCGATGGCGCGCACGAGATAGCGATGCTGCGGCGCGTCGGCGAAGGCGGGCAGTTCGAGCCGACCCACGGTCAGGAAGACGCGCCGCGGCGTGTCGCCCAATGCCTGCACCGCCGATTCGATGTCCGGCACGGATTTCCAGCGATCGCCGTCGCGCGGCTTCCAGGAAGCGCGCCGGATCGCCAGCAGCGGCACGCCTTCGGCCTTGCAGGCATGCTCGGCATTGAAGGGCATCACCGCGGCGAAGGGATGGGTCGCGTCGACGACGGCGACGATGCCTTCCTCGACGAGATAGCGCCTCAGGCCCTCGATGCCGCCGAAGCCGCCGATACGCACCGGCAGGTTGGTCGGCCGGGGATCGACGGTGCGGCCCGCCAGCGAGATAATGGCACGGATATCGGGTGCCTGATCAGCAAGAAGCTGGTCAAGTGCAGCAGCTTCGCTCGTTCCGCCAAGGATGAGGACGGTCATGCCGACAGTTTTGCGTGAATCGGATGTTCTGTCGAGCCGCGAGGCGCCGGCACCCTGGCTCTCGCTGATCGGCCTCGGCGAGGACGGCTCCGCGGGCCTTTGTCGCGAAGCACTTGCCGCGTTGAACGAGGCCGAGATCGTCTTCGGCGGCGAGCGGCATATCGCTCTGGTCGGCTCCGTGCCGGGGGAATTGCGGCCCTGGCCGCAGCCATTCCGCAACGCGCTGCCGCAGATTCTCAAGGAGCGCGGCCGCAAGGTCTGCGTGCTCGCGACCAGCGACCCCTTTCACTACGGCATCGGCAACAGCCTGAGCCGCGCGATCCCGGCTGAGGAGATGCGGATCATCCCGCAGCTCTCCTCCTTCTCGATGGCCTGCACGCGAATGCGCTGGCCGCAGGAGGAATGCGCGCTGGTTTCGCTGCACGGCCGCACGCTCTATCGCATCGTGCCGCACCTGCAGCCCGAGGCGCGCATCCTCGCCCTCTCCTGGGACGAGAGCACGCCGCGCGCCGTCGCGGAACTCATGACCGCACGTGGCCTCGGCGCGAGCCGCATCGCCGTGATGGAATCGCTTGGCGGGCCGCAGGAGCGCATCCGCGAGACCCGCGCCGACGCCTTCGCCATCGATGATATCGTGCCGCTCAACCTGATCGCCGTCGAGGTTACCGCGACCCACGACTCGCGCATCCTGCCGCTGACGCCCGGGCTCGACGAGGAGTGGTTCGCCCATGACGGGCAGATCACCAAATCGGAGATCCGCGCCATCACCCTCTCGGCGCTTGCCCCGCGTGGCGGCGAATTGCTCTGGGATGTTGGCGCCGGCTCCGGCTCGGTCGCCGTCGAATGGTGCCAGCGCCATGTCCGCAACCGCGCCATCGCCTTCGAGGCGAAGCCGGAGCGGGCCGAGCGGATCAGGCGCAACGGACTAGAGCTCGGCGGGCTCTCCGTCGATGTCGTCGGCGAAGCGCCAGCGGGCTTCATCGGGCGCGAGGCGCCGGATGCGGTCTTCATCGGCGGCGGGCTGACGGAGGAAGGGCTGTTCGATGCCGCCTGGGCCGCCCTGAAGCCGGGCGGGCGGCTCGTCGCCAATGTCGTCACCATCGAGGGCGAGGCGAAGCTCGCGGCGCTGCACGCCGAGCATGGCGGCTCGCTCAGGCGCATCTCGATCGACCGGCTCGCGCCCGTCGGCGGCAAGCATGGCTGGCGCCCGGCGATGCCGGTGACGCAATGGCGGGTCGAGAAGCCTTGAAGCACCTTTCGCATTCCCCCACGCACATCGTCATTCCGGACAAGCCGCATCGCGGCGCCGAGCCGGAATCCATCGTAGAGCGCCAACGCCCTTCGATGGATTCCGGGTCTCCGCTTCGCTCCGCCCGGAATGACGGCGCGGGTGGAACAGAGCGCCCAGCCATGACCGGCCGCCTCGTCGCCGGCATCGGCATCCGGCCCGGCACGGAAGCAGCCGACATCCTCGCCTGTCTCGACGAGGCGCTGGCGATCGCCGGCCTCAGCGGCACCGCGACGCCGCGCTTCGCCACGCTCGCAAGCCGTGTCGGGGAAGCCGGCATGGTCGCCGCCGCGGCCGATCGCTCGGCCGAACTCGTCGCCATCCCCGACGAGGCGCTGAAGGGCTTCGAGGCCGCCTGCGCGACGCGCTCGACCCGCATCGCCTCGCTCTATGGCGTCGGTTCGGTGGCGGAAGCTGCGGCGCTCGCGGCAGCGGGCCCGGGCGGCGAGCTGGTGCAGCCACGCATCGCCACCGCGCGCGTCACCTGCGCGCTGGCCAGAACAACCTCATGAAGCCGCACTGCGCATGACCATCCATTTCATCGGCGCCGGCCCCGGCGCGCCGGACCTCATCACCCTGCGCGGGCGCGATCTCATCGCCGCCAGCCCCGTCTGCCTCTATGCCGGCTCATTGATCCCCAAGGCGATGCTCGACTGGTGCCCGCCGGGCGCCCGTATCGTCGACACCGCCCCGCTCGATCTCGACGCGATCATCGCCGAGATGGAGGCCGCCCATCTCGCCGGGCAGGACGTGGCGCGGCTGCATTCCGGCGATCTCTCGATCTGGAGCGCCACGGCTGAGCAGATGCGCCGGCTCGACCGGCTCGGCATTCCCTACACGGTAACGCCGGGCGTGCCGGCTTTCGCCGCCGCCGCCGCGACGCTGAAGCGCGAGCTCACCCTGCCGGGCGTTGCGCAATCGCTGGTGCTGACGCGCACCTCCGGGCGCGCCTCGGCCATGCCGCCGAAGGAGACACTCGCGACCTTCGCCGCCTCCGGCGCGACGCTCGCCATCCATCTCTCGATCCACGTCGTCGAACAGGTCGTGGCGGAGCTGGCGCCGTTTTATGGCGGGGATTGCCCCGTCGCGGTGGTGTTCCGTGCGACATGGCCGGACGAGACGGTGTTGCAAGGAGTGCTCGCCGACATCGCCGGCAAGGTCCGCGCCAGCGAACTCGAACGCACGGCGCTGATCCTGGTGGGGCCGGCGTTGGCGGCCGAAGATTTCGGCGAAAGCGCGCTCTATTCGATCGACTACGACCGCCGCTTCCGGCCGCGGGGCGGCCTGTGAGCGCGCGCGGACTGCTGATCGCCGCGCCGCGCTCCGGCTCGGGCAAGACCACGATCACGCTCGGGCTGCAGCGCGCGCTGGTGCGTCGGGGCCTGACCGTGCGGGGGCTGAAATGCGGACCTGACTACATCGATCCTGCCTTCCACGCCGCAGCGACCGGGGCGCCGAGCGCCAATCTCGATTCCTACGCGATGTCGGACGGCCTGCTCGGACGGATCACCGGTGAAGCGGCCTGGGCTGCCGACATCGTCATCGCCGAGGGCTCGATGGGGCTGTTCGACGCGGTGCCAGGGCCTGCGGGCCATACGGGCGCGAGTGCCGACATCGCCGCGCTGACCGGTTGGCCGGTCGTGCTCGTCATCGACGTCTCCGGACAGGCGCAGTCGGCGGCGGCCGTCGCGCTCGGCTGCCGGACTTATGACCCGCGCATTCGCGTCGCCGGCGTCATCCTCAACAAGGTCGCGAGCACCCGCCATGAGCGGCTGGTGCGGCAGGGCATGGAGTACATCGGCCTGCCCGTTCTCGGCGCGCTGCCGCGCGAGGCGAGCCTGATCCTGCCCGAGCGCCATCTCGGTCTGGTCCAGGCCGGCGAGACGGCCGATCTACACACCCGCCTCGATGCGCTGGCGGAAGCCGTCTCGGCGGCCGTCGACCTCGATGCGATCATCGCTGCGGCCGATGACACGACGATCTCGGCCGCTGCGGGCGACAACGCCCCGCCCCTTCCACCGCCCGGCCGGCGGATCGCAATCGCCCGCGATGCCGCCTTCTCCTTCGTCTACCCCCATGTCGAAGCGGGGTGGCGCGCGGCCGGCGCCGAACTGGTGCCGTTCTCGCCGCTCAAGGACGAGGCGCCGCCGGACAATTGTGACGCCTGCTGGCTGCCGGGCGGCTATCCCGAGCTCCATGCCGGCACGATCGCGGCAGCGAACCGCTTCCTCGGCGGCCTGCGCGCCTTCGCCGCGACGCGGCCCGTGCATGGCGAGTGCGGGGGCTACATGGTTCTTGGGCGCAGCCTGACCGATGCCGATGGTGTCGCGCATGTCATGGCCGGACTGCTCTCGGTCGAGACCTCCTTCGCCAGGCGCAAGATGAATCTCGGCTATCGCCGGGCTGTTCTGGAGGCGTACGGGCCGCTTGGGCTCGCCGGCACCGCGCTGACCGGGCATGAATTCCACTATGCCAGCATCGTCGCGCAGGGCGAGGATCCGCCTTTCGCTGTGGTGACGGACCCGCATGGCTCGGCACCTGCCCCGGCGGGAAGCCGGCGCGGGCTAGTGACGGGCACGTTCTTCCATGCGATCGCGGTGGCGGAAGCAGCATGAGCCAGGCACCGGTCTTCGACGAGGCCTTCGCCCGGCAGTTCGAGGAACTGCTGCGTTGGCGGCGCGATGTCCGGCGGTTCCGACGCGATCCGGTCCCGGCCATGTTGATTGAGGGTCTTCTCGCCCAGACGCAGCTCTCGCCCTCCGTCGGGCATTCCCAACCCTGGCGCTGGCTCGCCGTAGAAGAGCCGGCTCAGCGCGAAGCCGTGCAGGCGAGCTTCCGCCGCTGCAATGCCGAGGCCCTGGCGTCCTATGAGGGCGAGCGCGCCGCGCTCTATGCGCGCCTCAAGCTCGAAGGTCTGCGCGAGGCGCCGGTACAGTTCGCAGTGTTCTGCGATCACGGCACCGAGCGTGGCCATGGCCTCGGCCGGCGGACCATGCCGGAGATGCTCGACTATTCCGTGGTCGCGGCCATCACACAGTTCTGGCTGGCGGCGCGCATTCATGGTCTCGGCGTCGGCTGGGTCTCGATCCTCGAGCCCGCCGAGATCGCGGCGGTTCTCGGCGCATCGCCCGACTGGAAGCTGATCGCCTATCTCTGCGTCGGCTGGCCGGAAGAGGAATGCGACGTGCCGGAACTGGTCAGGGCCGGCTGGGAGCAGGGCTGAAGTTGCGTCGAGACCGGCGTCCTCGGCCGGCGCGCGCAGCTCCCGGCCGAAGCCTATATCGGACACCGACTCGATGAGCCGCTCGGCCCCGCGGCCCGCAGCTTCGCGGCGGCGCTCACGCGGCTCTGCGCCAACCCTTGAGGCATGCTGCGTTTTCCTGGAAGCGCGGGTCATCCCGGCCGGAGCGAAGCGGAGAGCCGGGATCCATGCCTGAACCTTCGTCGGAAGCGCCCTCAAGCCCGGGATGACGGCGTGGTTCCGCGTCAAATCAGCAGGCTCCAGAGCATTTCCCCAAAAAGAAAAGAGCCGGCCAAACCGGCCGGCTCCGATCGTCAGGTCCATGGGCTCGGCTCAGCGGCCGCGCAGGATGCCGCCCATGATGGCGCCGCCGATGATCGAGCCGAAGGCCGCGGCACCGGCCGAGTCAGCCGAGCTGGTTTCGCGGGTGCGGACCTGGCCTTGATAGGCCCCGGCCGTGCCGCGCTGCTGCGTGCCAGAGCCTTGGTAGGCAGTGCCGCGCTCACGAGCGAGGTCGCGCCGATACATCTCCTCGCCCTCGTCGACGGTCTTGCGGGCGGAACGGCTGCTCTGCCCCTGCTGAGGCTCCGCGACGGCCTTCCGCGTCTTCTTCTCGGCGGCCGTCTTCTGCTCCTCGGCCAGGACACGCTGGTAGGCCTGCTCGCTCTGAGCGTTCAGTGCCGTCATCTGCATGGCCGTCAGGAAGCCGGTTTCAGGGATGCCGCGCGACTTCTGCCATTCCTGGATCGCCTTGCGCTGGCTCGGCCCGAAGGTGGTGGCGAGCTTGCCGGGCTGGAAGCCGGCGACGCGCAGGCGGGTCTGCAATTCGCGACGATCCTTGGCCTGAAGCTTCATCGCCGTCTCGGTCTGCACAGTGCCGACCTCGTTCTTGAGCGCCTCGTCAGTGACGCCGGGCGGTGTTGCCACAGCACTGGCAGCGGGCTTCGCCGCTTCGAGGCTGGCAAGGCGATTGCGCGCGAAGGTGGCGAACTGGCCGGACGGGAAGGCATCGAGATAGGCGCGGTAGTCGGCTACGGAGTTGCCGCGCTCGGCGACTTCCCAGGTCTTCACGTCGAGCTGGGCGCGGTCGAGGGCGGGCGCCGCCGGCATGGCCGGAACCGGCACGGCCGCGTCGATGGTCTTGGTCGCGGCAGCCGAAGCATCGACCGAGGCGAGCTTCAGCGTCGGGTTGAGCTTGAACTCGCCGATGATCGAGGAGTTCGTCCAGGGCTTCTGCTTCTTGCCCGTCGCTTCCCAGACGTCGGCACGCACGCGGTCCATCACCGTGGTGATGGAGACCTCGGGCGTCTCGATGTGCTTGAGCAGCGCGGAGGTGAAGGGGCTGTTGCCGTCACGCTCGCCATCGAGCGCAGTCGCGCGCGGGTCGGTGGCGAAGGCGATCAGGATGCCGGAGGCCGACTGGGTCTCGATCGCGGTCAGACCGCGCGTCACGGCACGCGACTTGGCCTGCAGTTGCGTGGCGAAAGGATTGTCGCGGCAGGCGTCGAGGATGACGATGTTGACGCGTTCGTCGCGCTGCATCTGGCGCAGCACGAGCTGGACGTTGACCGCCCTGAAGTCGAGATCGGCTTCCGAGCGCAGCGAGGCGTCGACCGGGATGAGATAGTTCTCGTCGCCGACGGCGATGCCGTGGCCGGCATAGTAGACGAGGCCTGCCTTGGCGCCATCGAGCTTCTGCGCGAATTCGCGCACCTTGCCCGTCATGTCTTCCATCTTCAGGTCGTAGCCTTCCACGACCTCGAACCCGAGACGTTTCAACGCCGCCGAGACGCCCTTGGCATCACGCTGCGGATTGGCGAGCGGCGGCACCGCCGTATAGGCGCTGTTGCCGATCACCAGCGCAACGCGCCGCTCCGGCACGGCGGCAAAGCCGGGCGAAGACAGCACAACGGCCCAGAGCACCAACGCAAAGGCCGAAGCCATGCGGGCTTGGAACACCGAAACCAGAGACGCGAAGCTCACGACAACCTCCTCCGATTCAGCGGCCCATACCCTCTGGCCGCGAAGCTCCCGATGGGGGACACCACACGATTGGTCGATGGACAACAATAGTGAGAGCCAACAGGCATTTTTACCGCAACACTTCCCGACGGTAAACCAGAATACCCCTTGGTCGCGCCTACCCTGTCCCAGGTTCAAATGGATTTTCCGGACCTGTATCCGAAGCAGGCAGCATCGCGTGACGCGGCCGAGCGCGACATCCTCCATTTGCAGGACATCTTTGGAATAAGACCAAGGGATAAGAAGCCTCTTCCGCGAGCCGCTTCCAGCCCAGCGAACGTTGACTTATGTTTGCGACGCGGTGCAGCATGCCATGCAAGGGGAACCGCACAAGCAAGAAAGACAAAGCTGATGAAGGCTGGCAATCGGAATGCCTGAGGACAATATTCTTTCGACGTCAGGTCTAACCAAAGAATTTGCCGGCTTCACAGCTGTAAATGGCGTGAACCTCAATGTCCGGCGCGGCTCGATTCATGCCTTGATCGGCCCCAATGGCGCCGGCAAGACGACCTGCTTCAACTTGCTGACCAAGTTCCTTCCGCCGACACGCGGTACGATCATATATAATGGTCGCGACATCACGCGCGAGAAGCCAGCCGAGATCGCGCGGCTCGGGCTGGTGCGCTCGTTCCAGATCTCGGCGGTGTTTCCACAGCTTTCGGTGCTGACCAATGTCCGCATCGCCCTGCAGCGCAAGCGCGGCGATTCCTTCGACTTCTGGCGTTCGGAGCGCGCCCTGAAGAATCTCGACGATGAGGCGAAGAGCCTCGTCGAGGCGGTCGGTCTCACGCCCTTCCTTTCGCTGACGGCGGGTGAGCTCAGCTACGGCCGCAAGCGCGCGCTCGAGATCGCGACGACGCTGGCGCTCGATCCGGAGATGCTGCTGCTCGACGAGCCGATGGCCGGGATGGGCCATGAGGACGTCGAGCGCATCGAGGCGCTGATCCGCAAGGTTTCGAAGAATCGCACCATTCTGATGGTCGAGCACAACCTCTCGGTCGTCGCTTCGCTGTCGGACCGCATCACCGTGCTGGCGCGCGGGCAGGTGCTGGCCGAGGGCGACTACGCCACCGTCTCGAAGGACCCCCGCGTGATCGAGGCCTATATCGGTTCGGGAGGCGGCCATGGCCACCACTGAGGCTTTGAAAGCCCCCACGGTGGCCGTCGGCGCCGCTCCGCTGCTGAAGGTGCGCGGGCTCGAGGCCTGGTATGGGGAATCCCATGTGCTGCACGGCATCGATATCGACGTCGCGCCCGGCGAGGTCGTGACGCTGCTGGGCAGGAACGGCGCCGGCAAGACCACGACGCTGAAGTCGATCATGGGCGTGATCGGCAAGCGCAAGGGCTCGGTCGTGCTGGAAGGCAAGGAGACGATCGGGCTGCCCTCGCGCGCCATCGCCCGGCTCGGCATCGGCTTCGTGCCGGAGGAACGCGGCATCTACGCCTCGCTCTCGGTCGAGGAGAACCTGATGCTGCCGCCGCAGGTCAGGCCCGGTGGGCTTTCCCTCGACGCCATCTTCACACTCTTCCCCAACATCAAGGAGCGGCTGAAGAGCCAGGGCACCAAGCTCTCCGGCGGCGAGCAGCAGATGCTGGCGATCGGGCGCATCCTGCGGACCGGCGCGCATCTGCTCCTGCTCGACGAGCCGACCGAAGGCTTGGCGCCGGTGATCATCGAGCAGATCGGCCGCACCATCGCAAAACTGAAGCAGGAGGGCTTCACCATCATCCTGGTGGAGCAGAACTTCCGCTTCGCCCAGACCGTGGCGGACCGGCACTATGTCGTCGAGCAGGGCAAGGTCATCGACATGATCCCCAATGCAGAGCTCGACGCCAATATCGACAAGCTGCACCGCTATCTCGGGGTTTGACGGGCTTCGCCCGGATGCCGGCATCACGCGGCCAAGAACACGGCGAAATGCCGACAACCACAGCAGGGAGAATGATGATGAAGCTGAAGACGATTCTTGCAACGACTGCGCTCGCCGCCCTGATGGCGAGCCCGGCGCTGGCCCAGCAGATTTCGGTCAAGGCCGGCGTGCTGAACGACCGCTCGGGCCTCTATGCCGACCTCTCGGGCGAAGGCTCGGTCATCGCCGCGCGCATGGCGGTCGAGGACTTCAAGGCCGCCAACAAGGGCATCAAGGTCGAGATCGTCTCGGCCGACCATCAGAACAAGCCGGATGTCGGCTCGACCATCGCCCGGCAATGGTACGATCAGGACGGTGTCGACCTGATCCTCGACGTGCCCACCTCCTCGGTCGCGCTGGCGGTCAGCCAGATCACCAAGGAGAAGAACAAGATCCACATCAACTCGGGCGCCGGCACCTCGGACCTCACCGGCAAGGCCTGCAGCCCCAACACGATCCACTGGACCTATGACACCTACGCGCTGGCGCAGGGCACAGGCGGCGCCATGGTCAAGGCCGGCGGCGACACCTGGTTCTTCATGACCGCCGACTACGCCTTCGGCCATGCGCTAGAGCGCGATGCCGCCGCCGTGGTCCAGAAGGCAGGCGGCAAGGTGCTCGGCACCGTGCGCACGCCCTTCCCCGGCACGGACTTCTCGTCCTTCCTGCTGCAGGCGCAAGGCTCCAAGGCCAAGGTCATTGGCCTCGCCAATGCCGGCGGCGACCTGATCAACTCGGTCAAGCAGGCCAGCGAGTTCGGCATCACCCAGGGCGGCCAGAAGCTGGCTGGCCTGCTCACCTTCATCAGCGACGTCAACGCGCTCGGCCTGCAGGCGGCGCAGGGCCTGGTCCTGACCGAATCCTTCTACTGGGATCGCGACGACCAGACCCGCGCCTGGTCGGAGCGCTTCGCCAAGCTCAGCGGCGGCAAGAAGCCAAGCATGGTGCAGGCCGGCGTCTATTCCGGGCTGCTGCACTATCTCAAGGCGGTCGAGGCGACGAAGAGCAAGGACGCCGCCACCGTGATGGCCAAGATGAAGGAAATGCCGACCGACGACCCGCTCTTCGGCAAGGGCTCGATCCGCATCAACGGCCGCAAGCTGCACGACATGTATCTCTACGAGGTCAAGAAGCCTTCGGAATCGAAGGGCCCGTGGGACTACTACAAGCAGATTGCGGTGCTGCCGGCGGAGCAGGCCTTCCAGCCGCTGGCCGAGACCGGATGCTCGCTCGTCAAGTAACACGTTCTCCGGTGCCTCCCGTTGTCATCCCGGGCGCCCGCTGGGCGACCCGGGACCCATCGGAAGGCGCCGGAGCCCTGCGATGGATCCCGGCCCTGCGCTTCGCTTGGCCGGGATGACGCTGGCGGCTCCACCGCCAATCCCTGTCCGGATAACATCCCACCGTCAGGATAAATCGAGCCCAGCATGTTCGAACTTCTCGGAGTCCCGCCCCAGGCGCTGTTCGGCCAGGTCCTTCTCGGCCTGATCAACGGCTCGTTCTACGCGATCCTCAGCCTCGGGCTGGCGGTGATCTTCGGGCTCTTGAACATCATCAACTTCAGCCATGGCGCCCAGTACATGATGGGCGCCTTCGTCGCCTGGATGTGCCTGAACTATCTCGGCATCAACTACTGGGCGGCGCTGCTGCTGGCGCCGATCATCGTCGGTGCGACCGGCATCGCGATCGAGCGGCTGCTGCTCAAGCGCATCGCCCATCTCGACCATCTCTACGGGCTGCTGCTCACCTTCGGCCTGGCGCTGATCATCCAGGGCGTGTTCCGCAACTACTACGGCTCCTCCGGCCTGCCCTATGCCATCCCGCCGCAGCTCGCCGGCGGCCAGAATCTCGGCTTCATGTTCATGCCGAACTATCGCGGCTGGGTGATCGTCGCCTCGCTCATCGTCTGTCTCGGCACCTGGTTCCTGATCGAGAAGACCAAGCTCGGCGCCTACTTACGCGCCGCGACCGAGAACCCGACCCTGACCCAGGCCTTCGGCATCAACGTGCCGCTGCTGGTGACGCTGACCTATGGCTTCGGCGTCGCGCTCGCGGCCTTCGCCGGCGTGCTCGCCGCGCCGATCTACTCGGTCAATCCCAATATGGGCGGCGACCTGATCATCGTCGTCTTCGCCGTCGTCGTCATCGGCGGCATGGGCTCGATCATGGGCGCCATCGTCACCGGCTTCTCGCTCGGGCTGATCGAGGGGCTGACCAAGGTGTTCTACCCGGAAGCGGCCGCGACCGTGATCTTCATCATCATGGTGCTGGTGCTGCTGGTGAAGCCTGCCGGCCTGTTCGGCCGCGCCCACTGACGCGAGCGAGGGACCATCACATGACCGACCTTGCCTCGACCGACGCCCCGGCCGCCACCGTCCTCACCGAGACGGACGACAGCACGGCGCGCCTGCACCGCAACCTGTTCATCGCCATCGCCGTGGTGCTCGCGATCGCGCCCTTCGTCGCCTATCCCGTCTTCGTGATGAAGGTTTTGTGCTTCGCGCTGTTCGCGCTCGCCTTCAACCTTCTCCTTGGATATGGCGGGCTGCTTTCCTTCGGCCATGCCGCCTATTTCGGCATGGCGAGCTATGTCAGCGCCTACACTGCCAAGAACTGGGGCCTGACGCCGGAGCTCGCGATCCTGCTCGGCACGGCGGTGGCCGCCGTGCTCGGCGCGGTGTTCGGTGCGCTCGCGATCCGCCGCCAGGGCATCTATTTCGCGATGATCACGCTGGCGCTCGCCCAGATGGTGTTCTTCTTCTCGCTGCAGACGCCGCGCTTCACCGGTGGCGAGGACGGCATCCAGGCCGTGCCGCGTGGCAAGTTCCTCGGCCTGATCAGCCTCGCCGACGACCGGGTGCTCTACTGGCTGGTGGCAGCGATCTTCATGGCGGGCCTGCTCACGATCTACCGCATCATCCACTCGCCCTTCGGCCAGGTCTGCAAGGCGATCCGCGACAACGAGCCCCGCGCCATCTCGCTCGGCTACCGCGCCAATCAGTACAAGCTGGCGGTCTTCGTACTCTCGGCGACGCTCGCAGGGCTCGCGGGCGCGACCAAGGCTATCGTCTTCCAGCTCGCCTCGCTCACCGATGTCTACTGGTCGATGTCGGGCGAGGTCGTGCTGATGACGCTGGTCGGCGGCCTCGGCACGGTCTTCGGTCCGATCGTTGGCGCGCTCGTCATCGTCGCAATGCAGAACTATCTCGCCACGCTCGGCGCCTGGGTCACCGTCGTCCAGGGTGTCGTCTTCGTGGTTTGCGTGCTGCTCTTCCGCGAAGGCATCGTCGGCGTCATCGCCAAGGCGATCAAGAAGCCGCTCTGAGAGCGCGGCTAGAGCCCGCTGATTTGATGCGGAAACACGCCGTCATCCCGGGCTTGACCCGGGATCCATGCCGGAGCACTTCCGATCAAGGTTCAGGCATGGATCCCGGCTCTCCGCTTCGCTCCGGGCGGGATGACCCGCGCTTCCAGGGAACGCAGCCTGCTCTAGCTAGCGGATCAGCTTCGAGACCGGCCGGAACTGCGGATGCTCGGCCGTCCGCAGCCATTCGAACAACACCATCTCGGTGGTGACGATCTCGGCGCCATGGCTCGCCATGCGATTCAGCGCAATCTCGCGTGACTCCGGGGCGCGTGAGCCGATCGCATCCGCGACAACGATTGCACGCCGACGGTGATCGAGCAGGCTGAGCACGGTCTGGCCAACGCAGACGTGCGCCTCGCAACCACAGATCACCAGTTCGCGGTCGCCCGCAACGGCATCGAGGAAAGCCGGCTCGGCACAGGCGTCGAAGCTCATCTTGGTGACGACCGGACCAGCCCCAGCCAGTTCCGGCACCGTCGCGCCCAGGCCGTGCGGATTCTGCTCCGTCAGGACCGCGGGAATGTCGAGCAGGCGCGCGGCCTCGATGAGACGGCCCGCATTGAGCAGCACCTTGTCGCCGGCATGGATCGCAGGCATCAACCGGGCCTGGAAGTCGATGACGACCAGCATCGCGTTCCCGGCGGCTAGCAGCGGCATCGCAAACCTCTCCTCGCTATTTCCGATTCCGCCATTATAGCGCCCACCGGGGCAATCCACGTCAAGCTGGCGCAGAGCTGCCGGCCGCGCGGCGTCGCTTGACTCGCCCCGCGCCGGCTCACATGCCATGGGCATGGACGAGAACGCGAGCGTTCCCTTCGCGACGACGCTGCATGTGCGCGATCACTGTCTGTGCCTGCATGTGCAGCGCGCGGCACGCGCCCTGGCGCGCCGCTTCGACGAGGCGCTGCGGCCTGTCGGGCTGACCAATGGCCAGTTCTCATTGCTCATGGCACTCAACCGCCCGGCCCCGCCATCGCTCAGGCCCGTCGCCGACCTTCTCGCCATGGACCGCACCACGCTGACGGCGGCTCTGAAGCCACTCGAACGCCGCGGTCTCATCGGGATTGTCACCGACCCCGCCGATCGTCGCAGCAAGCTTCTGTCGCTGACGCCGGAAGGACGCGCCCTGCTCGCCGCGGCCGTCCCGATCTGGCAGAGCACCCATGTCGCTATCGAGGCGACCTTGCCCGGGGATGCGCCGGAGACATTGCGCACCACCCTGCGCGAACTGGCCTGACGAAAATCGCAGCAACTGCTCCGCCCTCATCGCAGGGCGGCCCCGACAATGCGCAGCTGGCGCATGGCACAGGCCGGCACTAAGCTTCGCCATTCCCAAAATGCAGTCTCAATCACGGTTTCCATGGACAAGCGGCTCGACGCACCGGCCCAGGCCGCATCGCTGACCCCTGCCGATATCCGCTCGATCCTGATCGGCGTCATGCTGGCGCTGTTCCTGGCCGCGCTCGACCAGACCATCGTCGCGACCGCGCTGCCGACGATCGGCCGCGAGCTCAACGACGTCACGCATCTGTCCTGGGTCGTCACCATTTACCTGCTGGCCTCGACCGCCGTGACGCCGCTCTACGGCAAGCTCGCCGATATCCACGGGCGGCGGGTGGTCCTGCTCTCCGGCATCGCCGTCTTCGTCGTCGGGTCGATCGCCTGCGCGCTCGCCCCGTCGCTCTGGCTGCTGGTGCTGGCGCGTTTCATCCAGGGGCTCGGCGGCGGCGGGTTGATCGCGCTTGCCCAGACCATCGTCGCCGACATGGTGCCGCCCAAGGAGCGCGGACGCTATCAGGTCTATTTCGCCAGCGTCTTCATGTCGTCCTCCCTCCTCGGCCCGGTCCTCGGCGGCGTGATGGCGGAGCAGCTACACTGGTCGGTGATCTTCTGGATCAACGTCCCGCTCGGGCTCGTTGCCTACTGGATGACGAGCTCTGCGCTGAAGCGCCTGCCGCGCCATGAGCGCCCCCACACGCTCGACGTGCTCGGCGCCGTGCTGATGACGCTGGGAACCGTGTCGCTGCTGCTGGCGCTCTCCTGGGGCGGCACCGCCTATCCCTGGCGCTCCCTGCCGATCGCCGGGCTGGTCGGTGTCTCCCTGGCGCTCTGGGCGCTCTTCGCCTGGCGGCTGCGGACGGCCTCCGAGCCGCTGATTCCGCTCGACCTGCTCGGCAATCGCGTCGTACGGCGCGGCACGGTCGCAGCCGGTTTCGGCATGGGCACCTTCATCGGCCTGACGATCTATCTGCCGCTCTATTTCGAGACGGTGATGGGGATGAGCGCCACCCATTCCGGCCTGGGCCTCCTGCCGCTCACCTGTGGCACGGTTGTCGGCGCGACGAGCTCCGGCCGGGCCATGTCGCACCTGACGAACTACAAGCGCGTGCCGCTGGTCGGCCTCTTCGTCGCCCTTGCCGGCACGGCCGTGCTGGCCATCTTCTCGGGGCAGCTCCCGCTTTTGGTCTTCTCCGTGATCCTCGCCGTCGTCAGCATCGGCTTCGGCACGCTGCTGCCGGTCGCGACCGTCTCGATCCAGAATGCCGTCCACCCGCATCAGCTCGGCACGGCGACCGCGGTGGCCAATTTCTTCCGCCAGATCGGCGGAGCGCTGATCGTCGCGGTCTTCGGCGCGATCGTGCTCGGCGGCGTCGGTGGGCCCACCGCGCAGCTCTCGCCCGAGGCGCTGAAGCTTGGCACGGTCGATCGCGAGACGATGGTGACGCTGTTCCGCTATGTCTTCGGCGCAGCAAGCCTCGGCTTCGCCTGCGCCCTGATCTCGCTCGCCCGCATGGAGCAGCTGCCGCTGCGCGGCCGGTCGATCGAGGCAGCCAAGGCCGTCGGAGGCGAGTAGAGCCGAATCCGATCAGGTTGAACGAACCTGATCGGAAAACGGTCTCTGACGGAACCGAAAGCGTCGCTGTGCGTTGCCTTGTGCCTGTCATCCGCACGGGTCAGCATGCCAGCATCCGCAGCAGGAGTTCCCGCCATGTCCGATCTCGTCGTCATCGTGTATCCGACCGAGGCCCGCGCCGAAGAGATGCGCCAGAAGCTCATCGGCCTGCAGAAGGAATATCTGATCGAGATCGGGGATGCCGCCATCGCGGTGATGCAGGAAGGCGGCAAGGTGAAGCTGAACCAGCTGCTCAACACCACGGCGATGGGTGCGGTCTCCGGCTCGTTCTGGGGGCTGCTGATCGGCGCGATCTTCCTGATGCCGATCTTCGGGGCGGCGCTCGGTGCGGCCTCCGGCGCGCTCGGCGGCGCCCTGACCGACTACGGCGTCGACGACAAGTTCATGAAGGATCTGTCGAGCAGCCTGCAGCCCGGCAACGCCGCGCTCTTCGTGCTGGTCAAGAAGGTGACCGGCGACAAGGTGCTGGAGGCGATCCGCGGCACCGGCGGCACCGTGCTCAAGACCTCGCTCGACCACACGCAGGAACAGAAGCTGCGCGATGCGCTCGCCGACGCCCATGGTGCGACGCCCCCGGCGGCCCACACGCCGCCCGAGCCCTATCCGCAGGGAACGGGTGCGCCATCGCCGGTGGGTTGAGACAGCCACGCATCGTCATTCCGGACAAGCCGCTTTAGCGGCGCCGATCCGGAATCCATCGAAGAGCGCAGCACTCTATGATGGATTCCGGGCCTACGCTTCGCTTCGCCCGGAATGACGGCGTTGTATGAGAAAGTTCAGTCCCTGAGCAGCTCGTTGATGCCGGTCTTGGAGCGGGTCTGTGCATCGACGGTCTTGACGATGACGGCGCAGGAGAGCGCCGGGCCCGGCGTGCCGTCCGGGAAGGGCTTGCCCGGCAGCGAACCCGGCACCACCACCGAATAGGGCGGCACCTTGCCGATATGGACCTGGCCGGAGGCGCGGTCGACGATCTTGGTCGAGGCCGAGATGAAGACGCCCATCGAGAGCACCGAACCCTCGCCGACGATCACGCCCTCGACCACCTCCGAGCGGGCGCCGATGAAGCAGTTGTCCTCGATGATGGTCGGGTTGGCCTGCAGCGGCTCGAGCACGCCGCCGATGCCGACGCCGCCCGATAGGTGTACATTTCGGCCGATCTGGGCGCAGGAACCGACCGTCGCCCAGGTGTCGACCATGGTGCCGCTGTCGACATAGGCACCGATATTGACGAAGGACGGCATCAGCACGACGCCGGAGGCGATGAACGAGCCCTTGCGCGCGGCGGCCGGCGGCACGACGCGGAAGCCGGCGGCGCGGAAGCGGTTCTCGCCCCAGCCCTCGAACTTCGACGGCACCTTGTCCCAGAACACGCCTTCGCCGGGACCGTTGGCGATGATCATGTTGTCGGTGAGGCGGAAGGAGAGCAGCACCGCCTTCTTCAGCCACTGATGGACGATCCAGTCGGCGCCTTGCTTTTCGGCGACGCGGGCCTGGCCGGAATCGAGCATCTCGATCGCCTGCTCGACCGCATCGCGCACGGCGCCCTTGGTCGACACGCCGATCTCGGCCCGGTTCTCCCAGGCGGCGTCGATGGTGGCGGCGAGATCGGCGAGGGACATCGGGCAGCTCCAGCGCTTCTGAAAGATCGGCGCGAGCGATGGCGGATGCGGCGCCTCGCGTCAAGCCGGGCGGCGGCGCAGCAGATAAGTATCCATGATCCAGCCATGGCGGGCACGGGCCTCGGCGCGAACCCGCGCAATCTCGGCGGAGAGTTCGGCGAGCGGCCCGGCGCGCAGAATCTCGTCCGGCGTGCCGAGATAGGCCCCCCAGAAGATGTCGAGATCCGCGGGAGCGACCTTCGCGAAGGCCTGCTCGCCATCGAGCATGACGACGACGCTGTCCTGATCAGCCGGGAAGCCCGCCGCCAGCCTTCGCCCCGTGGTGATCAGGATCGGCGCGCCGATCGTATTGAGCGGGATGCGGTGGCGCGCGGCCAGTACCTGGATGCTGCTGATGCCGGGATAGACCTGCCAGTCGAGGCTAAGGCCGGAGGCCGCGACGCGCTCCATGATGCGCAGGGTGCTGTCGTAGAGCGCAGGATCTCCCCAGACCAGCAGCGCGCCGGTCTGCCCCTCGGCCAGCTCCGCTTCGAAGAGGGCGCGGTAGCGCGCGGCGATGCGCTCGTGCCAGTCATCGACCACACCGTGATAGTCGCTGCCGGCCTCGGCCCGGCGCGGGATGTCGACGGGAACGGTGCGGTAGTCCGGCCTGCGAATGAAGCGCGCGCAGATGCCTTCGCGCAGGGCCCGCAACGACGCCTTTTCCTCGCCCTTGTCGGGGATGAACAGAGCATCGGCGCGATTCAGCGCCGCGATCGCCTCGATCGTCATATGGTCGGGATTGCCGGCCCCGATGCCGATGATGAGGATATTGCGCATGCCGTCCCGAGGGTTCGCAGCGGCTTAGCATGGCCTGAGCGCGGAATGCGAGATCAGGCCCGGCCGAGCACGGCCATGCCGGCGAGGTCCGGCTGTGGAGTGGACGCCGCGCTCAGCGCCAGCGCCGCCTGAAGCGCCTCCAGATCCGCCTGGAGGCGCGGCCGCCAGCCGCAAGGGCATGGCTGATCGCCGCAATGAGCATCCGCCACCTCTCTGTAGACAGAACCGACCGCATGCGCCGCCAGCTCGATCAGGGCGAGAGGCGGCAGCCGAGTATCGTGGAGCGCCGCGCAAAAAGCCGTCAGCACCGCCTGCCGGATCTCGGCACGGGCGGCTTCCAACGATTCGGCGCTCCCCTGATCAGGCCGCACGATCGATGCCCTTCATGGCGGCATGGAGGCGCTTTGGCGGCCCCTGTACGGGTTTGGGCCCCTGCTCGGGCAGCGTGACCGCGAGCAGCTCGACAAGCCGTTGCATGCGTGGCGGCAGTGCCGCATCGGCAGCGAGATCGCCCGGCCCCTTGGCGAGAGCGAGCGCCCGGCGCAGCTCCGGCCGGCTTGCACCCGTGCGGACGATTTCGCGAATGATGATCTCGTCGATCCGGCCGATCGTGGCCGCGACATCGACCTCGGTGACTCCACCCATTCCGGTCCCTCCGTCGGTTGATTCACTGATCGCGAGGGAGAGATAGGCAGGCAGGCGATTCGATGCAAGCCTTTGTTATTACTAAATAAATAGAACGATTCGAAGGTAACGGGCCACTGTCGCCCGCAAGCGTGACCGGAAAATGACGCCGCCGGCTCAGCGATCGCGGACGATTTCCAGACGGGCGCCATGGGCAAGGCCGATATCGAGCGCCACGTCGTCGGGGCCATAGAAGGAGACCGCATAAATGCCCTGGCCACGGGCAATGAGATGCGCCGCCGGAGCGGCTGCGGCGGAAGCGCGCGGCTCCACCAGCGAGAGGGTCTGGCGTTCGATACGGAACTGGACGAGGCCGAAACCCAGCCCCGGAAGGCCGCCCGTCGCGAGCGGTTCGCGACCGAGCAAGGCCCGATAGCGCGCCGTCGAGCTCACGAGATCCTGAACGGCGACCGTGACGCCCGCGACCCCGGTGACACCGTTCGGGTGACGACGTGCCGCACCGGGCGGGACGCGCAGGTCGCGCGGCGTGACGTCGGTGACGAGGAAGGGAATGTCCGGCTCGGGCGGGCGTGCCGAGCGCCAGGCGATGCGCGCGCCGTCCGGCTGGAGCCGGCCGCCGTCGATCGGCCCGTCCATGACGATGCCGGCGGCGCGGGCGCGGGCGAGATCGGCCTGGAAATCATCCGGCAGCACGGCATAGTCGACGAGGCCGGGGCCGGCGCGGTCCAACACCTGCCACCAGCGGAAATCCGGCACCGGCCGCGGGAAGGCGATGATCTCGAGATAGGCGCCGTCCTCGAACACGACGAGCGCATTGCGCGAGCCGCGCGGATGCTCGCCACCCGGCAGCACGGTAAAACCGAGCGCGGCATAGTTCCGCATGGCCGCATCGAGATCGGTGACGGCAATGACGATATGGTCGATCGAAAGCGGCATGGCTGTCGTCCTGCGATGCGGTGATCAGGCGCTCTGCGCGATGGCTTCGATCTTTGCCATGCCGCCAAGCTGGGGCGCAAAGCTCGCCCAGACCTTGCGGGCACCGTCCTGCCAGCCGGCGCGGTCCTCGGCCGGCACGGTCCTGCCGCCTTCGGAAGCGGCCTTGGCCATCGAAGCCGCCTCGTCGGCCAGCATCAGCTCGTCGAAATAGGCTGTTCCCTCGGCCACGGCCGCGGCCAGCGCCTCACGGTCGGACGGCGTCAGCGCCTTCCAGAACGGCGCGGCGAACATCACGACGCCGGTCGCCCAGATATGGCCGGTCTCGATCAGGACCGGCACGACCTCATGCAGCCGGAAGCCGACATAGGCAGATTTGGTCAGGTCCATGCAGTCGACCACGCCAGTCTTCAGCGCGTTGTAGGTCTCGGGGATCGGGATCGGTGTCGGATAGGCGCCAAAGCCCGACCACAGTGCGGTGTGGAGCGGACTCTGGATGACGCGGATGCGCTTGCCCTTGACGGAGGCGGGCGTCGTCAGCGGCTCCTTGGCCAGCAGATGGCGGGCGCCGTAGTTGATGAAGCCGGGCACGACGAAGCCCTGCGCCTCGTAGCGCGCCTTGAGCTCGCCCCCGAGCGGGCCTGCCAGAACCCGGCCGAGATGGTCGCGATTGCGGAAGAGGAAGGGCAGGTCGAGGATCTGCCCCTCCGGCACCCAGCCGGACAAAGACGAGACCGTCGAGAGCGCCGCCTGGATGGAGCCGAGGCGCAGGCCCTCGGCGACCTCCTTCTCGCCGCCAAGCGCGGCATTGGGCACGATCCGCAGGTCGAAACGTCCGGGCGCAGAGCGCGCCAGGATCTCGGCGACGCGCCGCCAGATCTTCGTCTCCGGCTTGTCCTCGCCGAGCAGCGAGGCGACGGTGACCGGCCGGCCGGCGGCGAAAGCCTGCCCGCCCTTCAGGATGGCGGGCGCGGCGAGAGAGCCGGCGGCGAATTGGCGGCGGGTGATCAGCAAGGGCTTGCCTCCTTCGGCACTGCCGCGGGATCGCGCGAATCGCGGCCCGCGGCAAGAGGCGCCTGCAGCTCAGGCGCCGAAGGCGCCCTCGAAGGCGGTCGCCGAGATCGGATTGCGCTGGCTTGGCGTCTCGCGGGACTGCAAGGCTTCCGGCAGCTGCGCCTTGTCGCCGGGCTTGCCGATGGCGACGGCCGCCTCGACGCGGTAGCCGGCCGGCACCTTCAGCTCCGACAGCGCCCGCTCGCGGTCGAAGCCGACCATGCCATGCGCCTGCCAGCCGAGCCGCACGGCCTGGAGGGCGAGATTGGCCCAGGCAGCGCCGGCATCGAAGGAATGGCTATGGGACGGCACTTCCTCGGCCTTGCCGGGCACCGCCATGGTTTCCTTCGAGACGATGACGACGAGAGCCGCCGCATTCTTCGCCCAGGACTGGTTGAACTCGTTGAGCAGGCCGAGCAGCGTCTGCCAATGCGCCGTGCCGCGGCGGGCATAGATGAAGCGCCAGGGCTGCGAATTATAGGAGGACGGCGCCCAGCGCGCCGCCTCGAACAGTGCCTTCAGCTCAGCTTCGGAAATGATCTCATCGGTGAAGGCGCGCGGCGACCAACGCTCTAGGAAGAGCGGATCGATCGCGTGATCGGCGGTGCGGCTGTTGATGGTGCTGGTCATCGGAAATCCTGACGGCATGAACGAAACCCGGCGTACGGTACGCCACGGCTGGGGCGCCCCGCGGAGGCTCTCGGCAGGATCGACATGAGCGAAAGAGGGGTCAAGGAAAGGAACAACCTTAAAAGGACCCGTTTCGACAACGCGTCACCTGCCGGGCGGAGCCGGCGGAGAACGATGCTGCTTTTGCATGGATTCCGGGGAATGCAGGATCACGCCTGCGTGATATGCAGGACAGACCGGTTTGCGAGATCGCGGCCACCGGCGGAGACGACGATGACGGACACCCATGAGATTGCCTCCGGCCGGCTGCGGGCGACGATCCGGGCACAGGGCGGCGAGCTGATCGCGTTGTCCGATGCGAATGGGCCGCTGCTCTGGCATGGCGGGCCGGAATGGCCGCGCCACGCGCCCGTGCTCTTCCCGATCGTCGGACGGCTTACTGAGGACACGCTGATCCACGAAGGCCGATCTTATCATCTGACACAGCACGGCTTCGCCCGCGACAGCCTGTTCCAGTGGATCGAACGGACGCCCGATCGCGCCGTGCTGAAATTGCGCGAGAGCGCGGAGACGCTGGCACGCTACCCGTTCCGCTTCGTGCTGCAGATGATCTACGAGTTTGCCGGCGACACGCTTTCGGTGACGACGCGCGTCATCAACCCAGCCGAGACGACGCTGATCTGCGGCGTCGGCGCCCACCCGGCCTTCCTGTGGCCCTTGGCGGAGGGCGTCGCGAAGGAGGCCCACGGCCTCAGCTTCCTTCAAGTCGAGCCCGGACCGGGCCTCGGCGTCGAAGGCGGGCTGCTCGGCCCGGCGATCCCGCTGCCTTTCGACGGCACCGAGCTGCCACTCGCGGAGGCGCTGTTCGCCAATGATGCGATCGTGATCCCGGACGTGGCCAACCACTCGGTACGTTTCGCCGCGCTCGACGGGTCAGGGCGAGAGCGGCGCGCCCTCACCGTTAGCTGGGAGGGCTACAAGGATCTCGGCATCTGGTCGAAGCCGACCGGCGCGCCCTTCCTCTGCATCGAACCCTGGTTCAGCATGGCAAGCCCGATCGGCTGGCAGGGCGAATTCGCGGAAAAGCCCGGTATCCTGGCGCTAGCGCCGAGCGAAAGCCGCGATTTCGTCTGGCGTGCCACGCCGCATTTCATCCCGACGGCTCCGTCGGGATGAACCGCCGCCGCGTCACTTCTTCTCGATGTTCCAGAACAGCATGACCGGCGCCGCCAGCACGCCGGCGACGTTGGTCCGGCGGGCATAGGGCTGGTCGAACTGGCCGAGCACGCGATAGGGCTGCACCTCGGCAAGGCGCTTGTGCAGCGCTTCGAGCGCGATCTTGCGGCTGGCGTCATCGGGTGCATCGACGAAGGCGCCGCGCAGCTTCTCCGCCTCGGCATCGCAGGGCCAGCCGGCCCAGGCGCGCTCGCAGGCCATGTTGGTGCCGATATTGGTCAGCGGCGACTGCATGGTCGCGCCCGAGGCATAGGTGACGAAGAGATTCCAGCCGCCCTGGTCCGGCGGGCTCTTGTTCTGCTGGCGCGTGGTGACGGCGCCCCAATCCGCGAACTGCACATCGACATTGAAGCCGACTTCCTTCAGCGAAGCGGCCGCGACCTCGGCCATGCGGCCGATCGGGGCGATGTCGTTGCTGGTCGAGAGAACCAGCTTCTCGCCCTTATAGCCGCTCTCCTTGAGCAGCTGGCGCGCCTTCGCGAGATCGGGCTTGGCATAACCCTCCGCGCCGGCCGCGATGCCGTTCGGGCTGCCGCAGACGAAATAGGCGTTGCAGCGCTTCCACCATTCCTCATCGCCGAAACCGGCAGCGAGGAAATCGGCCTGATCAGTGGCATAGGCCAGAGCGAGCCGCGCTTTCGGATTATCGAAGGGCGGGTAGAGGTGGTTCGGCCGCAGCATCACCTGATTGGCGAGGTTGGAATAGCGCTCGACCTTGACCTGGTTGTTGGCCGAGACGACCGGGATCAGGTCCTGGCTCGGCTGCTCCCAGATGTCGATCTCGCCGGTCTGAAGCGCGGCGGCGGCCGTAGCGGCGTCCGGCATGATCAGCCATTCGACGCGATCGACCTTGACGACGCGGCCGCCTGCGAGGCCATCGGCCGGCTCGGAGCGCGGCACATAGTCGGGATTGCGGTCGTAGACGATCTTCGAGCCGCTGCGCCATTCCTCCCGGTTGAACCTGAACGGGCCGGAGCCGATCGTCTCGGTGATCGGCTTCATCGGATCGCTCTTGGCGTCCGCCTCGCGCATGATCACCGGGATCTGGCCGACGGCCGAGCCGAGCGCGAAAGGCACGAGCGCCAGCGGGCGCTTGAGCTTGAGCTTGAAGGTCCTGTCGTCGACCGCCTCCATGCCCTCGGTGTATTCGCCGAGCTTGCCGCCGATGGTGTCGCGCTTCATCCAGCGGGCGAGCGAGGCAATCACGTCCTTGGTGGTCACCGGCTGGCCGTCATGGAACTTGAGGCCGGGGCGCAGCGTGAAGCTCCAGATCAGCTTGTCCGGCGAGGTCTCGAAACTCTCGACCATCTGCGGCTTCGGCTGAAGGTTCGAATCCCAGGCGAAGAGGGTCTCGTAGATCATCAGCCCGTGCATGCGGGTGATGACGATCGAGGCCGCGACGGGATCGAGCGTCTTGAGATCGGCATGCGGCGCGACGCGCAGCACGCGGTTCGCGGCAGGCTGCGCCTGGGCGGCGGCCGGCAAAGGCAGCAAGGCGGACGCCGTCAAAAGCAGCGCGGCAGCGAAACGGGGCAGTTGCATCGAAACGTCCTCCTCCATCGTCATCGGCCCGGCTGCATCGCTCGCGCAGAGCGGTGCTAGCCGACGCGCTTCATTTGCAAAATCCTTGCCCGGTGCCCGGCGACCCGCAAGCCGCCAGCGCCATCGAGCCAGAGGCAGGGCCGCGACCGCCAGGGGCCGTGCAACAGATCGGCCAGCGCCCGGCCGTTCGGCAATGGCGTCAGCCGCGAGAGCATGCCGCCGGAGGGCCAAGGCATCAGCGCGGTACCGTCCGCCCGGATCTCGATCTGCGTCCCGAAATGCGGATCGCGCCACTGACCGATGAGCCGGTCATCGAGCGCCGTATCGGCCGGCACGCGCCGCAACGAACGCTGCACGCCGCCGATCAGGCCGGACAAGCAGTCCGCCCCTTCCTGCCGAAGGCGGATGTCGAGATAGGCCGGCAGGCTACGCAGCCCGCCCGCGCCGTCCGCGACAAGGCGCTCATAGCCGCCCATGAAGCTGATCGAATCCCGCGTGAATTCCGCCCAGAACGGGCCCTTTTCTGTGACGAAGAGTCCGGTTGGTGCGTCGGCCGGCGCGGGCAGTTCCTGCCCGAGCAGCGCCGCCAGCACCGTCATGGCGGGCCAGAGCGCCTCTTCCTCGCGATTGGTCAGCACCACGACGCCGGCGCCATGGGCCGGGGCCATCAGGAAGTGGTTGCGATAGCCGGTGAGCGAGCCGCCATGACCGACGATCTCGGTCTCGCCGAGGCGGCTGCAGACCAGCCCGAGCCGATAGACGCTTGCGCTGCCATCCGCGAAATGGCGCGGTATCGTCAGGCGTTCGAGCATGCCAGCGAGCGGCCCGCGCCCCGCGAGCAGGGCGGAGGCCCAGCCGGCGAGATCGGCAGCGGAGCCAGCGATGCCGCCCGAGGCGGAGAAATGGAAGCCGTAATGGCCGCGCCGCCAGGCCGCGCCGTCGCGCCAATAGCCCGTGGCGAGACAGGGGACGATCTCGGCAGCGTCATAGGGCAGCCGGAAGGCAAGGCCGAGCTCGCCGGACAGTTCCGTGACGATATCGCTATAGGACCGGCCGGTGACGCGCTCGAGGATGCGCTGCCCGAGCCGCCAGCCGGTGTTGGAATAGGCCATCTCCGTACCGGGCTCGGCGCTCAGCGACGGAAAGCGGCGGGCGAGCGCGAAGACCTCGTCGGCGCTCAGCGTCGCCGTGAAGGGCACGCCCTGCTGCCAGAAAGCTTCCATCATGTCCGGCAGGCCGCCGGTCATGTCGAGGGCCCGGCATAGCTCGACCGCGGCGAGCGGCGCTGGCAGCTCGGTCAGCCAGTGGCCGAGCGGGGCATCGAGCGGCACGCCCGCACGCAGCAACGCGATCGCCAGCACATGCTTGCTGATCGAGGCGAAGCGGTTCGGCGTCTGCGGCGTGAAGGGCAGCTGGTAGTCGATGCTGGCGAGGCCGCCGGCAAAGGCCTCGCGCACCCCGTCACGATCAAACAGCACGACGGCGCCGCCGGGCCCGGCCTCGCGCTGCCAGTTCGCGGCGATTTCGTTCGCGCGCGCAGCGGCGCGTGTCCAGTCCAGAGCCATCCGCCTTGTCCTCAGGCTCGCGGAGCTTCGCCGACGAGATTGCGCAGCGCCCGCATGAAGACGCGCGCGCCGGTGTCGATCGCATCGTCGGGGAAGTCGAAATCGGGGTTGTGCAGATGGGCGGTGTCGCCCGAGCCGAGCAGGAACATCGCCGACTTAGCCTTGCGGCCGAACAGGCCGAAATCCTCCGAACCGCGGGACGGCTTGGTCGGGCCGTGCGGCACCTTCTCCTCGTCCATCGCCCGGCGCAGCATGGCGACGGCCTCGGGCTCGTTCTCGCAGTGGTGGAAGATGTCGTGATAGCTCATCTCGGCGTCGAGGCTGCCGGCCGCCGCGACCTCGCGCACCAGCGCCTCGGCCTTCTCGCAGAGCGCGCCCATCTGGGCATCGTTGACGGTGCGCAGCGTCACCCAAAGCTCACCGCGGCCGGGCGCGATGCCAAAGGCCGGCTCGCCGATCCCGGCATGGGTGACGGTGACCAGTGCGAAATTCGCATCGAGTTCGCCGCCCGGGCCGAGTGCGGTCAGTTCAGGGATGAGGCGGGCGATGGCCGGGGCCGGCGAGCGGCCGTGCTCGGGCGTCGAGGCATGCGAGGTCTCGCCGTTGAGGACGATCCTGAGGCCGCGCGAGGCGCAGTTGGCGGCGCCTTCCGAGATGCGGGCATGGCCGATCGGAACGCCGGGACGATTATGCAGCGAGAAAGCGTAGTCCGGCGCGATCTCGGCGAATTTCGGATCAGCGATCACAGCAGCGGCGCCGGCGCCGGTCTCTTCTGCCGGCTGGAACAGCAGGATGGCGCGGCCGCGTTTGGGCGGGTTGCGGTGAAGCCCGCGCGCCAGCCCGGCGAGGATGGTCATGTGACCATCATGGCCGCAGAGATGGCCCTTGCCGGGAATTTCGGAGCGATGATCGCTGGTCGAAAGCTCCTCGATCGGCAGCGCGTCGAGTTCGGCGCGGATCAGGACGGTCGGGCCAGGCTCGGCGCCCTCATAGATCGCGGCGACGCCATGGCCGCCGAGTTCGGAGATGATACGGTCGGGCTGCGTCGGCTTCAGAAACGCGACGATGGTGGCGGCGGTCTCGCGTTCCTCGCCCGAAATCTCAGGCCTCCGATGCAGCCGATGCCTGAGATCGACGAGATCGACCATATCGCTGTTGGTCAGGAACACGGATGAGCCTCCCGGGCTTGTGACCGGCGGACCACCGGCTCTTTCCCGCAGAGGTTCGACAATTCATCCGCTTCGGCAACCCGCGCCGTCGCCGGGGGCGGCATGCGCGGGCGCGATGCCGACCCGAATCAGTTGCCGAGCTCGGCCTCGACCTCGGCGTCGAAAGCCTGCGCAAGCATGGCGCGGCAAGCTTCGGCCTGCGCGCGGGCGCTGTCGAGCGCGATGTGCGGCATGATTTCCGCGAGATCGCGGAGCGCAAAGTCCACCGCCGAAAGCAGACCGAGCACGGGCTCGGGCGCGGCGGAGGGCTGTTGCGGGCGGCGGAACGCTATGACCTGACCCATAGGCTTACTCACACTGAAGGCGAATCGGCCTTCAGTGTGCGGGCGCAGGCTTCAGAAAGTGGTTAACGGCGAAATTGCGGCGGAGAGGCCTTTGTTTCATCGCATCTTCTTCACGCGAACCGGTATCCACTTCGCTCGAAAATGCTCTCGGTCAACCATAACCATGCAGGCTGGCGCCGTGGCGTTTCAGCCAGGCCTCCGCCTCCTCGGTATGCGGGCAGAGCTTGTGGGTCAGTGCCCAGAAACGATGAGAGTGGTTCATCTCCTTGAGATGCGCCACCTCATGGGCCGCAAGATAGTCGAGCACCGAGGCCGGTGCGAGAATCAGTCGCCAGGAGAAGTTGAGATGCCCCTGCGAGGAGCAGGAGCCCCAGCGGCTCGTGGTGTCGCGGATGGTGATCTTGCGGGCGGGGATGCCGAGCGCCGCAGTGTGGCGCCGCACCGCCTTCTCCAGATCCTCGAGCGCGAGCCGCCGCAGGAAATCCTTGACCCGGCGCGGGACATGCGCCGCCTCGCCGGCGACCGCGATGATCGGGGCGCCGTCCTTGTCCTGCGTCGCCTGGGTGAGCCCGCGCGCCTTCGACCAGTGGACGATGCGGTGAGGGACGCCGCGCAGGGGAATGCTCTGCCCCGGCTCGAACAGCACCGCCAATGGGCGCTTCGCGATGCGCGCCGCGATCCAGCCGCCATGATTCTCGGCAAAGGTCCGGCCCGCGGCGAAGTCGGCCCGCTCGGGCAGCGTCAGGGTGATCTCGCCGGTCGCCTGCGAGACGCGCAGCGTCATCCGCCGCGCATTGGCACGCCGCTTGACGAGAACGGGATAGGGCGTGCCGGCGTGGACGACCTCGATCCGGTCGGGGTCCGGCTGGCGCCTGAACAGGGAGATGCGCATCGCCCGCGATTGTGCGGGATTCGCGGGCGATGGGAAAGAGAGACCCTTATTCCCCGTCAGCCGACGACCTTCAGAGCCTTGCGCTGCTCGCTGGCGCTGTCGCTACGGCGGCCCTTGGCCGCCTCCATGTCGAGGCTGACCATGAAATCGGAGATGCGCGGCTGGATCTCGGCGCGGAAGCGCGAGCCGTTGAACACGCCGTAATGGCCGACCTTGGGTTGGAGATAATGGACGCGCTTCTCGGCGGAGATGTTGACGCAGAGATCATGCGCCGCCTTGGTCTGGCCGACGCCGGAGATGTCGTCGTTCTCACCCTCGACCGTCATCAGCGCGACACGGCGGATAGCCTTGAGGTCGACCGGCTTGTCGCGATGCATCATCTCGCCCTTGGGCAGCGCATGCTTGACGAAGACGGTGTCGACCGTCTGCAGGTAGAACTCCGCCGTCAGGTCCATCACCGCGAGGTACTCGTCGTAGAACTCACGATGCTTCTCGGCCGAATCGCCATCCCCGCCGACGAGATGCTTGAACATGTCGTAATGGGCGGTGACGTGGCGGTCGATGTTCATCGCCATGAAGCCCGAGAGCTGCATGAAACCCGGATAAACCTGCCGGAAAGCACCCATATGCGGGAAGGGCACGACGGTGATGCAGTTGCGGCGGAACCAGTCGGTGCCGCGCTCCATCGCAAGCTGGTTCACGGCGGTCGGCGAGCGGCGGGTATCGATCGGCCCGCCCATCAGCGTCATCGAGCGCGGGGCGCAGGAGTCGCCCTCTGCCTCCATGCGGGCGACCGCGGCGATCACCGGCACCGAAGGTTGGCAGATCGCCATGACATGGGTGTCCGGCCCCAGCGTCTGCAGCATGGCGATGACGTAGTCGATATAATCGTCGAGATCGAAACGGCCCTCAGTCAGCGGCACCAGCCGTGCATCAGTCCAGTCGGTGATGTAGACCTCATGGCCGGGCAGGAAGGCCTCGACCGTGCCGCGCAGCAGCGTGGCATAGTGGCCCGACATCGGCGCCACCAGCAGCACCTTGGGCTGCGGCTTGCGCCGGCCCGGAATCTTGCGATCGAAATAGACGAGCTTGCAGAAGGGGCGCTCCCAGACGACCCGCTCCTCGACCGCCACCTTGACGCCGTTGATCGTCGTCTCGTCGAGACCGAAGGCCGGCTTGCCGTAGCGGCGCGTGACGCGCTCGAACAATTCGCAGGAGGCTGCGACCGTGCGACCGAGGGGGGTATAGGTCAGCGGATTGGCCGGGTTCTTGAAAGCGAGGTGCATCGCATCGGAGACCCCGCGCACCGGGCTCACCATCATGTGAACCGCTTCGTAGGCATGATAGGCAAACGACATGGTGGCACCGTACATGCGATCGAGTGTCCTTCTGGCGGCGCAGCAAGCAATGATGCGTCGCAATAACGCACCTTACGTTGATTTTGTTCTCATTCAATCCAGCTAAAGGCTAAGATTCTCCTGCCATGTGGATGAAACCGTCATTCCCGCTCCCAGATCGCCGCGCGTCCCGTCGGATGCGAGGTGGCGATCGAGCCCTTGGTTTGAGCATCGGATTTCTCCGAAAAGTGGATTCCACTTTTCGGTCCGATGCTCTAGCGGGAGCCGCGCAGGAGGCCGATCAACGGTGAGCGCCTCGGACCTCTCGACGCCCCTTCTCGCCCGCACGGGTCGCCATTTGCGGCTCGACACGCTGGTCCGGCTGCGCTGGCTCGCCATCGCCGGGCAGAGCGCAGCCGTCGCCGGCGTGCATTTCGGCCTCGGCTTCCCCCTGCCCTTCGGCTGGTGCTTCACCATCATCGCCGTCTCGGCCTGGCTCAATATCGCGCTGCGGATCCGCTTCCCGCTCAGTCACCGGCTGCAGGACGGCCCGGCGACGGCACTGCTCGGCTTCGACATCGTCCAGCTTGCGGCCCTGCTCTTCATGACCGGCGGGCTGCAGAACCCGTTCGCGATCCTGTTCCTGGCGCCGGTGATGATCTCGGCGACGGCACTGCCGCCGCAACGCACCCTGCTGCTCGGCCTGCTGGCGATGATCCTGGCGACCCTGCTCAGCCGCTTCCACCTGCCGCTGCCCTGGGCGGGCGCCGACCGGCCTGTGCTGCCGCCGTTTTATCAGCTCGGCAACTGGGTCGCGCTCGTGCTCGGCCTCGCCTTCACCGGCATCTATGCCTGGCGCGTCGCCAAGGAGGCGCGCGACCTCTCGGACGCGCTCGCCGCGACCGAACTCGTCCTGGCGCGCGAGCAGCATCTGTCCCAGCTCGATGGGCTCGCCGCCGCCGCCGCCCATGAGCTCGGCACCCCGCTCGGCACCATCGCGCTGGTCGCGCGCGAGCTCACCCGCCTCGCCCCACCGGATGGCGAGATGGCGGAGGATATCGCGCTGCTGCGCGAGCAGGTCGAACGCTGCCGCGGCATCCTCGGCAAGCTCTCCAGCCTGCAGGACGACGATGCCGGCCCTCTGGATCAATTGACGCTGCGTCTGCTGATCGAGGAAGCGGCGGGGCCGCAACGGCCCTTCGGCGTGCCCTTCGAGATCTCCATGACCGGCGACAAGCCGGAGCCGGTCTGCCGGCGCAATCCCGGCATGATCTACGGCCTCGGCAACATCGTCGACAATGCGGTCGACTTCGCCCGCTCGACCGTGACGATCGCGGCAGAGTGGACACAGAGCCGCGTCGTGTTGACGATTGCTGACGATGGACCGGGCTTCCCGCCCGACGTGCTGATGCGGGCGGGCGAGCCCTATCTCTCGCGCGGCAGCGGCGAGGGCCGTGCCGGCGGCGGGCTCGGGCTCGGGCTTTTCATCGCCAAGACGCTACTCGAGCGTGGCGGCGCGACGCTGGAATTCTCGAACCGGCCTGCCCCGGCGAGCGGCGCCTCGATCCGCATCGTCTGGCCCCGTGACATTTTTGAAGCGGATCTGCCCGCCATTGGGGGTACCAAGCCGGAAGCATCGGTATTACATGAGCTTAGCTGAGCGCAAGCCCGAGAGGGCCTGCGGCCGGCGTTTCGAAACCTCACTTCGCGCCACCGCAGCGCGCATGGACAAGCGGTCAGGAGATCAAAATGCAGGATGCGCCGAGCGAGACCGGCAGGCCCGAGAGTGCGGACATGTCGCTGTTGCTGGTCGATGACGACAAGCCTTTCCTCACCCGCCTCGCCCGCGCCATGGAAGGCCGCGGCTATGTGGTCCGCACTGCCGACAGCGTCGCCGCCGGGCTCGCTGCCGTGGAGGAATCTGCCCCGGCCTTCGCCGTGATCGATCTCCGTCTCGGTGACGGCAACGGGCTCGACGTGATCGCCCGGCTCAAGGAGCGCCGGCCGGAAGCCCGCGGCGTTGTCCTCACCGGCTATGGCAACATCGCCACCGCCGTCAGCGCCGTGAAACTCGGTGCCTTCGACTTCCTCGCCAAGCCGGCCGATGCCGACGAAATCCATGCGGCGCTCGCGGCCGCGCGCGATGCCCGGCCGCAGCCGCCCGAGAACCCGATGTCGGCGGATCGTGTCCGCTGGGAGCATATCCAGCGCGTCTACGAATTGTGCAGCCGCAACGTCTCCGAGACGGCGCGCCGCCTCGGCATGCACCGGCGCACGCTCCAGCGCATCCTCGCCAAGCGCGCCCCGCGCTGATCCGACGATCGAATGCAGAAAGCCCGCCGGACGGCATGTCCGGCGGGCTTTTGCTTGTTGAGCTGTTTTCGCGTCAGGTCGCGTTAGCGGGGACGAGGCGGGCCGAGCGCCGGTCGAGCGCCACGGCGAAGGCGGCGAGGCCGAGCGCAACCAGCGGAACGACAGCCGCGACCGGCGCGATGGCGCCATAACCCAGCCCCTGCGTGATGACCGCGCCGCCGAGCCAGGCGCCGAAGGCGTTGCCGAGGTTGAAGGCGGCGATGTTCAGGCTCGACGCCAGCCCCTGCCCGGCCCCGCCGGCCTGCTGCAGCACCCACATCTGCAGCGGCGCGACAGTCGCGAAGGCCGCAGCACCCAGCGCGAAGGCCGCGATCACGGCGCCGACCTGGCTGTAGAAGGCGAGGCCCGAGGCGAACATCGCCACCGTCAGCAGCGCGATGGTACCGATCAGCGCCGGGGCGAGGTTGCGGTCGGCCCAGCGCCCGCCGAGCAGATTGCCGACGACGAGCCCGGCTCCGAAGACGAGCAGGATCGGCGAGACCGCCGCCTCGCTGAAGCCGGCGAGCTCGACCAGGATCGGCTGGATGAAGGTGAAGACCGCGAAGATGCCGCCGAAGCCGAGCACGGTCATCACGAGGCCGAGCTGGACCTGCGGGCGCGCCAGCACCTTGAACTCCTCGGCGAGCGAGCCGGGGACGACACGCTCGCGGTCCGCCGGGACGAGCGTAGCGAGGACGATGAAGGCGAGCACGCCGATGCCGGTCACGGCCCAGAAGGTCGAACGCCAGCCGAAGGCGAGGCCGAGCCAGGAGCCGAAGGGCACGCCGAGCAGCGTCGCGATCGTCAGGCCGGTGAACATCAGGGCGATGGCCGAGGCCTTGCGCTCCGGGGCGACGAGGCTGGTCGCCACGAGCGAGCCGACGCCGAAGAAGGTGCCATGCGCCAGCGCGGTCACGATACGCGCCGACATCAACCAGGCGAAGCTCGGCGCCAGCGCAGCGGCGAGATTGCCGAGGGTGAAGATCGCCATCAGCACCAAGAGTGTCGTCTTGCGCGGCAAAGAGCGGGTCGCGATCGTCAGCACGGGCGCGCCGACGAAGACGCCGAGCGCATAACCGGTCATCAGCAGGCCGGCGAGCGGCACGCTGATGCCGAGATCGCTGGAGACCTGCAGCAGCAGGCCCATGATCACGAATTCGGTGACGCCGATGCCGAAGGCACCGACGGTGAGAGCATAAAGGGCAATGGGCATGAGATGCCTCCGGGAATGTTCGGGCCCGGAGATAGCGCCGCTCGCGGTTGTGAATTAGACTGCGTGAAAGATCAGCAATTGTGAGTTGAATTCACGATGCCACGCTCCGAGATCAACCGCTCCGGCGAGATGGAGGTCTTCGCCCGCGTCGTCGAGCTCGGCGGCTTCTCGCCAGCGGCGCGTGCGCTCAGGATGACGCCGTCGGCGGTCAGCAAGCTCGTCGCCCGGCTGGAGGCGCGGCTCGGCGTCAGGCTGATCGTGCGTTCGACCCGCAAGTTCATGCTCACGGAGGAAGGCACGACCTTCCACGAGCGGACGCTGCGCGTGCTCGCCGATCTCGACGAGGCGGAACGGGCGGTTGCCGCCTGCCAGATCCCGCGCGGCCGGCTCAGGGTCAACACCAACGTGCCGTTCGGCCGACACTTCCTGCTACCGCTGGTGCCACGCTTCACCGCGCTCCATCCCGGCGTTCAGCTCGACCTCACGCTGAGCGACGCCGTCGTCGATCTGGTCGACGAACGCGCCGATGTCGCGATCCGCGTCGGTCCGCTGCGTTCCTCGCAGCTCGTGGCGCGCAAGCTCGGAGAAAGCCGGATGGCCGTGGTCGCCTCGCCGGCCTATCTCGCCGGGCATCCCGCCCCGCAGCACCCCGACGACCTCGCGCAGCACGACCTCGTCACCTTCAACTTCGCGCGGCACAGCGATTCCTGGCCGTTCCTGATCGGCGGCAAGCGCAGCGAATTCCCGGCGCGTGGACGCAGCACGGTCGGCGATGGCGAGAGCGCGCGCGAACTCGCTCTTGCAGGCCAGGGGCTGACACGGCTTTCCCTGTTCCATATCGCCCACGACATCGCGGCCGGCCGCCTCATCCCGGTCCTCGAAGCGTTCAATCCGGGTGATGTCGAGGAGATCCACGTCGTCTATGTCGGCCATGGCGGCCGGCTACCGGCGCGCGTGCGTGCCTTCATCGATTTTCTGGTCGAAGAGGTCGACCTACGCTCTTTCGCGAAGCCTCTGGCGACCGCAGCGGCCGAACCTGCGCGAGAGGCGGCCTCAGTCTGAGCCGATGGGGTCTTCGATCAAGGCGAGCCGGCTCGATGCCAGTCGCGCCAGTGCGATGGTCAGCATCTTGCGGCGCGCCGGGCTCAAGGGGTGGCGCGGCGGCTCGCGCAACAACGCGCCGCCATAGGCATCGGCGACGATCAGGCCGACATCATCGGGCAGGATCTCGTGCGGGAATTCGGGCGCGACCGCGAAGAGGAAGCCATCGCAATAGTCGCGATAGTCCGGCCATTTGCCGTCGACACGGTAGTCCGCGATGCCGGACTTGACCTCGACGACCCAGAGCTCGCCGGACGGCGACAGCGCGACGATGTCGCCGCGCCGGCCATTGGCGAAGGTCATCTCCTTGACGATGGCATAGCCGCGCTCGCGCAGATGGCGGGCGGCGCCGCGGCAGACCATGCGCGTGATGTCGGGCCGTGCCGGCGGCGGGTTGAGAACGGAATCCGGAAGGGACATGCTTTCATGTTCCCTCTTTGTTTCCGGGATTGCAAGCCCGAGCCGCTCTCGGGGCCGAGCAATCGCTTCCAGTCGACTTGCCGCCGCTGTCATTCCGGGCGGAGCGCAGCGAAGACCCGGAATCCATCATGGAACGCCGAGCTTTACGATGGATTCCGGATCTGCGCCGCGTTGCGGCTCGTCCGGAATGACGTGCGGGGGTGGTTTCGGGTTCGCCAGGAAGCAATGAAGGGATTTGGACTTTCGGCGACTACCTTGGCGATCAAGGCAGGTTCTCGCGCAGGATGATCTCGATACTCGGGGCCGCCGTCCCCTCCAAGGCAGGTCGCCCGGCCCGCAGATTGGCGAAGATCGCGATGCAGCTCATCAGCGCCGCATGAGGATGCTGGGTGATGACCGCGTCCATCGTTCCGTCGAGCAGGAGCGCGCGGGTCTCGGGCGTCAGGCCATGGCCGACGAAGACGACCTCCTGCTGGCGGCCGACCTCCTTGAGTGCACGGGCGATGCCCTCCGGCCCACCGCCGATATTGTAGATGCCGGCAAGATCCGGGTGCTTGCCCAGCAACGCCTTGGCCTGCCGGTAGTTGCGCCCCTCATCGTCAAGCCCTTCGCGCAGCCCGACCACCTCGATCTGGGGGAACATCTCCTCGAAGAGATGCAGGAAGCCCATCTCGCGCTCCTCATGGGCGCGGTAGCTCAGGCTGCCGGCGATCATCGCGACCTTGGCCGGGCGCCTGCCGATGAAGCGGGCGACGAGATAGCCGGCGGTGCGGCCGGTTGAGCGGTTGTCGAGCCCGACATAGGCGGCGCGGCGCGAATTGGCGACGTCGGAGATCAGCGTCACCGTGGGTACGCCACGTTCGGCGAGCGCGTTCACCGCCTCGCGTACGGCCGGGTGCTCCAGCGCCATGAAGGCGATGCCATCAACGTCGCGGCCGACCTGCCGGAGCTGCTGGGCGAGCAGTTCGGGCTTGAAGCTCTCGATGAACTCGACGCGGGCACGCATGTTGAAGGAGGCGAGCTGGTCCTGCGCCGCCGCGATATGACGCCCGAGCATCGCCAGGAAGCGGTTGCTACCCGCCGGCAGCAGGAAGGCGAGCCGCATCGGCGTCAAAGCCTGCGCGGGCAGGCCGGGATCGAGGACATAGCCGAGCTCGCTCGCCGCCTTCAGGACGCGCTGGACCGTCGCTGCGCGGACGCCGGGGCGCTGGTTGAGCACCCGGTCGACAGTTGCGGTCGAGGCGCCGGAGAGCGCCGCCACGTCGGTGATGCGTGCCATCCGGCGGCGTTTCAGCCCGTCTCCTACCTTGGGATCGTTCATTGAACTACATCAAAAACCATCAAGAATTGAGTTTGACGACCATCATTTCCGCTTTCTAGTCTTGAGGCAAGAAGACCTCAATCAAATCAAATCGCATCAGCGATATCGGGAGGAAGATCATGACGAACTTCACGCGCCGCACGGTGCTGCACGCGCTGGCCGCCGCCCCCGCCGCCTCGCTCATCGGCATGCCGCATATCGCGCGCGCCGCCGAGATCGAGCTGAAATACGGCAACAACCTGCCGCTCAGCCATCCGCTCAACATCCGCGCCCAGGAAGCGGCCGAGCGCGTGGCCAAGGAGACGAACGGCCGGGTCGAGATCAAGATCTTCCCGAACAACCAGCTCGGCGGCGACACCGACATGCTGAGCCAGGTGCGCAATGGCGGCATCACCTTCTTCACGCCGTCGGCGCTCGTCATCGCGACGCTGGTGCCGGTCGCGGCGATCAACGCGGTCGGCTTCGCCTTCGCCGATTACGACCAGGTCTGGAAGGCGATGGACGGCAAGCTCGGCGCCCATGTCCGCGAGGCGATCGCGAAGGTGAATCTCCATGCATTCGAGAAGATGTGGGACAACGGCTTTCGCCAGATGACCACCTCGGGCAAGGCGATCGAGACCGCCAAGGAGATGGCCGGCCTCAAGATCCGCGTGCCGGTGAGCCCACTCTCGATCGCGATGTTCAAGGCGCTCGACGCTGCGCCTGCGAGCCTGCAGTTCTCGGAGGTCTATTCGGCGCTGCAGACCAAGGTCGTCGACGCGCAGGAGAACCCGCTGCCGATCATCCAGGTCGCCAAGCTCTACGAGGTGCAGAAGAGCTGCGCCGTCTCCAACCATATCTGGGACGGCTTCTGGTTCATCGCCAACGGGCGCGCCTGGCGCGGGCTGCCCGCCGACATCCAGACCATCGTCGCGAACGCCATCAACGATGCCGGCGTCGCCCAGCGCGGCGACATCAAGAAGCTGAACGAAACCGTGCAGGCGGATCTGCAGTCGAAGGGCCTCGCCTTCAACAGGACCGACCCCGATTCCTTCCGCGCCAAGCTGCGTGAGGCGGGCTTCTACAAGGAGTGGCAGGAGCGCTTCGGGACGGAGGCCTGGAGCCTGCTCGAAGGCGCCGTCGGCAAGCTGGCCTGAGGGGTGCGGGCGGGCCTATAAGGCGCCCAACGCATAAAACAGGAAACGCCCCGATGGATGTTCACAGCGCGACCCTTCCCGCTGCTGCCACCATGCCCAGAACCGGGCTCGGCCGCTTTGCCAATCACCTCGATCGCGCGCTCGGCGGGCTGGTCGAGGCGGTGGCGGCCGTGCTGGTGCTGGTCGAGATCATCATCCTCGGGGCGGGCGTGGCAGCGCGCTACGTTTTCCACGCACCGCTCGTCTGGTCCGACGAACTCGCCTCGATCCTGTTCCTCTGGCTGTCGATGCTCGGCGCCGTGGTGGCACTGCGCCGCGGCGAGCATATGCGCATGACCGGCCTCGTCTCTCGCGTCTCGCCGCAGACGCGGGCATTGCTGGAGGCGGTCGCGATCACCGCCTCGATCGCCTTCCTGCTGCTGATCATCCCGCATGCGATCGAATACGCCGAGGAAGAGAGCTTCATCGTCACCCCGGCGCTGGAGATCACCAATGCCTGGCGCGCCGCGGCGATTCCGGTCGGCGTCGGGCTGATGCTGATCGCGGCGGGCTGCCGCCTGCTGCGCTTCGGCTCGCTGAGGCCGGTGCTGCTCGCGATCGGGCTGACCGCCCTGCTCGTGCTGCTGTTCTGGCTCGCGGGCCCGGCGCTGAAGCCGCTCGGCAAGCTCAATCTGATCGTCTTCTTCGTCGGCGTCGTCGCGCTCAACGTCTTCTCCGGCGTGCCGATCGCGTTTTCCTTCGCGCTTGCCACCTTCGGCTACCTCGCCTGCACCACCTCGACGCCGATGCTCGTCATGGTCGGCCGGCTCGACGAAGGCATGAGCCATCTCATCCTGCTCGCCGTGCCGCTTTTCATCTTCCTCGGCGCGCTGATCGAAATGACCGGCATGGCCCGCGCCATGATCCAGTTCCTGGCGAGCCTGCTCGGCCATGTCCGCGGCGGGCTGTCCTATGTGCTGGTCGGCGCGATGTATCTGGTCTCGGGCATCTCCGGCTCGAAGATCGCCGATATGGCCGCGATCGCGCCGGTTCTCTTCCCCGAGATGAAGCAGCGCGGCGCCAAGCCCGGCGACCTTGTCGCCCTGCTCTCCGCCACCGGCGCGCAGACCGAGACGATCCCGCCCTCGATCGTGCTGATCACCATCGGCTCGGTGACCGGCGTCTCGATCGCGGCGCTCTTCACCGGCGGCATGCTGCCGGCCGTGGTGCTGGGTGCCGCGCTCTGCTTCGTCGTCTGGTGGCGCTGCCGCGGCGAGGATCTGAGCAACGTCAAGCGCTATCCCAAGCGCGAGATCGCCAAGCTCGCGCTGGTCGCGGCGCCGGCGATCGCGCTGCCCTTCGTCATCCGCGCGGCGGTGGTCGAAGGCGTGGCGACCGCAACGGAGGTCTCGACCATCGGCATCGCCTATGCGGTGCTGGCCGGCATCCTGCTCTATCGCCAGTTCGACTGGCGTCGTCTGCCCAGGATGCTGGTCGAGACGGCCTCGCTCACCGGCGCGATCATCTTCATCATCGGCTGCGCCACTGCCATGGCCTGGGGGCTGACGCAGTCCGGCTTCTCGCGCGATCTGGCGCAGATCATGGCAGCGGTGCCGGGTGGAAGCTGGGGCTTCCTCGCCATCTCGATCGTCGCCTTCACCATCCTCGGCAGCGTGCTGGAAGGCATCCCGGCGATCGTGCTGTTCGGGCCGCTGGTGTTCCCGATCGCCAAGCAGGCCGGCGTGCACGAGGTGCATTATTCGATGGTCGTGATCTTCGCGATGGGCATCGGGCTCTTCGCCCCGCCCTTCGGCGTCGGCTATTACGGCGCCTGCGCGATCAGCAAGATCAATCCCGACGAAGGCCTGAAATACATCTGGGGCTACATCCTTGCCCTGTTCGTCGGCCTCATCGTCGTCGCCGCCGTGCCGTGGATCTCCATCGGCTTCCTCAGATCCTGATTTCATAGAGAGCAACGCCCATGAGCCGCTTCTTTGGCCAGATCCGTCAGGCCGGCTATGTCGTCCCGGACATCGAGGCGGCGATGGACTACTGGAGCCGCGTGCTGGGCGTCGGGCCGTTCTTCTACAACCCGAAGGTCCCGATCAAAAACTACCGCTACAAGGGCGCGTCGTACGAGCCGCACAACTCGGTGGCGCTGGCCAATTCCGGCCCGCTCCAGATCGAGCTGATCCAGTGCCGCAACGACGTGCCGTCAATGTACAAGGACTTCACCGATGCCGGGCTGACCGGCCTGCAGCATGTCGCCTACTGGACTTCGGACTATGACGCCGACATGGAGCGCCTCCTCGCCGAGGGCTTCAAGCCGGTGATGAGCGGCGAGGTCGGCGAGCGCGGCCGCTTCGTCTATTTCGACACGCATTACCATCCGGGCACGGTGATCGAACTGTCGGAGGTCGCCGGCCCCAAGGGCGAGATGTTCCGCCTGATCCGCGAGGCATCGGAAACCTGGGACGGCAAGGACTCGGTTCGGCCCTTCCCGGATCTGAGCAAACTCGCCGCCGCGGCGGCCTGAGTCCGCAAATGCATCACGTCATGGTCGGGCTTGACCCGACCATCTCGGCAACCAGTGTCTTCTGGTCATGAGATTCTCGGGTCGAGCCCGAGAATGACGCCCTATGAATGGCCAGGATGCGTCCGATGACCGATAACCGCTTCGAAGCCAGCTATCTGATCGAAACCCCACTCGACCCGGCCAAGGTCGCCGAGGTGATGGCGGGCGAGCAGTCCTGCGGCACCTTCACCCGTGTCGCCGGCGAGACCGATGAATTGCGCGAGCGGGCCCGCGCCGTCGTCACGCGGATCGAGGAGCTGGAACCAGCCGCACAGCCCAGCCTGCCGAACGCCTGGCTCTCCCGGAAGACCATAGGCGGCCCCTGGCTTCGGGCGCGCGTCACCATCTCCTTCCCGGTCGACAATGTCGGCGCCAATCTGGCGACGCTGGCCGCGGTCGTCGCCGGCAATCTCTATGATCTCGGCGAGGTCACCGGCTTGAGGCTGGAGAGCATCGCCCTGCCCTGGTCCTATCGCCAGCGCTTCCCGCTGCCGGCGCAAGGCATCGCCGGCACGCGCCGGTTGACCGGAGCGGCGAAGAGCCCGCTCGTCGGCTCGATCATCAAGCCCAATGTGGGTCTCAGCGCTTCACAAACCGCCGAGCTCGTCGCCAGCCTGTGCGAGGCCGGGCTCGATTTCATCAAGGACGACGAGATCTCGGCCGATCCCGTGCACGCGCCGCTGGCCGAGCGCATCCCGGCCGTGATGGCGGCGGTGCGCCGGCACCAGGACCGGACCGGCAAGCATGTCATGGTTGCCTTCAACATCACCGACGAGACCGACGCCATGCGCCGCCATGCCGATCTCGTCACGCGCGAGGGCGGCTCCTGCGTGATGGCTAGCCTGAACTGGTGCGGCTTCTCAGGCGTCGAGAGCCTGCGCCGCTCGACCGATCTCGCTTTGCACGGCCATCGCAACGGCTATGGCGCCTTCTCGCGCCATCCGCTGCTCGGCATCGGCTTCCAGGCCTATCAGACGCTGTGGCGGCTGGCCGGCGTCGACCACATGCATGTCCATGGCCTGCAGGGGAAATTCGCGCAGGAGGACGAGGAAGTCATCACCTCGGCCAGGGATTGCGTCACGCCGCTGACCGATGGAGCCGACGACCGCGTGATGCCGGCCTTCTCCTCCGGGCAATGGGCCGGGACGGCGCAGCCGACCTGGGACGCGATCGGGCATGACGACCTGCTGTTCATGGCGGGCGGCGGCATCCTTGCCCATCCCGGCGGGCCGAAGGCCGGCGTCGCCAGCATCCGGCAGGCCTGGGCGGCGGTCGCCGACGGCACCCCACTCGCCGAGACAGCCCGCGCGCATCCCGAACTGCAGCAGGCGCTCGACACCTTCGGCAGCAAGGCAGGCTAGAGCGCCGTGGTTGCGAAGCAGACGCCCCTCTATGGCTGGTATGGCGACGATTTCACCGGCTCGACCGACACGCTGGCGACACTGGCCGAGCGCGGCTTCCGCGCGCTGCTCTTCCTGCGCCAGCCCAGCGAAGCGCAGCTTGCAGCCGCCGGACCGCTCGACGCGATCGGCATCGCCGGGGCGAGCCGCACCATGGCGCCGGAAGCGATCGTGGCGGAACTCGCGGAGATCGGACGTTTCTTCGCCGGGCTCGGCGTCGGGCTGATGCACTACAAATGCTGCTCGACCTTCGACAGCGCGCCGCATGTCGGCAGTATCGGTGCGGCGGTCGCGGCGCTGAAACCGCATTTCCCGAACCCGCTGGTGCCGATCCTCGGTGGCCAGCCCAATCTCGGTCGCTATTGCCTGTTCGGACATCTGTTCGCGGCGGGTGGCGACGGCACGATCCACCGTATCGACCGGCACCCGACGATGAGCCGACATCCGGTGACGCCGATGGCCGAGGCCGATCTGCGCCGACACCTCGCCGCGCAGGGGCTCGCGGATGTGGAGCTCGTCGACTACCGCGCCTATGCCGGAGGGGGTGCAGCTACAGCGCTGGCCCCTGTCCGCACTGGCGCCACGCAAGCCATCTTGTTCGATGTCGCGGAGGAGGCCGACCTCAAGGCAATCGGCGGACTGCTGGCCGCTGCGCTGACGGATGGGCCGATGCTGGCCGTGGGCGCCAGCTCGGTCGCACGCGCCTTCGCCGCCGGACATCCCAAGGAGATCGCCGCCACGACGGCCGCCGAAGCGCGCCAGCGCGGTGGCGGGCCCTTGCTTGCGCTCGTCGGCAGCCTGTCGCCGGTCACGCGCGCGCAGGTCGAAGCAGCAAGAGGCTATGCGATGCTCCCCATTGAGCCGGGACGACTGCTTTCGGACGAAGACTATGCCGCCCAATTGCAGGCAGCGACCCTTTCCAAGCTCGGACAAGGCGACGTGATGCTGGTGACGGAGCAGCCGGAAGGAGCGCCAGCCGCAGCCGGCGAGGTGGCGAGCGCGACCGGCCGCCTGCTCACCGCGATCGTCGCCGAGGCGCATCTTAGCCGGCTCGTCATCGCGGGTGGCGACACCTCGACCATGGCGATCCGCGCGCTGGCGCTCTGGGGCCTGTCCTATCGCGGCCCTTGCGTGCCCGGCGCCCCGCTCTGCCGCGCCCATTCCGACGATCCGCAGCTCGATGGGCTCGATATCGTACTGAAGGGCGGGCAGATGGGTCCGCCGGGCTTCTTCAACGACGAGGCCCGCGCCTAACCCGGCAGGCAGCCATCAGTGCCGGCGCCGCAGACCAGGGCGCAGACCTTCTCGCCGCCGTTGAGCGCGACCCGGCCGGACTGGAGCGCCGCCAGCGCCGCCGCGCCCGAGAGGTCGGCGGCGATGCCGAATTCGAACCAGAGCGACTTGGCCGCCTGCTCCATCTCGGCATCGGTGATCAGCACGATCTCGTCGACATTGCGCGCGACCGCCTCATAGATCGCGTGGTCGGTCTGACGGCAGGACATGGTGGCGACGCGGGTCTCCAGCCGGTCGAGCGCGACGAGACGGCCGGCGGCGAGGCAGGCATGCAGCGTCGGCGAGCCGACCGGCTCGATGCCGATGATCCGCGTTTGCGGCCGCAAGGCCTTCACCGCTGTCGAGAGGCCGGTGATCAGCCCGCCGCCGCCGATCGCGACGAGGATGACGTCGACATCCGGCATGTCGTCGAGAATATCGAGGCCGAGCGTGCCCTGCCCGGCCACCACGACCGGATCGCTGAAGGGATGGGCGTAGGTCGCACCGGTCTCGCGCGCATGGGCCAGTGCCGCCGCATTGGCATCGTCCCAGATCGCGCCGACGATGTGGACGTCCGCGCCCCAGTCGCGCAGCTTGGCGATCTTGTCGGGCGCGGCGTTGGACGGCAGGAAGATCGTGGCGGGCACGCCGAGCACATGGGCCGAGCGGGCGATGGCGAGGCCGTGATTGCCGCCGGACGCAGTGACGACGCCGCGCGCCAATTCGTCCTTCGACAGGGTCAACAGCCGGTTCATCGCACCGCGCGCCTTGAAGGAGCCGGCCGCCTGCAGCAATTCGAGCTTCAGCGTGACATCGCCGCCGAAATCCGTGCCGCGCGTCTTGGCATAAGGCAGCGTCGGGGTTTGCCGGATATACGGCGCGATCCGCTGGCGGGCGGCGCGGATGTCGTCGAGCGCGATCATGACAGGGTTCCGCGATAGGGCGCCGCGACGATGAGGCAGCAATTGCCCGGCTTCACCCGCCCCGGCTGGCGTCGGCCGTAGAGGATGCCGTCGGCGGCGTAGTGCAGCGTCTCGGGCGGGCGTGCCGGGTCCCAGGTGCAGTGGATGCGGCCGGCGGGCTCGCCGGCGCTCACCTTGGCGCCGTTGGCGTGGAAGGGCTCGAAGATGCCGTCGGCCGTCGCATAGACGTAAGCCGCGGTGCCGGGCAATTCGAGGATCTGGCCGTCGCCGCGCTTCGGCTCAGGCTTCTCCCGGACGACGACGCCGAGATGGTCGAGCACATTGGCGACGCCGCGCCGGCAGACCGCAAGCGCCTCCAGCGAGACGGTACCGCCACCCGCCATCTCGGTACCGACCGTGACGAGCCCGGCCCGGCAGGCGGCGGCGGTTGCGGTGCGCGGCTCGCCGAGATTGCTGATGACGACCGTCATCGGCGCGTCGAAGGCCTGCACGGCGGCGACGTTGCGCTTGTGCAGCGCCGGATCATCGGTCGGCTCGACGATGGCGCTGGGGATGATGTCGAGCGAGGAGCCGCCCGAGTGCAGGTCGAGGAAGGCGTCGCCGGTCGGCAGGATATGATCGCTGACGAAGGCGGAAATCTGCTGCGTGATGGTGCCGCGCGGATCGCCGGGGAAGGTGCGATTGAAGTTCAGCCCGTCGACCGGGGAGGTGCGCTGGCCGGCGATGACGGCATGGACGTTGTTCGCCGGCATCAGGATCAGCCGGCCCTGGACGCGGCCGGGATCGAGATCGCGGATCAGGTCGCAAATCGTGATCGGCCCCTCATATTCGTCGCCATGGTTGCCGCCTTCCATGATCACGGTCGGGCCGGTGCCGTTCTTGATCACGGCGATCGGCACGCGTGTCGCGCCCCAGGCGTCGTCATGCGGCGAATGCGGGATCATGAGGAAGCCGGCCTGCTTACCCTCCCGGTCGAGATCGACGGTGAGGAAGGCGCTGGAGGGGCGCGGTGTCGGCTTGGGCCGGAAGCTGGTCATGGCGGGCTCGGGAAGAAACTGGGCTCGGGATTTCAGGCACGAGCGCGGGGAACCCTCTCCCGAAGGGAGAGGGCAGGGTGAGGGGTAGGCGGCCGAACCAGTGAAGCGTCGCGCTCACCGCGCGGTTGGGTTCGGGCCAACGTTTCCAGTCCGAACACCTCACCCCTGCCCCTCTCCTTCCAGGAGAGGGGTTCCCCGCGCCAGATTCGGTTACCGATTGCCCGTCACAGCGGCGGCAGCGGGTCCATCGGCATGTCGAGATACTTCCGATGCAGCCGGTCGAGCTCGCCGTTCATCGCGTTGAAGAAGATGAAGCCGTCGAGCCAGCGCACGAGATTATGCTGGTCCATCTGGACGCCCATATGCGCCGGGCTGCGGCGGATGACGAATTTGCGCTCGAACTCCTTGTTCGGGTTCTGCTTGGCGAGCGCCTGCGCCACGATCGAATTGGTGGCGAGCAGATCGGCCTGGCCGGTGATGTAGGCGGCGGCAGCCGTCGCGTCGTCCTCGGTACGCATCAGGCTGGCCTTCGGCGCCGAAGCCGAGATGGCGAGCTCCTGCGTCGTGCCCTTGGCAGCGGCGACGCGCGCCGAGCCGATCGTCTCCGGGCTCGTCACCGGCGAGCTCTTGGCGCCGTAGACCGCCAGGAAGGTGTTGGCGTAGGGCGCGGTGAACTGGATCTGCCGGGCGCGCTCGGGGGTGAGGCCCATCACCGAGATGACGATGTCGACCTTGTCGGTGAGCAGGAAGGGGATGCGGTTGGCGCCGGTGATCTGCTGCATCTCCAACTTCACGCCCAGCCCCTTGGCAACCATCTCCGCCATCTCGATGTCGAAGCCGATCGGCTTGCGGTCCTGATCCTGGGCGCCGAAGGGCGGCGCGTCGAGCGGCACGCCGATGCGGACCACGCCCTTGGACAGGATGTCCTGAAGCTTGTCGGCCCTGGCTTCGGCTGCACCGAAAGCCGCAACCGCCAGGGCGGCTAAACCTGCGAACAGTGAACGCATCGTCTTTTCTCCCCTCGTTGATGTTGGTTCTTCCGCCTCAGTGCAGCACCGCGCTGAGGAAGGTCTGGAGTTCCGGCGTCTTCGGCTCGGCCAGCACGGCGGCCGCCGGCCCCTGCTCATGGACGCGCCCCTCATGCATGAAGACGACGCGCGAGCCGAAACGGCGGGCGAAGCCCATCTCATGTGTCACCAGGATCATGGTCATGCCTTCCTGCGCGACGGATTCGAGGACCTTGAGGACCTCGCCGGTCAGCTCGGGATCGAGCGCGGAGGTGACCTCGTCGAACAGCATCAGCTTCGGCCGCATGGCGAGCGAACGGGCGATGGCGACGCGCTGCTGCTGGCCGCCGGAGAGCTGCGAGGGATAGGCGTCGAGCTTGTCTTCCAGCCCGACGCGGGCGAGCACCTCGCGGGCCACCTCGCGGGCGGCCTCCGGGGCCTGCTTCTTCACGACGCGCGGCGCGAGCGTGATGTTGTCGCAGACCGAGAGATGCGGAAACAGGTTGAAGCTCTGGAAGACGATCCCGACCTCCTGGCGCAATTTGCGCAGGTCGGTCTTGGGATCGTTGACCTGCGTGCCGTCGACGCGGATCACGCCGGCCTGCACCGGTTCCAGCCCGTTGATGCAGCGGAGCATCGTGCTCTTGCCGGAGCCGGAGCGGCCGATCACCGCAATGATCTCGCCCTTGGCGACGTCGAGCGTCACATCCTTCAGCACCTGGACAGTGCCGTAGCTCTTGCTGATCCCATGGATTTCAACGAGCGACATCGAGCCTCCGCTCGATCGAGCGGCTCCATTGCGTGAGGGGGAAGCACATCGCGAAATAGATCGCGGCGACGGTGATGTAGACGGCAAAGGGCTTGTAGGTGCCGGCAGCGGTGAGCTGGCCTTCGCGGGTGAGTTCGACGAAGCCGATCACCGCGGCGAGCGATGTGTTCTTGATCAGCTGCACGAGGAAGCCGACCGTCGGCGGGATCGCGACCCGGATCGATTGCGGCACGATGATGTGGCGCAGCTGCTCCCAGAGCGAGAGCCCGAGCGAGGCGCCGGCCTCCCACTGCGTCTTCGCGATCGAGACCAGCGCGCCGCGCCAGATCTCGCCGAGGAAGGCGCTGCCATAGACCGAGAAGGCCGTCGCCGCGGCGATCCAGGGATTGACCGAGATGCCGACGAGCGGCAGGCCGAAGAAGATCACGAACAGCCAGACCAGCAGCGGCGTGCCCTGGACGATGTGGATATAGGCCGCGGAAACCCAGCGCAGCGGCGCGATGGGCAGGATGCGGGCGATGGCGATGACGATGCCGATCAGCGAGGCGCCGATGAAGGCGGTGACGGTGAGCGCCAGCGTCCAGCGCGCCGCCGCGATCAGGTACATCACATCGATGAGGCCGAATTCGCGGATCATCGCCTGACGAACGCCCAGTAATAGATGCCCGCGAACAGGCCGCGGAAGGCGAAGGCGAGCCCGAGATAGAGCACGCCGATGATGGTGTAGACCTCGAAATCGCGGAAGGTGCGCGACTGCACGATCGAGGCCGCGTGGAACAGGTCCTCGACCGAGATCTGCGAGACGACGCTGGTCGCCAGCATCAGCAGCACGAACTGGCTGGCGAGCGCCGGGAACATCGCCTTCAGCGCCGGGAACATCACGACATAGCGGAAGACCTGCAGGCCCGAGAGACCGAGCGAATGACCGGCCTCGACCTGCGCCTTCGGCACGGCCTCGAGCCCGGCGCGGACGATCTCGGTGGTGTAGGCACCGAGATTGACGACGAGCGCGATGATCGCGGCGGTGAAACCGTCGAGCCGCAGGCCGAGGCTCGGCAGACCGAAGAAGATCAGGAAGAGCTGGACCAGAAGCGGCGTGTTGCGGATGATTTCGACATAGGTGCCGACGATCCGACGCAGCCAGGCCGGGCCGTAGACGCGGGCCGCCGCGCAGGCGATGCCGATGACGAGGCCGCCGACCATGGCCGCCGCCGACAGCACCAGCGTGACCCAGACGCCGTCGAGGATCGACTCCCAGGCCGCGAAGACGTCGCGGAACTGCAGGCCGTATTTCATGCCCGGCCGCCCTGCGGCCGTCGCGCGCACCCCCAAGAACCCGCGATATGATCCGACGATCGCACCATCCGCCTCCCCTTTACGAGGAGGCTAGGTTCGTTTCTTATTTGATGTCAAGCTTCATATATGAAACAGGAAAGCATGAGCGACCTGCCCGACTCCGAGAACGGAGACAAAAGCACCTATGCGGCGCCCGCGCTGGAGAAGGGGCTCGACATCCTCGAGCTCTTGGCCGAGGTGGGCGAGCCGCTCTCGACGCGCGAGATCGCCGAGCGCCTCGCCCGCTCCAAGAGCGAGATCTTCCGCATGGTCTTCGTGCTGCAGCAGCGCGGCTATCTCGCGCGCGAGGCCGGCACCGACCGCCTCGCCCTGTCGCGCCGGCTGTTCGACCTGGGCATCCGCACGCCGGGCGGGCGCCAGCTCACCTCGATCGTGCTGCCGCTGATGGAGCGCTTCAGCGAGGACAGCGGCATGGTCGCCCACCTCGTCGTGCTGAGCCGAGCGCAGACCGTGGTGCTCGCGACCACATCCGGCCATCTCGACGCCAGCGTCATCGTGCGCCCCGGCTATGGCCGGCCGGCGCTTGACGCCAATTCTGGCCTGCTCATCCTCGCCTTCCAGAGCGAGGCGCGCCGCCGGCAATTGATGAAGGAGGCCTCCGAGGCCGACCGCGACAAGCTGGAGAGCGACGAGACACGCCGCCTCCTCGCGGACATCCGCGCCACCGGGTATCGCGTCGCGCCGAGCCGCGACATCATGGCCGTGACCGACATCGCCTGCCCGGTGATCGGCCCGGGCGGCCATGCGGAGGCCGCGATCCTCGTGCCCTGCCTGCAGCGCCACGGCGTCGCGACCGACGAGGAGGCGATCCTGCTCGCGCTCAAGGCCTCCTGCCGGGAGGCGGGTTCGCAGCTCTCGCTCTGAGGAAGAATCCGGACTGTGCAGATTTTAGACCGAACCACACGGTCATCCCGGGCTTGACGCGGGGTCCATGCCAGAGCGCTTCCGTTCGAGGCTCAGGCATGGATCCCGGATCTCCGCGGAGTTTATCCTTGGGCCGATCGAAGATCGGACCCGAGGGCTCCGTCCCGGATGACTCATGCTTCAATGACAGACGCAGCGTGACTTAGAGCGTTTTCCGATCAGGTTGGGTCGCAGAAGCCGTCATTGCGAGGAGCAAAGCGACGAAGCAATCCAGGGGCGACAGAGCTCTACGTCCTCCTGGATTGCTTCGCTGCGCTCGCAATGACGGTTCAGTCTGATCGAAAAGGGCTCTAGGCCGCCGCCAGGCCGCCATTCTCCTCAATGAAGCCGACGATGTCGTCGAGGCCGATGCGACGGTTGAGGTCGGTGAAGACGAAGGGCCGTTCGCCGCGCTGCTTCTGCGTGTCCGCGCGCATCACGTCGAGGTTCGCGCCGACATAGGGCGCGAGGTCGATCTTGTTGATGATCAGCAGGTCCGAGCGGGTGATGCCCGGCCCGCCCTTGCGCGGGATCTTCTCGCCGCCGGCGACGTCGATGACGTAGAGCGTGATGTCGGCGAGGTCCGGCGAGAAGGTCGCGGCGAGGTTGTCGCCGCCGGATTCGATGAAGATCACATCGAGATCGGGAAAGCGCCGGCGCATCTCGGCGATGGCCGCGAGATTGATCGAGGCGTCCTCGCGGATCGCGGTGTGCGGACAGCCACCGGTCTCGACGCCGATGATGCGCTCTTCCGGCAGCGCCTGCAGCCGGTTGAGGATCAGCTCGTCCTCCTTGGTGAAGATGTCGTTGGTGACGACGGCAACCGAGTAGCGGTCCCGCATCGCCTTGCAAAGCTTCTCGGTGAGCGTCGTCTTGCCGACGCCGACCGGCCCGCCAATGCCGACCCGGAGTGGACCATGGGAGGATTTCACGAGCGGAACACCCTGGAATACTGCGTTTCGTGGTTCATCGATAGGATGTCGGCGAGGATGGTGCAGGAGCCGAGATCGTCGAGCGTCGACACCGCCGCGCGCTGCGCGGTACGCAAGATGATCGGCTCCAGCGCGGCGAGCGTCGCCACCCCGTCGCGCTGACCGAGTGGCACCAGCCGGACGCAGGCCTGGACGAGGTTCGAGGCGAAGGCGTGGAGATAGGCGATGAGCGTATCCTCCAGCGCGACGCCATGGCGCGCCGCGGCAACGCCGACAGCCACGGGATAGGCTGTCACTCCTTCCCCACCTGCCGAGGGCTCGCCGCTCCAGGCCGCCATCGCATCGATGAAAGCGCCGCCCTGCAGGGTCGTCTCCATGTGGCGCTCACGTGAGCCGGACATCGCAGCAGCGAGTTCGGCAACATCGTCGGTGCCCTCGCCAGCGGCAGTGCCGCGCCAAGCCTCGGCCAGCAGCACCGCGTCGTTCCAGGCGGAACCGTGCTCCAGCAGGGTTTCGAGCCATTCGATCAGGCTCGACCGATCCCGGATCAGCCCGTCATGGATCGCCCGCTCCAGCCCATGGCTATAGGCGAAGGCTCCGATCGGAAACGCCGGGGACAGCCACGTCATCAGTCGTGCGAGTGTGACGGCGTCAGTCATGCTGGTGGTGGTGATCGTGTGCGTGGGCGTGACCATGTCCCTGCGCGTGCTGGTGCCCATGGCCGTGATCATGCCCGTGGGCGTGATAGGCGCCATGCACCGGCTGGAACCGGGCCACGACCTCCCGAACCGAAGCGCCAAGCCCTTCGAGCATGGCGCGAATGACGTGATCGCGCTGGATCAGGATGCGGTCCTCGTCGATCTGCGCCGGCAGATGGCGGTTGCCGAGATGCCATGCGAGATGGCGCAGCGGGCAGACCGCGCCCGGCCGCACCTCGTAGAGCTCTTCTTCCGCCGCGACGATCGCGACCGCGCGGCCATCCTCCAGCACGAGCCTGTCGCCATCGGCGAAGAGCACGGGCTCGGGCAGGTCGACCATCACCTTCTCGCCCTGGTCGGTGGTGACGAGCTTGCGGCGCAGATGGCGCGCGGCATGGTCGAGCCGGATCGTGCCGGCCGGCTGGCCGGCACCACCATGGCTATGGGAAATGGCGCGGAGCATGGCGGGCCTCAGAACAGGAAATAGCGCTGCGCCATCGGCAGCACGGTCGCGGGTTCGCAGGTCAGGAGTTCGCCATCGGCACGGACCTCGTAGGTCTCGGGGTCGACCTCCATATGCGGCGTGGCGTCGTTGAGGATCATCGAGGCCTTGGAGATGCCGCCGCGCGTATTCTCGACGGCGAGCATGCCCTTGGCGACGCCGAGCTTGTCCTTCAGCCCGTTCGCGATCGCGGCCTGGCTGACGAAGGTGACGGAGGACACGGCCGGCGCGCGACCCATGGCTCCGAACATCGGCCGGTAATGCATCGGCTGCGGCGTCGGGATCGAGGCGTTGGGATCGCCCATCGGAGCGGCCGCGATCATGCCGCCGACCAGCACCATCTCCGGCTTCACGCCGAAGAAGGCGGGGTTCCAGAGCACGAGATCGGCGCGCTTGCCGACTTCGACAGAGCCGACATGCTTCGACAGCCCCTGCGCGATGGCGGGGTTGATCGTGTACTTCGCGATGTAGCGGCGCACCCGCAGATTGTCGTTGTCGCCCTTCTCCCCAGGGAGGCGCCCGCGCTGCAGCTTCATCTTATGCGCGGTCTGCCAGGTGCGGATCGGCACCTCGCCGACGCGGCCCATGGCCTGGCTGTCGGAGGAGATGATCGAGAAGGCGCCGATATCGTGCAGGATGTCCTCGGCCGCGATGGTCTCCTTGCGGATGCGGCTCTCGGCGAAGGCGATGTCCTCCGGAATCGACGGCGACAGGTGGTGGCAGACCATCAGCATGTCCAGATGCTCGGCGATGGTGTTCTGCGTGTAGGGCCGCGTCGGATTGGTCGAGGACGGGATGACGTTCCTGAGCCCGCAGACCTTGATGATATCAGGCGCATGGCCGCCGCCGGCGCCTTCCGTATGAAAGGCGTGGATAGTGCGGCCCTTGAAGGCCGCGACCGTGTCCTCGACGAAGCCACTCTCGTTCAGCGTGTCGGTGTGGATCATCACCTGCACATCGTAGTCGTCGGCGACAGTGAGGCAATTATCGATGGCAGCGGGCGTTGTGCCCCAGTCCTCATGCAGCTTGAGCGCGCAGGCGCCGCCCTCGATCATCTCGATGAGGGCAGCCGGCTTCGAGGCATTACCCTTGCCGGAAAGCCCGAGATTGATCGGCACCGCATCGAAGGACTGGATCATCCGGCCGAGATGCCAGGGACCGGGCGTGCAGGTCGTCGCCAGCGTGCCATGGGCCGGGCCGGTGCCGCCGCCGAGCATGGTGGTGACGCCGGCCATCAGCGCCTCCTCGATCTGCTGCGGGCAGATGAAATGAATATGCGCGTCAACGCCGCCGGCGGTGAGGATCTTGCCTTCTCCTGCGATCGCCTCGGTGCCCGGCCCGATGACGATGGTGACGCCGGCTTGCGTATCGGGATTGCCGGCCTTGCCGATGGCGACGATCAGCCCGTCCTTCAGGCCGATATCGGCCTTCACGATGCCCCAGTGATCGACGATCAGCGCATTGGTGATGACGGTGTCGACCGCGCCCTCAGCGCGGCTCGCCTGGCTCTGGCCCATGCCGTCGCGGATGACCTTGCCGCCGCCGAACTTCACCTCCTCGCCATAGACGGTGAAGTCCTTCTCGACCTCGATGATCAGGTCGGTGTCGGCGAGCCGGACCCGGTCGCCGACCGTCGGTCCGTACATCTGCGCATAGGCGGCATGGGAGAGCTTGGCCGGCATCAGAGTTTCCCCATCACCTTCTGCTGGAAGCCGTAGACGGCGCGCCCGCCACCGAACGGGACAAGGCGCACCTCGCGCTGCTGGCCGGGCTCGAAGCGCACGGCGGTGCCGGCGGCGATGTCGAGCCGCATGCCGCGCGCGGCGGTACGGTCGAAATCGAGCGCCGCGTTGGTCTCGAAGAAATGGTAGTGCGAGCCGACCTGGATCGGCCGGTCGCCGGTATTGGCGACGAGCAGCGTGATCTGCGCCGCACCCTCGTTGAGAGTGATGTCGCCCGCGGCAGGAAAGACCTCTCCGGGGATCATCGGCTCAGACTCCCGCGACCAGCCAGAGGCCGGCGAGCGCCGTCAGGCCACCGGCGATGCGCGCCGCGATGCGCCCGCGGTGCGACAGCGTGTTGCCGGCAAAGCCGATGCCGGCCGCATGCAGCAGCGCCGTGGCAAGCGCGAAGCCGACCATGAAGGGCAGGCTCGTCGCAGAGCCGATCTCGCCGCCATGAGCATAGCCGTGGAACAGCGCGAAGAAGCCGACCATTGCCATGCCGACCGGCGTCGGCACCTGCAGCGCCATCAGCGCGAGCAGCCCAAGCACCACGACGGAAGCCGCGATCACCGGCTCGACGAAGGGCAGACCGATGCCGGCCAGCGCCGCGGCGAAGCCGAGCATCATCGTGGCGACGAAGGCGAGCGGGATCGCCCAGACAGCGCGCCCGCCGACGACGAAGGCCCAGAGGCCGACGCCGACCATCGCCAGGATATGGTCCGCGCCGAAGAGCGGATGCGAGAAGCCGGCAGCGAAGGAGCCATGCTCGGCGGGGTTGAGATGGGCGAAGGCCGGGCTCGCGGCGACGACGCTCAGGATCAGGGCGATCGACAGTCTCTTCATGGCAGCCTCCGGCTCGCGATGTCAGCGGATCGGTTCATGGACGGTGACGAGCTTGGTGCCGTCCGGGAAGGTGGCCTCGACCTGCACGTCGTGGATCATCTCGGCGACCCCCTCCATCACCTGCGCACGGGTCACGACATGGGCGCCGGCCTCCATCAGCTCGGCGACGCTGCGGCCGTCGCGCGCGCCCTCGACGACGAAATCGCTGATCAGCGCAATCGCTTCCGGGTGGTTCAGCTTGACGCCGCGCTCGAGCCGACGCCGGGCCACCATGGCCGCCATGGAGATCAGGAGCTTGTCCTTCTCGCGCGGTGTCAGGTTCATGCCGTCATCCTAGAGTTGCCAGACCTTGGGCAGTTCGCGGCCACCCATGAGAAGCGTTAGCAGCGGTTCCAGCCGCCGCCTGAGTGCGAGCCCGGTCTCCTCGACCAGACGCGCGAGAAACTTGCCGTTCCAGGCGCTGGCGCCCCCGTTCGGACCGATGACGGATCGGGCCTGATCCAGAAAGCGCTCGGGTGTCGCTCCGGCGAACAGCACCGTCGCCATGGCGCGTCGGCCGGCCAGGGCAGGCTGCGGAGCCAGACGCGCGGCAATGTCTCCTTCGACGCGCAGATCGTCGGCAAAGATCAGGCGGCCGTCGCGGCGAATGCGCCAGCGGTCGTGCAGATGGCCGCTGCGCAACGTCTCGCCCATTGCCACCCGGCCGAACAGCACGGCTTCGACGGCAACCAGCTCGGCATCGCCTGCGAGATCGGCTTCGAGGCTGCGGGACAGGCGCCCGCCATCGAAAAGAATGGTTTCCTGCGGCAGCCAGGCAAGCCGCGCCCCGGCCGCGAGCCGCAGGGTGTTGCCGACGACGGCATCCGCGCCGGTCGAGCGATAGATGCGCTCGCAGGCCTGCGTCGTCACGCAGGCCGCCGCCTCAGGGCCGAGATCGACCTCCGTCGCCAGCCGGTCGCCGCCGGTCAGGCCGCCGGCGGTGTTGATCAGAATCGCCTGCGGATCAGCGCCGTCGATCGGCTTCGGCAGGCGGATCTTGGCGCAGCCTTCCTGGAAGAGTCGCTCAAGCCGCGTCGTTTCCGACTGCGACCGGAAGCGTATCCCCGCGCAGCCGATCGCGCGCTGCATGCGCGGCTCACTCGTCCGCACTGCCGCAATGTCGGGAGCCATGAGCATCAGCTGTTCCGCTGCCGCAGCGCGGTGGCCAAAGCGGGCTTCAGCGCCTGCAACCGTGCAATGAGCGCGGGGCGGGCCGAGTGTCGCACCTTGCCGCCGTTACATCCCTGCCAAGCTACCACCCTGCGCACGCCGCTCCTCCTAAACGTCGAAAAGCGACGCAAGCGATATGCCAGCCTAGAGCCGTTTTCGATCAGGTTGGATTGCAGAGCCGTCATTGCGAGGAGCGAAGCGACGAAGCAATCCAGGGGGACTGGGTTGAACGCTTCAGCCCAGCCCCCCCTGGATTGCTTCGCTTCGCTCGCAATGACGGTTCATTCTGAGCGAAAACCGCCACGAGGAAGAGTTGGCGCTTCAGACGCCGCCACCTGCACAGGAAATCGGCGGATTTTCCGGGAAGCTGTGGCGCATTTCGCGGCGAGCGCAGATGCCCGATCGACCGCGAGTCGATATCTGCATAAGAAATGGGCAATTCGTGATCGTTTCGCATGCGATTCCGATCGCTCGCTTTTGAGAAGGCTGTCGCGACGGACGCGGGAGACCTTGACGGTCGCGGTTCTCGGGTGATCCCCTCGCGATGAAACGACGCGGAGCGGGCGAGCCATCGCCAACCAACCCATCCGCCGAAACTCAAACCATCAGGAGATCGTCATGGAGATCATGCGCGCGGGCTCGCGGCCCTCGGGGAAAGGGCCGGCCGACTGGTTCACCGGATCGGTCCGGATCGACCCGCTGTTCAACCCGCATGCGCCGGAGCGTGTGCAGGGCGCGAGCGTCACCTTCGAGCCCGGCGCGCGGACGGCCTGGCATACGCATCCGCTCGGCCAGACGCTGATCGTCGTGAGCGGGGTCGGCCGGGTGCAGCGCTGGGGCGGGCCGGTCGAGGAGATCCGGCCCGGCGACGTGGTCTGGTTCCCGCCCGGCGAGAAGCACTGGCACGGCGCTGCCCCGTCGACCGGGATGACCCATATCGCGGTTCAGGAAGCCGAGAACGGCAAGGTTGTGGAGTGGCTGGAGCAGGTCTCCGATGATCAGTATGGCGGCTGATGGCCGACGTAACGGGACCAAACGATGACGCCTGAGCTTTCCAGCCTTCTGCGCGAGCCGCGCCACGTCCTGCTCGACACCCCAACGCCGCTGCAAAGGTTGCGCCGCTTCGAGGCGAAGCTCGAACGACCGGGCATCTATGCCAAGCGCGATGATCTGATGCCGATCGCGCTCGGCGGCAACAAGCTGCGCAGCCTCGAATACTGGCTGGGTGACGCGCTGCGGAAGAAGACCGACATCCTTCTGGTCGGCGGCGGCGCCAGCTCCAATCTCTGCCGTTTGACGGCCGCGGCGGCCTCGCTCGTCGGGCTGGACTGCCTCGTCCTGCACAACGCGCTGGACACGCCGGAGAACCGCCAGGCCTCATTCCTGAACCGGCTGTTCGGCGCCGAATTGCGTTTCCTCGGACCGGTCGATGAAAGCCAGCGCAACGCGGCGCTTGCAGCGGCAGCCGCAGAACTCGCCCGGCAGGGCCGGACGCCCATCATCGTCGGCGATCCCGTGCTGGGCGCAATGGGTTATGTCCGGGCTGCCTTCGAGCTGCATGAGCAATCGCAGCGTGAAGAAGCTCCGATCAAGCATGTCTTTCTCGCCGGCTCGATGGGGCCGACCGAGGCTGGCTTCATCTTCGGCAACGCCCTGCTGGGGCATCCCTTCCAGATCCATCTCGTCAGCGTCGAATACGAGCAGGCCGAACTGGCCGGCTATATCAGGCGCATCTACGAGGGCCTGCAGGAGCGGACGGGGCTCGACGTCGCCGCGCTGCACGATGCACCCCTGCACTATCACATGGGCCATCTCGGCGATGGCTGGGGCGCCCCGACACCGGCCTCGGAAGCCGCCATCCTGAGCTTTGCCCGCACCGAGGGCATCCTGATCGAGCATGTCTACACCGCGAAAACCTGCGCCTGCTTCCTCGAGCGGCTCGCCGATGGAGGGATCGCCAGCGGCGAGCCCGCTTGCGTGCTCCATACCGGCGGCACCGCCGCGCTCTTCTCGCAATTCGGCCTGTTCCGAACGCTGACCTAGCGTCGGCCTGCTTGACGGGCTTCGGTGCCGCTCTATGGTGCCGCTCGATCGAGGTTCTCCGGTTCGGCCCGGAGCTAAGAGGGAATTCGGTGAGGCGCACGCTGCGCCAAGGCCGAGGCTGCCCCCGCAACTGTAAGCGGCGAGCCCTCCGTCCATCGTCCACTGGCGCCACGCGCCGGGAAGGCCGGGCGGATCAGGCGTCGACCCGCGAGCCAGGAGACCTGCCGCGATCGCAAGGCGTCTTTCGGGCGGGGTGTTCCGGAGGGATGCGCATCGGCGGCCGGCTCCGGAGCTGCGCCCACCGACCGTATCCATCGAAGCTCCCGCCCTCATCTCGGGGAGCGATGAATTCCATGTCCATGATTTTCGGCCGGGCCGCAGCGAAGGCTGCGACGCGCTTGACGCGGTCGCGCCGTGCGACCTATGGGAAATGCAACATTGTTACACATGACGCGCACCACGCCGAAGCCTTCCAGCTTCACAGACGTGGTGCCCGCCCCAGCCGAGTTGCCTCCATGCGCCGTGCCTTTTCGTTGCTGCCCGCCCTCTTCGCCGTCGCAGCCGGCACTGCCCTGCTTGCTACGCCAGCCGCCGCCGGGCCGACGCAATATCCGCTGACGCTGGAGAATTGCCGGGAGACGATCACCTTCAACGCCGCGCCCAAGCGGGTCGTCGCGATCGGCCAAACCCAGACGGAAATCCTCTACGCGCTCGGCCTCGGGGACCGTGTGGTCGGCACCGCCGTCTGGTTCTCGCCCGTCGCCAAGCCCTATGAGGCCGTCAACGCCAAGGTGAAGCGCCTCGCCGACAATGATCCGAGTTTCGAGGCGGTGGTCGGACAGGAGCCGGATCTCGTCACCGCGATGTTCGAATGGCATGTCGGGCCGAACGGCATCGTCGGCAAGCGCGACCAGTTCCACAAGGTGAAGGTGCCGACCTACATCTCGCCGACCGACTGCGTCGGCAAGGACAATTCCGGCCCCGGCGACGGCGTGCGCACGCAGATGTTCTCGATGGAGCTGGTCTATCGCAACATCCGCGAGTTCGGGCAGATCTTCGATGTCTCCGACCGGGCCGAGAAGCTGGTCGCGGAGCTCAAGGCGCGCGAGGACAAGGCGGTCGAATCCGTCGCGAAGCTGAAGGCGCAGGACGTCCCCGTCGTCGTCTGGTTCTCCAGCAAGGACATCAAGGGCGACGGCTTCATGGCCGGCAAGAACGGCGTGCCCGCCTATATCCTGTCGAAGCTCGGGGCGCGCAACATCATCACCACCAATGAGGAATGGCCGCTGGTCGGCTGGGAGAGCATCGCCGCGGCCAACCCGGCGGTGATCGTCACGGTGAAGATGGACCGGCGCCGCTTCCCGGCTGATGACATCGAGAAGAAGCTCGCATTCCTGAAGACCGACCCCGTCGCCAGCAAGCTCGATGCGGTGAAGGGCAACCGCGTCGTGATCATGGATGTCGGCGCAACCCGCGCGGGGCTCGACACGGTTGACGGCATCGAGACGCTCGCCAAGGCGATCGCCAGCTTCGGCCTCACCCCTTGAGCCACGCCGCCCACGGCCCGAACTGGCCGGCGCGGATCGGCGTCGCGCTCCTGTCGCTGGTGGCGCTCACTGTCTCGGTGGCGCTGGCGGTGACGATCGGCGAGATGGCGATCCCATTCGATGTCGCCCTCAAGGCGCTCGGCAACGGGCTGTTCGATCTCGGCCTGCCGGTCGGCGCGATCCAGCAGGGCGTCATCTTCGATTACCGCTTGAGCCGGGCGCTGATGGCGGGATTGTGCGGCGGAGCACTGGCGCTGTCGGGCGTGATCCTGCAGGCGCTGCTGCGCAATCCGCTGGCCGAGCCCTATATCCTCGGCATCTCGGCCGGCGCCTCCACCGGCGCGGTCGCGGTGCTGATCCTCGGCGTCGGCATCGGTGGCATGGCGGTGAGCCTGTCGACCGGCGCCTTCATCGGCGCCTGTGCGGCACTCGCCGTCGTCGCGCTGCTCGCGTCGGGGGCTGGCGGGGCGAGCGACCGCGTCATCCTGGCCGGCGTCGCCGCCTCGCAGCTCTTCAACGCCGCGACAGCGACCATCGTGACGACGCTCGCCAGCGCCGAGCAGGCGCGCGGCGTGATGTTCTGGCTGCTCGGCAATTTCGGCGGGGTGCGCTGGCCGGATCTGTGGATCGCGACGCCGGTCGCGCTGATCAGCTTCGGCATCTGCATGCTGCACGCCAAGGCGCTCGACGCCTTCGCCTTCGGCGTCGATGCTGCGGCCTCGCTCGGCGTGGCGGTGGTGCGCGTTCGGATCGTGCTGTTCGCGACGACCGCGGTGATGACCGCCGCGATGGTCAGCATCGTCGGCACGATCGGCTTCGTCGGCCTCGTCATCCCGCATGCGGCGCGCTTCCTCGTAGGCTCGGGCCATGCCCGGCTGTTGCCGGCCTGCCTCGTCATCGGTGCGATCTTCATGATCCTCGCCGATATCCTCTCGCGCGTGCTGGTGCCGCAGCAGATCCTGCCGATCGGCGTGGTCACCGCCCTGTTCGGCGCGCCCGCCTTCGCACTGATCCTCTATCGCGCCCGGAAGCCGGCATGACGCTCGCGACGCATGACGTGCGCTGGGGCGCCGCCGGACGGATGATCGTCGACGGCGTGACGCTTCATGCCGCTCCCGGCCGCATCCTCGGCCTGATCGGCCCCAACGGCTCGGGAAAATCGAGCCTGCTCAGGCTGCTCTGCAGGCTGCGCAACGTCGCCAGTGGCGTCGTGACGCTCGACGCACGCGACATCGCCACGGTGCCGCGCCGCGAACTGGCGCGCCGGCTCGCCTTCGTCGAGCAGCAGGCCACGACCGAGGTCCAGCTTTCCGTGTGCGACGTCGTGCGCCTCGGCCGCACGCCGCATCGCGCCGCGCTCGCCTCCTGGGCCACAGCGGACGAGGCCGCCGTCAACGCGGCGCTCGCCCGCGTCGGGCTCGCCGACAGGCACGAGCAGCTCTGGCACACCCTCTCGGGCGGGGAGCGCCAGCGCGTGCACATCGCCCGGGCGCTGGCGCAGGAGCCGAGCGAGCTGATCCTCGACGAACCGACCAACCATCTCGACATCCAGCACCAGCTCTCGATCCTGACGCTGATCCGGCGGCTCGGCGTCACCTGCATCGTTGCGCTGCACGATCTCAACCTCGCCGCGCTGTTCTGCGACGAGATCGCGCTGCTGCATCAGGGGCAGCTCCTGGCCGCCGGCGCGCCGGAAGCCGTCCTGACGGAGGAGACGATCCGCGCGGTCTTCGGTGTCGCCGTGGCGATCCGGCCGGGCACCGCCGGGCGCCGCCATATCGAATATCTGGTCGATCTGGAGCGCGGCGAAGCGGGAGCGTGACTGAGAGCCTGCTGATTTTACGCGGAAACACGGCATCATCCCGGGCTTGACCCGGGATCCATGCCAGAGCGTTTCCGACAAAGGTTCAGGCATGGATCCCGGCTCTCCGCGGAGTTTATCCTTGGGCCGATCAAAGATCGGACCCGAGGGCTCCGGCCGGGATGACCCGCGCTTCCATGAAAACGCAGCATGTTCTAAGGCGCGCATGTGCCGCAGGCCTTGAAACCCGTTCACTGGCCGGAGGCTTTTCCTCCGGAATGCACCGCCTCTTCGGCGTAGCGCGCGACCAGCTGCTTCTGCACCTCCGTCTCCGGCCCCGAGCCAGCGGCGGTGATGGCTGCGACCGCCTCCTCGCCGCTCAGGCCGAGCGCGACCAGGATGCAGGTCGCGACCATGCCGGTCCGGCCGATGCCGGCGGCGCAGTGAACGAACAATTGCCTGCCCGCCTTCAGGTCGTGGGCGGCTTGTTCGGCAAGAGCCCTCAGGCCGCCCCCATCATCGGGAACGCCGAAATCGCCGATCGGAAAGCGCGTGACGGGAATGCCGAGATCGGACTGCCGCGCAGCGTAATCCGGCGACTTCAGCGCGATCTCTTCCGAGGGCGTCAGGCAGATGATGCGGCCGATCCTTTGCTGGGTCAGGTCAGCCAGATCGTTCTCCAGCGGCCGCAGCCGGCCCGGCATCGGCCCGAGCCAGAGCGTGCCGGCAATCTCGGCCGGCAGATCGACGCGTCGCATGAAACCGGTTTGGGTGCTGATCATCCCAGCCTCCCTCGTTCTATCGATCAAGCGAGCAGCGCCTTCGCCTGGACGGCCATGACGCGCTCCTCATTAGCCGGAATCACCAGAACCTTGAAATCGCCAAGGAAGCTGAGACGATCGAGGATGGCGTTGCGAACCGGCGCGGCATGCTCCCCGATGCCGCCGGTGAAGACCAGGCCGTCGATGCCGCCCATCGCCGCCGCCATTGCCGCGCTGAACTGCGCGACCTTCAGCGCGAAATAATGGAGGGCGAAACGGGCGCGGGGATCGTCGCTGTTCAGCAACGTTTCGACATCGTTGGAGAGACCGGACAGGCCGAGCAGGCCGGAGCGCTCATAGAGCGCGTCCGAGACCTCTTCAGCGCTCATGCCCAGGCTCTGGAACATGTAGAGCACCGCGCCGGCGTCGAGCGCGCCGCAACGTGTGCCCATCGGCAAGCCGTCAAGTGCCGTCATCCCCATGGTCGTGTCGATGCTGCGGCCGCCCCGGATGGCGCAGAGACTGGCGCCATTGCCGAGATGGGCAGCGACGACGCGGCCGGCATGGAGATCGAGATGCCGCTCGGCCAGCACCATCTCCAACCACTGATAGGACAGGCCGTGGAAGCCGTAGCGGCGGATGCCCTTGTCGCGCAGCCCCTGTTTGAGCGCGAAATTGTGGGTCAGCGCATCGTGCCGGGCATGGAAGGCAGTGTCGAAGCAGGCGATGTTGGGCACCTCGTCCATCAGGCGCCGGGCGGCAGCCACCGCGGCGAGATTATGCGGCTGATGCAGCGGCGCCAGCGGCGAGAGCGCTTCCAACGCGGCAAAAACCTCGGGCGTCACCACGACCGGATCGGCATAGCGCTCGCCACCATGGACGATGCGATGGGCGACGGCCTGCATCCGCCAGCCATCGTCATGATGGTCGACGAAGGCAAGAACAGCACTCAGCGCCGTGTCGTGGTCGCAGGCCTGCGGCAGCGCGATGCGCTCGCGCGGGCCGTCGGCGAGGCTCGCATCCATGACCGGTTCCGGCTCGCCGAGGCGCACCGCCTTGCCGCGAGCGAGCACGCTGAGGTCGTCGCTGCGGAAGACCTGGAATTTGAGGCTGGAGGAGCCGGCGTTGAGGACGAGGATGGTGTCGATCACTTGATCCGCCCCGTGCGGCGCGCGTCGGCCAGGAGGACGGCCAGCACGCAGGAGAGCAGGCGCGCGCGCAGATTGTCGGCCCGGCTCGTCAGGATGATCGGCACCCGCGCGCCGAGCACGATCCCGGCCGCATCGGCACCGCCGAGGAAGATGAGCTGCTTGGCCAGCATGTTGCCGGCTTCGATCTCGGGCACGAGCAGGATATCGGCATGTCCGGCAACGGCTGAGACGATGCCTTTCTCCTTCGCCGCCGCGATGCTGATCGCGTTGTCGAAGGCGAGCGGCCCGTCGACGATGGCATCGGTGATCTGGCCTCGATCGGCCATCTTGGACAGGGCGGCGGCATCGAGCGTCGCGCACATGCGCGGGTTGACGGTCTCGACGGCAGCGAGCACCGCCACCTTGGGCAGCTCGTCGACGCCGTTCAGCGCGACATGCCAGAGATTGACGGCGTTCTGGACGATGTCGGCCTTGGTGGCGAGGTCTGGCGAGATGTTGACCGCCGCGTCGGTGATGATGAAGGGCTTGGGATAGCTCTCGATATGCATGACGAAGGCATGGGAGATGCGCCGCTCGGTCCGCAGGCCGGAGTCGGCGTGCACGACCGCGCCCAGCAGTTCGTCGGTATGCAGCGAGCCCTTCATCAGGGCTTCGAGCTTGCCGGTGGCGGCCAGCGAGACGGCCTTTGCCGCCGCTTCATGGCTGTGCTCGGTGTCAACGACCTCCCAGGGCGAGATATCGACGCCGGCTTCCTGGGCGGCCGCTTGGATACGCGCGGCCGGGCCGATCAGGACCGGATCGATCAGCTGCTCGGCGACCGCATCGGCGACGGCCTCGATCACGTTGGCCTTGACGGGATGAACCACCCCTGTGCGCACAGCCGCAAGGTCCTCGCAACGACCGAGTGCGAGCTGAAAATATTCGGAAGCGGACAGCGTCGTCATGGCGCGGCGAGGGCTCCGGGATGGGTAGGTGTTTCGGATAGCGTGACGTGCAGGCGTCAGCCCTGCGCGGCGATCCAGCGGGCGATACCGGGCCAGGTTTCGCTCAGCGTCTTGCGCCCCATGAACAGGCCGATATGGCCGCCGGGCACCAGCTTCTTCTCGATCTTCTTCCTGGGTGTGCCGACGAGGTCCTCCGCCGCAAAGACCTGCTCGCTGGTGGTGATGTCGTCCTCGGCGCCGGCGAGGAGATAGACCGGGCAAGTGACGTCCTTCAGGCTCAAACGCCGGCCGAGGCCGACGAACTCGCCCTTGGCGAAGCGGTTCTCCTTGAAGATCTGCTCGATGGCCTGGAGGTAGTAGACGCCGGGCAGGTCGAGCGGGTTCTCGTACCAGGCCGCGAAGGTCTCGGTGCGGTCGAGATAGTTCTTGTCTGCGATGTTCTGGTAGAGCCGCACGAACTTGTCGACGTAGTGCTCGGCGGGATGCATGTTCTTCCAGCCGGCGAGCATGAAGCGCCCCGGCATCAGGCCGCGCCCGAGCCTGACCATGTCGCGATAGCTCTTCAGCGGCAGGGTCTGCGCCATGCGCTTGATCGGCCCATTGCCGGCATCGGCGTCGATCGGGGAGCCGGCCAGGACCAGCGACTTGACCTTGCCCGGGAAGCGCGAGGCCAGCATCGCGCTGAGCCAACCGCCCTGGCAGAGGCCGACCAGATGCACGACGCCGCCGAGATCGTCGATCGCGGCGTTGAGCTCGGCCAGATAGGTGTCGATGCTGAAATAGCGCATCTCCTGCGTCGCGGACTTCCAGTCGGTGACAAGGACGTGGCCGATGCCGTTGGCGAGCATCGTCTCGACGAGGCTTTGGCCCTTGTCGTAATCGGCGATGGTCGCGCCATGCCCGGCATAGGGCGCGTCGATCAGGACAGGAATTCCGCCTGAGTCGGGATTGCCGAATTCGCGCAAGGACATCGTCGGCAGGTCGAGGCGCACCGTGTTCGGCGTCGCCCAGTCCGGCGGCGGCGGGCGGGTGATCTTCACCGCCTCGGAGAGGAAATCGAGATTGCGCTCGGTCAGGCGCAGGGCGGCGTCGACGGGCCAGAACCAGGGCAGGCTGAGTTCGTCGGAACCGCTTGTCGGCTGGCGAGATGTCTTTATTGCGTTTCGGCTGGTAGCCATGGTCGAAACACCCGCATCGTCGGTCGGCCCGGACCGTAGACAGCCGATCTGGCCGAGGCAACCGCGGCGGCCTTGCGCCAGGTCAAACCCCGTCTGCGATGCGCGGCTCCGGAGCGGCCTCCAGATTGCGGCCCGGCGCCATCGGGCCGACGAGCGTGCGCAGGGCGTTGACGATGACAGCCACGTCGATGCCCTGCTGCAGGAAGGCTCCGACGACGGGCGGAATGTAACCGAAAGCTGCGAAGACCATCGCGACCCCCGACAGGCCGAGGCCGACGACGATGCTCTGCTGCGCGATCGCCCGCGTCCGCTGCGCGATCGCGACCGCTTCCGCGACCCGGTCGATCCTGTCGACCAGGATCACCACATCGGCCGCTTCGGAGGAAGCGGTTGCACCTCTTGCGCCCATCGCCACGCCGACATCGGCGGCGGCCAGCGCCGGTGCGTCGTTCAAGCCGTCCCCGACCATCATCGTCGGCTGACGCGCCTTCTCCGCCGCGATGGCAGCGACCTTCTCGGCGGGGCTGCAATCGGCTTTGACCTCATCGATAGCGAGGTGAGCGGCAACCTCGGCCGCCGTACCGGCATCGTCGCCCGTCACCATCAGGATGCGATTGACCCCGGCGCCATGCAGACGGTCCAGCGTCACGCGCGCGTCGGGCCGCACCGCATCCGCCAAGGCAAGGAAACCGACGAGCTGCCCATCGATAGCGACAAAGACGGCAAGAGCAGCGGCACCGCCGAGGCCCGCTTGTGCCGTCCGGGCCCAGTCCGGCAGCGGCCTTTCGCCCAGCACGAGGCTGCGCGAGCCGGCGCGGACATGCCTGCCGTCCACGACGCCTTCGAGACCCGAGCCCCGATATTCCCGCACCGCGGTGGGCTGAGAGAGGGGCTGCAACTTCTGGCGCGCCAGCGCGACCAGCGTTTCGGCGAGCACATGGTGCGAGGCCTGTTCGAGCGAGGCAACGAGACGAAGGATCTCGTCCGCCTCGACCGCGGGAGCCGTGTCCAGCGCGACCAGCCGGGCTCCGCCCTCGGTCAGGGTTCCGGTCTTGTCGAAGATCGCCGTGCGGACCTGCCCGAGCGCCTCGATGGCTGAGCTGCCCTTCATCAGGATGCCGGCACGGGCGGCACGGGAAACGCCGCCGATGAAGGCGACCGGCGCGGCCAGGATCAGCGGGCAAGGCGTAGCGACGACCAGCACGGCGAGCGCGCGGATCGGATCGCCCGAGAGCCACCAGGCGAGACCGGCGACAATCAAGGTCGCTGGCAGCAGCAGCAGCGCGAAGCGATCGGCCATGCGGATGAAGGGGGCCTTCGCGGTCTGCGCCGCCTCGACCATGCGGACGATGCCGGCATAGGTGCTGTCGCGCGCCGCCGCGGCGGCGCGATAGCGGAAAGCTTCGCCAGCATTGACGGTGCCGCTGCGCAGCACCTCGCCTTTTGCCTTCGCTTCGGGCAGCGGCTCGCCGGTGACGGCGGATTCGTCCAGCCGGGCCTCGGCATCGAGGAGCTCGCCGTCCACCGGCAGCATCTCGCCGGCCCGCACCAGCAGTTCGTCACCGACGGCCACATCCTCCGCGGCGACATCGACAAGGCCACCCGCCTCCTGGCGGTGAGCGATGCGCGGCGTCCGGTCCCGCAGCGAGCGGAGCTCGCGCTCCGCCTTGCCGCGCGCATAGTCCTCCAGCAGGTTGCCGCCGGAATACATCATGGCGACGACCACGCCGGCGAGTGGCTCGCCCATCGCGATGGACGCGATCATGGCGACGAGGGCGATCGCGTCCACGCCGAGCCGCCCGGCCAGCATGTCGCGGATCATCGAGACCGCCAGCGCCACGGCAACCGGGATGGTGGCTGCCGTCCAGATCAGGTCCGGCGACCACGCGCCGTCGACACGGCCAGCAAGCAGCCCAGCGACAGCGCCTGCCAGCGCGATGGCGAACAGGCTCAGATGGATGACCATCTCACGCATCGAAACTGCTCCGGTTTCGCCTCGGGCCGGCGTCGCTCAAGCGAAGATCACCTTGCGGAAGCGCGCGAGCGCGAAGGCGAAATAGGCCGCCCCGATCGCGATGATCTTGGCGATCTCGGGCCAGACGACGTCGAACCCCGCTCCGCGATAGAGCACGCCTTGCGAGAAGGAGACGAAATGCGGCGTCGGGCTGAAGATCCGCATGATCCACTGCAGCCAGATCGGCATGCTCTCCATCGGCGTCGTCGCGCCTGAGAGCAGCTGCGTGACCACGAAGACCGGGATGGCGAGCAGGCCGAACTGCCCCATCGTCGTCGCCAGCGTGCCGAGCAGGATGCCAAGCGCCGCGACCGAGAAAGCGTAGATCGCGGTCCCCAGCACGAACAGCAGAAGCGAGCCGGCGATCGGAACGCCCAATGCCCATTCAACGATGAACACGAGCGATGCGACCGCCGCGACCAGGATGACGAGTGCGTTCGCCACCATCTTGGCGAGCATGATCTCGACTGGCGTGACCGGCATCACCAGGAGATGCTCGACCGTGCCCTGCTCGCGCTCGCGGATCAGTGCCGCGCCGGTCAGCACGATCGTCAGCAGCGTGACGTTGTTGAGGATCTGCATGACCGAGCTGAACCAGCCCGAGTCGAGATTGGGGTTGAAGCGCGCCCGCACCACCAGATTGATCGGCAGCGAGGTTGTGGTCTCGCGCCCGGCCTGCCGGTTTGCGATCTCCTGCGCGATGATCTGCTGGATGTAGACCGCGCCGTTGCCGGCCTGGGTCATCGCGGTGGCGTCGATGTTGAGCTGCAGCGTTGCAGGACGCCCGGCCTGCAGGTCCGCCTGGAACTTGGGCGGGATCTCCAGCACGAAGACCAGGCGGCCGGAGTTCATCTCGGCGTCGATCTCGTTTGCGGCAATGCGCTTGGAGACCTTGAATAGTGGCGGGCCGAAGGCGCCCAGCAGGCTGCGCGAGAATTCGGACTGGTCCTCGTCGACGATGCCGATGGTGAGATCGCGCGCCTCCAGCTTCACGCCGGTCGCGACGGTGTAGACGGCGATGCTGAAGGTGTAGACCACCAGCACCAGCATGATCGGGTCGGCCCGGAGGCTGCGCAGCTCCTTCACCACGAGGCGCAGGATGTTCTGAAGATGGATGACGAGCGCGGCCATCTCAGACTTCCTGCTTGCGCAATGCGAGCTGGGCGACGACCAGGAAGAGCAGGAAGAAGAAACCGAGCATCACCAGATTCGGCCAAAGCGCGGCCGCCCCCAGCCCCTTGGTGAAGACACCAACACTGACCGGCTGGTACCAGGCCGGCGGCAGGGTCATGCCGATGAGACGGCCGCCGCCCGAGAGCGAGGCGACCGGTACCATCAGGCCGGAGAAATTGACCGCCGGGATGATCGAGAGGATCGCCGTCGCGAAGACGGCCGACACCTGCGTGCGCGTGAAGCTGGAGATGAGCTGGCCGAAGCCGGTCGTGGCGGAGACATAGAGCAGGGTTGCGAGCCCCAGCACCCAGGCCGAGCCCTTGATCGGCACCGCGAAGACGGTGAGCGCGATCACGACCAGCATGACGAAGCTGGCCATCGCGACGGCGATATAGGGCAGCTGCTTGCCGAACAGGAACTCGAAGCGGCTGATCGGGGTCGAGCGGAAATTGGCGATCGAGCCGGTTTCCTTTTCACGGACGACGCCGATCGCCGACATGATCGCCGGAATGAGGATCAGCATCAGCATGATCACGCTCGGCACCATCGCATTGGCGCTCTTGAAGTCCTGATTGTAGCGGAAGCGCGTCTCGATCGTGACGGCGGCAGGCGCATGGCTCGACGCCGCATGGGCCGCTGTAAAGTCTCGCGCATATTGCGCGGCCAGGCCCGTGACATAGCCGCGGGTCGTCTCGGCCCGGAACGGCATGGCGCCATCGAGCCAGACAGAAAGTTCCGGCGTCCGCCCGGCCTTCAGGTCGCGGCCGAAGGAGGGCGGGATTTCGATAGCGAGCTGCAGCTCGCCGCTCCTCAGCCGTTGATCCAGTTCCGCCGTGGAGCGGATCGGCGCCTGCTCGCTGAAATAGCGCGAACTGGAGAAGGCCTCGATCAGCTGCCGGCTCTCCATCGATTTGTCCTGATCATAGGCAGCGAATTTCAGGTTCTCGACATCGAAGGAGATGCCGAAGCCGAAGGCCAGCATCAGCAGCAGCGGTCCCAGGAAGGCGAAGCTCAGCCGGATCGGGTCGCGCAGCAGCTCCATCGTCTCGCGACGGGTGCAGGCCCAGAGCCGGCGCGGATCGAAGCGGCGGGCCGGCGGCGCAGGCTGGGCCGCGGCAGCGGGGATGATCGCGGCTTCCACCGGTGCTTCCTCGATGCCGGCAGCTTCCTTGAGATAGGCGATGAAGGCCTCTTCCAGCGTGTCGGCACCGCGCTTCTGCACCAACTCCTGCGGCGTGCCGACCGCCAGCACCTTGCCGGCATGCATGAAGGAGATGCGGTCGCAGCGCTCCGCCTCGTTCATGAAGTGGGTCGAGAGGAAGATGGTGACGCCGTCGTCGCGCGAGAGATCGATCAGCGTGCGCCAGAACGCGTCGCGGGCGATCGGATCGACGCCCGAGGTCGGCTCGTCGAGGATCAGCATGGCCGGCCGATGCAGGACGGCGACGGCGAGCTGCAGGCGCTGGCGGATGCCGAGCGGCAAGCTGTCGGGTCGCTCGTCGGCGACGTTCTCGAGGTCGAAGCGGGTCAGAAGTTCGGCAATCCGGCCGGGAATCTCGGCCGGCGGCAGATGATAGAGCTCGGCATGCAGCACGAGGTTCTGGCGGACCGTGAGCTCGCTGTAGAGCGAGAAGGCCTGCGACATGTAGCCGACATTGCGCCGGGTCTCCATGTCGTTGGCGGCGAGCGGCTGGCCGAACAGCTTGGCCGTGCCCTCGGTCGCCGGCAGCAGTCCAGTCAGCATCTTCATAGTCGTCGACTTGCCGCAGCCATTCGAGCCGAGAAAGCCGAAGATCTCGCCGCGGCCAATGCGGAAGCTGACATGGTCGACGGCGACGAAATCGCCGAAGCGGCGTGTCAGCCCCTCGGCCTCGATCGCCGGCGTCGCATCGTCGCTCACGACCCGCAGCCGCAGCACGACCTCTTGGTGCTGCGCGCGCTTGGCTTCCGGCAGCAGAGCGACGAAAGCGCCTTCCAGCGTCGACTGCCCGGCCTTCTTCCGCAGCTCTGCAGGCGTGCCGGTGGCGATCGCCTTGCCATCGTCCATCGCCACGAGCCAGTCGAAGCGCTCGGCCTCCTCCATATAGGCGGTGGCGACGATGACGCTCATGCCAGGCCGGCGGGCGCGGATCGTGTCGATCAGGTCCCAGAACTGGCCGCGCGAGAGCGGATCGACGCCGGTCGTCGGCTCGTCGAGGACGAGCAGGTCGGGATCATGGATCAGCGCACAGCAGAGCGAGAGCTTCTGCTTCATGCCGCCGGAGAGCTTGGCGGCAGGGCGGCCCTCGAAGGGGGCGAGCCCCGTGGCCTTGAGCAGCTCATCGATGCGCTGGCGGCGCTCGGCAGCATCCTGCCCGAACAGCCTCGCGTGGAAGTCGATATTCTCGAAGACGGAGAGCGTCGGGTAGAGATTGCGACCCAGCCCCTGCGGCATATAGGCGATCCGCCCGCGCCGGGCTTCGCGCTGCGCCTTGACGCCGAGGTCGCCACTGAGGGCATGGACGCTGCCCTGCTGGATCGCCCGCACGCCGGCGATGAGCGCGAGCAGGGTCGACTTGCCGACACCGTCCGGCCCGATCACGCCGATCATCCGGCCGGACGGGATGTCGAGCGTCAGCCCATCGAGGGCGGTCACCTTGCCGTAGCGGTGCGTGACGCCCACGAGACTGGCGGCAGGCCCGGCCTCCGTCATGGCAGCTTCACGGCGAGCGAGTCAGGCCATTTCGCGGAGGGAGAGGTGCGAACGAAGCCGAGGCCACGCACGCCGGTCTTCACCTGCCGATGGTATTTGGCGAGCAGATCCTTATCGACCTGGAGCTTGGCGCGGAAGACCAGCTTCTCGCGCTCCTCGGCGGTTTCGACGGCCTTGGGCGTGAACTGCGCATCGGCGGCGACGAAGCTGACCGTCGCGGGAATGACGTATTGCGGCACGGGATCGAGAATGATGCGGGCCTCGTCGCCCAGCGCGAGCTGCCCCGCCTGCGCGGCCGGCAGGTAGATCGTCATGTAGACGTCCGACAGGTCGAGAATGGTGATGACGCGGGTGCCGGCCGAGACCACCTCGCCCGTACGCGCAAGCTGGTACTGGACGCGCCCGCTGCGCGGCGCGAGGAGCACGAGGTCGACCAGGATCGCCTTGATCTGCTCGGCATCGGCCTCGGAGGCATGGATCGCGAACTGGGCCTGGTCGCGCTGCGCCTGTGCGGCCCGTAGGGCGGCATCGGCCGCGTCGGCCTTGGCCGAGCGCTGGTCGTCGACCTGCTTGCTGAGATAGCCTTTTGCCACCAGTTCCTTGCCGCGCTCGGCGTCGGTGCGGGCGAGGATCTGGTCGCTCTTGCGCTGGGCGATGAGCGCTTCGGCCTCGGCGAGCGCCTGGCGGGCTCGTAGCACCTGCGCCTGCGCGGCCCGCAACTGCGCCTCGTATTCGGGCGAGGAAATGCGGGCGATGACCTGGCCGGCCGTGACCTCGTCGCCTTCCTTGACCGTGACCTCCGCCAGGCGGCCGGCATATTTCGAGGACACATCGACCTGCGTCGCCTCGATGCGCCCGTTGGTCTTGACGATCCCTTCCGGCATCGTGTCGCCGCGCAGTCTTTCGATCAGCGCCTTCAGCCGCGACTGCGCCTGCACCGGGGGCGGGGAAAGCAGGGACGTAGACGTAACGAGGGCAGCAGCAAAGGCTACGCGACAGAAGCGCATGGAGCGTCTCCAACGGAACAGGCTTGGAACGTTCAGCTCGGCAGCTTTCATAGCATGCAGGAAGCTGTCGGCGAGGCCCGTGGCCGCATGCCGCCGTCTTCGAATGCGCACGAGAGCGCGGCATGACGCCGCTGGTTGCGCGCGGCCGGCGCTACTCGAACAAATCGGGGTGAGCGGCTTCCGTCTTCGGCAGAGCGCGCAAGATCTCGGTGAGATGATGGCGCATGGCGGCCTCGGCCGCCGCGGCATCGCCTGCATCGATCGCGGCCATGATGCGTCGATGCTGCTCGATCAGCGGCAGCATCGCATCCGGCCCCGGCAAGGTCAGCTGGCAGACCCGGTCCATATGCGCCTTGATGTCCCGGATCGCCTCCCAGGCGAGCGGCATGCCGACACCTTCCGTCAGCTCGACATGGAAGAGCTCGTCATAACGCTGGAAGGCGGCATGGTCGTTCCGTGACGCGGCCTTGTCCTGCATCTCCAGAAGATCGGCGATCCGCTGGCGGCTCTGGGCGGCGAAGGACTGGCAGGCCTGCCGGACGATCGCGACCTCGACCGCCTCGCGCACGAAGCGCGCCTCCATCATCTTGCGGACGGAGAACTTAACCACGACCGTGCCGCGCTGCGGCTGCACGTCGACGAGCCGGGTCTTGGCAAGCGCGATCAGCGCCTCGCGCACCGGCTGGCGCGAGACGCCGTATTTCAGCGCGATCTCCTGCTCCGACAGGCGCGTGCCAGGCGGCAGCTCGAGCGCGATGATCGCCCGGCGCAGCTCGGCTTCGACACGTCCGGCCGCCGAAGCGCCCGTGAGAACGGGGGGTGACGTCAACGAAAGGCTCAAGTCAAAAACCTCCAGGCCCGTTGCGTACCATACAACGACATACTACCATACAATCACTGCCGCAACCGAGCATGGGGAGCGGGCAGCAAGCTTACGTTCGACGCGCCAGCGAACAAGCCAGGAAACGGCGAGGCCTTCGAACCCACGGGAGAACGCACCATGACCGCACGCCGCAGTTTCCTTGCCTGTACCGCCGCGCTGGCCTTCTCGGCCGCTGCGGCAACCTCCGCCCTCGCCCAGAGCGTGACGCTGCGCTCGGCCGACATCCATCCCACCGACTACCCGACAGTGGAAGCGGTCCGCTACATGAGCAAGCTGCTCGAAGAGCGCACCCAGGGCCGCGTCAAGATCAACGTGTTCCACTCGGCCCAGCTCGGCCAGGAGAAGGACACGATCGACCAGACCCGCTTCGGCGTCATCGACATCAACCGCATCAACATGGCGCCGTTCAACAACCTGATTCCGGCGACCAACATCCCGTCCCTGCCCTTCATCTTCCGCTCCGTCGATCACATGCGGAAGTCCATGGACGGGCCGATCGGCGACAACCTCTTGAAGGAATTCGAGAAGCACGACCTGATCGGCCTCGCGCTCTACGATTCCGGCTCGCGCTCCTTCTATAATTCGAAGCGCCCCATCAACAGCCCTGCCGACATGAAGGGCATGAAGATCCGCGTCCAGCAGTCCGACATGTTCGTCGCGCTGGTCTCGGCGCTCGGCGCCAACGCCACGCCGATGCCCTTCGGCGAGGTCTATTCGGCGCTCCAGACCGGCGTCATCGACGGCGCCGAGAACAACTGGCCGTCCTATGAATCGACCCGCCACTTCGAGGTCTCCAAGTTCTACTCGGTGACCGAGCACTCGCTCTCGCCGGAGGCGCTGGTGATGTCGAAGAAGAGCTTCGACAAGTTCAACGCGGCCGATCAGGCGCAGATCAAGGCTGCGGCCAAGGAATCGGTCCTGAAGATGCGCGAGCTCTGGGATGCGCGCGAGAAGGCATCCGAGGCCAAGGTCAAGGCCGGCGGCGCCCAGATCAACACGGTGGAAAAGAAGCCCTTCATCGACGCGATGAAGCCGGTCTACGACAAGTTCGTCACGGACGCGAAGCTCAAGGACATGGTCGCCGCGATCCAGGCGGTGAACTGAGGTCTTCCAGACATGACTTGTGTCGGCGTGGCTCCCGCAAAGGGCCACGCCAGCGCAAGACCTGCCACGAAACGGACACTCCCATGCACGCCTTCACTCTCGCGCTGTCGCGCCTGTCGGCGCGATTGACGCTCATCGTCCTCGCTCTCGCCGGGCTCGGCATCCTGCTCATGACCGCGCTGATCGCCTGGGGCGTGTTCGGTCGCTTCATCCTCAATGACACCCCGACCTGGGTCGAGGCCGGGTCCCTGCTGCTGATGGCCTGGTTCATCTTTCTCGGCGCCGCCGTTGGCGTGCGCGAAAGCGACCATCTCGGCTTCGAGGGGCTGCTGGCCTTCATCCCCCGGCGGCTCGAGGCGGCGCTCGTGGTGTTCACGCAGATCCTCATTCTCGGCTTCGGCATCGCCATGGTCATCTACGGCCTGCAACTGGTCGAGAAGGGCTGGTCCGACCGCATCCCACTGATCGGCATCGCCAAATCCTGGGACTATGTCCCGCTCGTCATCGGCGGTGTGCTGATTACCTTCTTCAGCGTCGAGCGCCTGTTGCTGATCGCAACCGGCGTTCCGCGCGTCCCGTTGCGCATCAAGGCCGAGCGGGCCGGCGGCGGAGAGCTCTGAGCCATGGAAATCTGGGTTCTCTTCGGCGTCTTCTCGGCGCTGCTGCTGATAGGCGCTCCGGTCGCCTTCTGCCTCGGGCTCTCCTCGCTGGCGACCGTGCTCTACATGGGCATCCCGCCCGTCGTCGTCTTCCAGCAGATCAACTCGCAGATCAGCGTATTCTCACTGATGGCGATCCCCTTCTTCATCTTCTCGGGCGACCTGATGATCCGCGGCGGCATCGCCGAGCGCATCATCGCCTTCGCCGCCTCGCTGGTCGGGCATCTGCGCGGCGGCCTCGGGCAGGTCAACGTCGTCGCCTGCACGCTGTTCGGCGGCATCTCCGGTTCGGCAGTCGCCGATGCCTCGGCGATCGGCGGCATCATGATCCCGCAGATGGTCAAGCGCGGCTACGCCGCCGACTATGCCGTCAACGTCACCGCGAACGCCGCCATCATCGCGCTGATGCTGCCGCCGTCGCACAACATGATCCTCTACTCGCTCGCGGCCGGCAGCGGCATCTCGATCGCCGACCTGTTCACGGCCGGCATCGTGCCGGGCATCCTGCTCGCGGCCTCGCTGATGGCGACCGCCTGGTTCGTCGCGGCCAAGCGCGGCTATCCCGCCGGGGTCTTCCCGGGGCTTACGGGAGTGCTGCACCATTTCGTCGTTGCCATTCCCGGCCTGATGCTGATCGTCATCATCTTCGGCGGCGTGCGCTCGGGCATCTTCACCGCGACGGAGTCCTCCTGCATCGCCGTCTGCTACGCGCTGCTGATCACCGTGCTCGTCTATCGCCAGCTCGACTGGACCAATTTCGTGAACGCCTTGCTCGGCGCGGTCCGGACCACCTCGATGGTGCTGCTGATCATCGGCACCGCCGGCGCCTTCGGCTGGCTGATGGCCTTCCTGCAGGTTCCGCAGGCGACCATCAACGCGATGAAGGCGATCTCGGACAATCCGCTGATCATTCTGCTGCTGATCAACATCATCCTGCTGGTGCTCGGCACCTTCATGGACATGGCGCCGATGATCATCATCTGCACGCCGATGTTCCTACCCGTGGTGAAGGCGATCGGCATGGATCCGATCCATTTCGGCGTGGTATTGATCCTCAACGCTGGCATCGGCCTCAACACGCCGCCGGTCGGCTCGGTGCAGTTCGTCGCCTGCGCCGTCGGCAAGATCACCATCATGGAGTCGATGCGCTCAATCTGGCCCTTCTACGGTGCCAGCGTCGCCGTGCTCCTGCTCGTCACCTACATGCCCGGCCTGTCGCTCTGGCTGCCGCGCCTGTTCCACTGAAGGACCGATCATGACCATCGAGATTCGCCAGGTTTCACACCCTGAGGCCGTCAAGGGCTTCGATACGGCAGAGCTGCGGCGCCACTTCCTGATCGAGACGCTGTTCGTTCCCGGCGAGGTCAAGCTGACCTACAGCCACCTCGACCGCGTCATCGTCGGCGGCGCCATGCCGACCGGCAAACCCGTGGTGCTGCCGACGCCGAAGGCGGTCGGCACCGACGCCTTCCTGAAGCGGCGCGAGCTCGGCATCGTCAATGTCGGCGGCCCCGGCAAGGTCGCGGTCGGCGGCAAGGACCATGCGCTCGCCAAGCGCGATGCGCTCTATGTCGGCAAGGAAGCCGGCGAGGTCTCCTTCGCCAGCGACGATGCCGGCAACCCCGCCAAGTTCTACCTGCTCTCGACGCCGGCCCATGCCGTGCATCCGACCAGGCGGATCACCGCGGCCGACGCCAAGACCATCGCGCTCGGCGAGCAGGCGACCGCCAACAAGCGCGTCATCCGCCAGTACATCATCCCCGGCGTCTGCGACACCTGCCAGCTGGTGATGGGCGTGACCACGCTGGAAGAAGGCAGCATCTGGAACACCATGCCCTCCCACGTCCATGACCGGCGCTGCGAGATCTATCTCTATTTCGACCTGCCCGACGACGCCCGCGTCTTCCACCTGATGGGCGAGCCGCAGGAGACCCGCCACCTCGTCGTCGCCAATGAGCAGGCGATCCTCTCGCCCGGCTGGTCGATCCATTCCGGCGTGGGCACCCGCGCCTATTCCTTCATCTGGGGCATGGGTGGCGACAATGTCGACTACACCGACATGGACATGGTCGCGACCGGCGATCTGCGCTGATGCTTAAGGGCTTGCACTCATGATGGGCATCGTTCTGACGCAGGGCATTTTGATCGGCGGGCAGGAGCGTGGCCGCCGCAAGCCGCCCGGCTTGCAAGGCCGCGCGACACACCAGCCGATCAAAAGGCCCGCGCCCCAAAGGGGTCGGGCGAAAACGGCCGATAGCTGCGTCGGTCCCTTGCCCGATGCCAACAGGCATCGGGCGGCGGGCTCCTCCTTGCTCTCGGCCGTTTTGGCCCGATCAGAACGGTGTCCATCATGAGTGCAAGCCCTACAGCCTTCGATTTGAGCGGCCGGACCGCGATCGTCACCGGGGCCAATACGGGCCTCGGCCAGGCGATCGCGGTCGCGCTCGCCCATGCGGGCGCCGGCATCGTCGCGGTCGGCCGCTCGAGCATGGCCGAGACGAAAGCCCGCGTCGCCGAGACCGGCCGGCCCTTCCATGAGATCAGCGCCGACCTCGCCACGCTGGAGCCGATCGCACGGATCGTCGAGGAGGCCGAGGCTGCGGCGAAGACCGATGGCTCGCGCCTCGATATCCTCGTCAACAATGCCGGCATCATCCGCCGGGCCGACGCCATCGACTTCACCGAGGCCGATTGGGACGCCGTGATGGACGTCAACCTGAAGTCGACCTTCTTCCTGACGCAGGGCGTGGCGAAGCGCATGCTTGCCGACGGCAAGGGCGGCAAGGTGATCAACATCGCCTCGCTGCTCTCCTTTCAGGGCGGCATACGCATCCCCTCCTACACGGCGTCGAAGAGCGGGCTTGCGGGGCTGACGCGTCTGCTCGCCTGCGAATGGGCTCAGCATGGCATCAACGTCAACGCCATCGCGCCCGGCTATTTCGTCACCAACAACACGCAGGCCCTGCGCGCCGACCCGGAGCGCAACGCCGCGATCCTGGCCCGCATCCCGGCGGGGCATTGGGGCGAGCCGCAGGAGCTCGGCGGGGCCGCCGTGTTCCTCGCCTCGGACGCCGCCGCCTACATCCATGGCGTTGTGCTGCCGGTCGATGGTGGCTGGCTCGCGCGCTGAGGGAGACCCGACATGGATCGCAAGAACGAACCCTTCGCCCGCGACGCCGATCTCGGTTGGGAGCCGGCCGGCGAGGGCGTGACGCGCAAGATCCTGACCTATCGCGACGAGGTCATGATGGTCCGCGTGCGCTTCCAGGCCGGCGCGATCGGCCCCGCGCATAGCCATCCGCATATCCAGTGCTCGCTGGTCGAAAGCGGCGTCTTCGACATCACCATCTCCGGGCGCACCGAGCGCCTCAGGGCCGGCGACAGCTTCACCGTGCCGCCCGATGCGATCCACGGC